>DATJOE010000268.1:0-23627 GCA_035507305.1 Solirubrobacteraceae bacterium | reverse complement strand
CTGAGTCATGTTCATACCAGTCGCAGAACCTCCTTCAAAGGTTGGGGTCTCACACGTCCGCCGTTTTTTGCAGAGAGAGGCCTGGGGAGCTATGCCTGGGATGCATGTGCTTTGGGATGGGTGGCTGCGGCGATCCTGACTCTCGTATTGTGCCGGCCGGCAAGCGCCTCTGCTGCGGGCTGCGCCAACGAAGCGCTTCGGACTGGCTACTCGGCCTACCTTCCTGATTGCCGGGCGTTTGAGTTGGTGACGGAACCTCGCGTCGAACCCCTTTTCGAAACTGCGGGCACGATTGAGAACCTTGTGGAAGCCGGGAACAGGCCTAACGGTAGCCCCTGGAGCGAGCAGCCATCTGACTCGGGAGCAAAGATCGCATTCTTTTCCACCGCGGCGCCGGCGAAGGCTAGTACGGATGGTCCTTACTTCCTTGCCGTTCGTGGTCCTTCAGGTTGGCAGACACAAGGCCTCATCCCACCCCAGTCCGCGAGTAGCAGCGCCTTGTGCCTCCCATCGATGCTCGCCTACACGCCCGATCTCTCGAAGGGCATTCTGAGCGATGGCTTCGGCCAACCGGGCTACAACCCTCCGGGAAAAACCGAAACTCGCAGGTGTGGCCACGACGAACCGCGTCTGGTGAGCAGCGAGCCGCCGCATCACCAGAACGTGTTCTTGCAGGGCAACGAAGATGGCAGCCACGAACTCGTGAATGTCACTGAGGTTCCGGGTGAAGAAAGCGACGCTTGGTTCCAGGCGGCCTCCTCCGACCTCACGCATGTCGTCTTCACCGAGGAAGCAAAGCTCACGCCGGAAGCACCGGCGGGCGAAGACCTATACGAGTGGGCCAAGGGACAAGTCCGGCTCGTGACTAGACTCCCCGATGGGACGCCGGTCGCCGGCGTATTGGCGACCGGATATCAGACTCTGGGCTTTGAAGAACCTGGCGCCGCGACGTTCACGAGGGCCGTATCGTCCGCGGGAACAAGTATCGTCTTCGAGGCCGCGGGAGACCTCTACAGCCGTCGGAACGCCGACCAGCCGCAGAGCACTCTAGGTCCTCAAGGCGAATGCACCGAACCAGACAGAGCGTGCACCGTGCAGCTGGATGCATCACAGGCTGGAGGTGTGGGCGGTGGTGGCGGCTTCATGTGGGCGAATGGCGACGGCTCGCGGGTGTTCTTCATCGACCGGGCGCCTGAAGCTGAAGGAGAACTGGGCCTGACAAGCGACACCGTGACAGGCAGCGGTGAGAACCTTTACGAATGCCACATCGTGGAAGCGGGAAGCGACCCGCGGTGTAACCTGACCGATCTTACTGCCGCGCCGGACGCGCGGGTCGATGGCGTCAGCGGCGTCAACGCCACCGGCTCGCTCGCATACTTTGTGGCCGAAGGCGCCCTCCCTGGTTCCGGCCAGAATGGCGAGGGCGCGCACGCAGAAGCAGGTCTGCCCAACTTGTATTTGTCCGAAGCGGGCGGGCCTCCAAAGTTCATCGCCACGCTCGCTACGCACACCGACCAGCTCGACTGGATGGCTCCGCAATATCGCACGACGAGGATGTCGGCCGACGGCCAGTTCTTTGCATTCAACTCCGTCCAACGACTCACTGGCTACGACAACGCCGACGCCGCGACGGGCGAACCTGATCAGGAGATCTTCCTCTATAGCACCGACACAGCTCGGCTTGTGTGTGTCTCATGCAACCCGGACGGGGCGCCGCCCACCGCGCCGACCCGCATCCGCATGCCAGTCCCAGCCTTCTTCTTGGAAGAGGCAGCGCCAGCGCACATGCAGCGCAACGTGACCGAAGACGGCCGCGTGTTCTTCGACACATCCGACGCCCTTCTTCCATCTGCCACCAACGGGTTGTCCAACGTCTATGAGTTCACCGACGGCTCGCTGACGCTGATATCGAGCGGCACCGGCGACTCAGTCTCTTACCTCTACGACGTGAGCGCGACGGGTAGCGATGTGTTCTTCGTGACGAGCCAGCAACTGGTGGGACGTGATACTGATCAGGGCGCCAGTCTCTATGACGCAAGAGAGGGCGGCGGTTTCCCTGAACCAAGCGCTGCTCCGGTCTCTTGCGGCGTTGAAACGTGCAGGGGTCCCGCCGCGGTGCTTGGGCCGGCGCTCGAGCCGGCGAGCTCAGCTGCCCTAGAAACAGCTGCCGCGCCCGCACCGCCGAGCACGACCAGCGTGAAGATCCTCACCAGGACGGTACACGGCTCGACCTTTAGGGTGCACGTGCGGGTGCCCGGTAAGGGGCGGATCAGTATCAGCGGCACCGGGATCAGGACCGCGGTTCGCTCGGCTGCGACTGCCGGCACCTACGACATCAAGGTAACGCTTACCGCGAGCAAGAAGCGAGCCCGCAAGCACAAAAGCAAGTTGCGGCTGAAACTACATGTCGGCTTTATCCCAGCCGGCGGCTCACCATCTACGGTGACGGCCCTCGTAACGGTAAAAGCGTAGATGACGGCGATGAACAAAAGCAGCATGACAATAAGCAGCGTGCCCGTTAGCACTACCGTCTGGCGCCGACTTATGAGTATCGCCCTCACGCTGCTCGTCGTGCTCGCAGCCTGGCTCGCGCTGTCTGCGTCCCCGGCCGTAGCGAAGGTCACGCACACGCTCGAAGGCAGCTTCAAAGGCAGCGACGTACCGCATGAATCGCTCGGCCTTCCCCTCGCGGTGGCGGTCGACAACTCCACCGGCCTCAGCGGCGGCGACGTTTACGTCGGCGGCCCGACCAGCTTCGGAGAACCCAGCACGGTCTATAAGTTCGACGAAGAAGGTGCCTTTGCCGGCATCGAATTCACAGGTACCGAAACGCCGCAGGGCTCCTTCGGCTTCATCAACTGGGAAACGTTCGCTTCAAGTAATGGGCTTGCGGTCGACGGCTCCGCCGGCGCCAGCGCCGGTGATGTCTATGTCGCCGACGCCGAACATAACGTCGTCGACCGCTTCGACGAAGCCGGCAAATTCCTCTGCCAAATCACCGGTACGGAAACGCCCTCGGTCAAAGAGTGCGCGGGGCCCACCGGCAGCGAGACTCCGGAAGGCGGCTTCACTCCTGGTGGTGTGGCGGTCAACCCGACCAATGGCTACGTATACGTCTCTGACAGCCTCCATAAAGTGATCGACGTATTCACCGGGACCGGCGAATACGTGGATGATATAGCGGATTCTCACCTGACCCAGCCGTATGCGATCGCGTTCAACTCCGCCGGGGAACTTTACGTAACCAACGCTTCCCTCTTCGGCGGTGAAGACGTCGTGAAGTTCGACGCTAAAGCCAAACCCTCGTTCGTGTCGCTGATCGACAGCGGTTCGTCGACCGACGTTGCGGTTGATCCTTTCACCAACGGTGTCTACGTCTACCGATCCGGCGAAGAAAACCAGATCGCGGAGTACGACTCGGCGGGCAGACTGCTCGACACCTTCGGCAAAGAACAGCAAGTCAGCTTCGAGTCCCTGGCCGTCAGCAGCTTTACAGGCAAGGTCTACCTCACCACCTTCACCGGCGGCGAAGCCTTTATCTATGGGCCTACCATCGTGATCCCGGATGTAACGACCGGCACGGCCACGAGCGTCCAGGAAACGAACGCCATCGTGAGCGGTCATCTCGATCCGGACACGGCGGACGGCGGTAGCGAAATTACGGCCTGCACGTTCGAATATATAACCGGACAGCAGTTCAATGAAAATCTTCCGAGCGAACGCTACAAAGGAGCCAGCGTCGGGCCATGTGAACCGGCGGCGCCCTACTCGACGGCTGTCGACGTTAGCTCGACGATCTCCGTTTTGCCGTCGACGATCTATCACTTCCGCTTGCACGCCAGCAATGCAAGCGGCTCTGCGGAGGGGGAAGACGAGACGTTCACGACACCTGGGCCGCCGGTGGTCGAACAGGAGTCCGCGAGCGTCGACGGCCATACGGCCACAGTGCGCGCGCTGGTCAGCCCGTTCGGCTCTGACACCACTTGCCAGCTGCAGTATCTGACCCAGGCCGACTTCGAGGCGTCAGGCTACGCCCACGCCATGACGCTGCCCTGTGCCGCGGCAGACGTCGGGTCAGGCTTCGGATCGCAAAAAGTGGAAGCGGTGGTTGCGGGCCTGAGTGCCGCAACGATGTATCACTTCCATTTCGTCGCGAGCAGCAAAGCAGGCGTTGCGAACGGCGCCGACGAAGAGTTCGCGACGTTCGGCCCGGAAATGCTCTCCTTCGAATCGCTGGATGCAAGCGGCCATCCGCAGACACAGGCAGGCAGTCATCCCTATGCATGGATCACGCGCTTTGCCATTGCTTCGACGAAGACAGTCGCCGGGTCAGTCGCGGTGCCCGAGAACGTGAAGGACGTTCGCACGGAACTCCCGCCGGGCTTCATCGGTGACCCGTCGGCGACCGCGAAGTGCACGCGCGGCCAGCTCGCGGAAGAAAAGTGCAGCGGAGCGAGCCAAATCGGCGAATTGACGGTTATGCAGACGACAGGAAGCGACCTAACTCCACAGCACGCAGCGGTCTATAACATGGTTCCGCCGTCCGGCGTGCCCGCTGAGCTTGGCGCAAAAATCCTCAACGTGGCGAGCGCCTACATTGACGCTACGGTTCGTACCGGCGGCGATTATGGCGTCACGGCTGACGTACGTAACATCTCGACGGGCGTCGGGATCGCCGGTGTGACACTGGAACTGTGGGGCGTGCCTGGCGATCCTAGTCACGACATTAACCGGGCCTGCCCCTCGAAAATCACGCCGTGCCCTGAACATGGGTTGCCGAAGCCGTTCTTGACGAACCCCACCAGCTGCGTAGGCGCCCAGAGCGTAACCATCCGTACGGACTCATGGCAGTATCCGGATGAGTACGTCAGCAGGACGGCGCCGGTTGTGGCCATAAACGGGTGCGAAAAGCTTGACTTCACTCCCGTCGTGGAAATCGCGCCAGGAACAAGTGCTGCAGATTCTCCATCGGGTTTGCACGTCGATCTGGGCTCTCCGCAGAACGACAATCCGTTGGGTCTCGCGGAGGCCGAGCTGCGTGAAACCAAGGTCACTCTGCCAACTGGGATGACCGCATCGCCGTCGGCTGCGACGGGGCTGCAGGCCTGCACTCCTACGCAGATCGGGCTGAATAACCCGAACCAACCGGCGTGCCCGGACGCGTCGAAGATCGGCGGCGTTGAAATCTCAACGCCCCTGCTCGCAGACCCCCTCAAGGGTTCGGTATTTCTCGCCCAGCAGAACAACAACCCATTCGGCTCGCTGCTTGCAATCTATGTGACCGCCGAGGCAGACGGAGCCTTGGTCAAGCTCGCGGGCCACGTCGAGGCAGACCCCTTGACGGGTCAGTTGACCACGACCTTCAATGAAAACCCCCAGCTGCCCTTCAACGAGCTGAAGCTCGACCTCTTCGGAGGCCCGTCCGCCTCCCTGGACACCCCCGAGAGCTGTGGGAGCTTCACGAGCTCGGCCTCGCTCACACCGTGGAGCGGCACGACCCCCGTCAGCCTCTCCTCGCCGTTCCAGATCTCCTCGGGCTGCGTCAGCGGCTTCAGCCCCGCCTTCACTGCCGGCACCACCAACCCACACGCCGGCGCGTCTTCGCCGTTCACGCTGTCCTTCTCGCGCAATGACTCTGAAGAAGAGCTTGCGGGCGCGTCGGTGGCTCTCCCGCCGGGGCTCGTGGGCAAGCTCGCGAGTGTTGCCGAGTGCTCGGACACCCAGCTCGCGTTCGCCGCCGCGCGCTCGGGCGCCGCCGAGGAGATGGCTTCCAGCTGTCCCGCCTCCTCACAGCTCGGCAGCGTTCGCACGTACGCTGGGCCCGGTCCGAGTCCCGTATCAGTGTCCGGTAAGGTCTATCTGACAGGCCCATACAAGGGTGCCCCCTTTGGCTTGGCCGTGATTGTCCCGGCGATCGCGGGCCCGTTTGACCTCGGCACGGTTGTGATCCGTCAGGCCTTGCACGTCGATCCGAGTGACGCGCATGTAACCGATGTCTCCGACCCATTCCCGACGATCCTGCAGGGTATCCCGTTGCGCCTCAAGCGGGTGGATGTGACGCTCGACCGGCCGCAGTTCATGCTCAACCCGACGAGCTGCACGTCGACGGCGATCACCGCCACCCTGACCTCAACGGGCGTTGCAAACGCCGCCGTCTCCTCGCCCTTCCAGGTCAGCGGCTGCCGCGAACTGCCGTTCAAACCGGCCCTGACGGCTTTCACCCAGGGTAGGACCAGCAAAGCAAACGGTGCGAGCCTGACCGTCAGGGTCTCTCAGAAACCGGGTGAAGCGAATATCCACAAGGTCCAGTTGCAGATCCCGGGCGTCCTGCCTGCGCGCAACACGACGTTGAACCAGGCGTGCACCGAAGCGCAGTTCAACGCGAGCCCTGCGGGCTGCCCGCAGGGCTCCTTCATCGGCACCGCGACGGCGAGAACCAAGGTTTTGACCGCCCCCCTCACTGGCCCTGCGATTCTCGTCTCCCACGGAGGAGCGGCGTTCCCCGATGTCGAGTTCGTGCTGCAGGGCGAAGGTGTCCAGGTTATCCTGGACGGCAAGACCGACATCAAAAAAGTGGGCCGTCGGGAGGTGACCTTCAGCCGGTTTGAAACGGTCCCCGACGCCCCGATCACGAGCTTCGAAACGGTCCTCCCGGAGGGCCCCCACTCGATCCTTACCGCATCCGAGAACCTCTGCGCCCTCACTAAGAAGGTCTCCTCGAGCAGGCGCGTTGCGAAGCGCGTCAACGGGCACATCAAGCATGTGACGATCAAGGTCCAGCGGACCGTCGCTCAGCCGCTCGTGATGCCCACCAAAATCACAGGCCAGAACGGCGCCCAGCTCACCCAGTCGACGAAGATTGCGATCACGGGCTGCGCCGTCGTACGGCACCGTAAGCGATTGAAGCACAGGAGCCTGCGGCGGTGATGACGACGATCCAACCTAGTGTCCTGACGCATTGATTCGGTTGCCGTAATCGAGTCGAGGATCTGATCGGCCGTCTTGGTCCATGCATACGGGTGAGGGTCTTTCGTTGCACGTCTCGACCAGACCCGAATTGGCTGAACGTCGCGCGGCGCGTCGGACCCAGCACGATCCTGGCCGCCTGCCCGAGCCCGAGGGTGTTCTAGCGAAGGATTCTCCTTGCTGCTAGTGCAGCGCAAACGCCCCACGCAGCACAACCGGCCCGGGCTTGCTCGGTTTCGGAGCTGTCTCGCGCGTGATCAGCATCGTGTTGTACTTCGCGGCGTCTTTCGGCAGCAGCGCTCCGCCCTGGACGTTCCCGTTCGGGCCGACGTCCGGCGCGCGGCTCAGCGCCTCGTAGCTGGAGGGCGAATTGTACAGCCAGATCGCGTAGAAAAAGCCTTTGCCTTTAGAGGGAGGCAAGTGCTGGGCGGCGAGGTAGAACGCGTACTGACTGCCTTCGGAGAGCACCTCCGCCACGCCGACGGCTCGGCTCGATGCGTCCGGGGGGGTCAACGTGATCCGCTTGTCTTCTTTGGCTTGGGCTTTCTGCGTTTCAGTCGAGGCCGTGCTCGAGGACCCGCCGCCTGCTTCGGAGCTGTTCGAGGCGCTATGCGACCCGCCACCGCTGGTGAGCAGCACGATCGCGACGATCACTCCAGCCACGATCAGCGCGAGCAGCAGTACCCCGCCCCGCCGCGAGGGCGAAGTTGAGCCACGTGGAGCCGAAGGCCGCGTGGATGGCGGCGAGTCATCGAGCGCACCGCTCTCGGGTGATCGCGTCGGCTGGGCCTCGGAAGCCGGCACCGAGGGCGCTCGGACAGCCGTGGCCGTCCCGGGCCCAACTCCGTTGGGAATCTCAGGTAGCGCGGACCCCGCAAGGGGCTCCAGCTCGTCCGCGAGCGCCCCCGCCCAAGCGCGCGCCTGCGGTGAGCCCTCCAGATACGTGCGGGTCGCCAGGCGCTCGGCGATGGCGCTGCGCTGTCCGAGCAGGTAGTCACCGACTTCCTCGCGCTCGGAGGGCGTCAGCTCGCGGGCCTCGCGCGCAGCGAGCACCGCTAGGGCCGCGTGGGCGCGGTCGTGCACCGAGCGCTCGGGGATCTCGAGCATCTCCGCGACTTCCGCGTAAGTCTTGCCTCGTCGCAAGAGCAACGAAAGCGTCGCGCGCTGGTCGGGGGGGAGGTCGTCCAGTCGGCTCATCGATCTAGCTTCGTCCCTGACCACAGTGGCCTACACGGGCTGCCGGGCGGGCTTCGTAGGCTATCGTGGCGCCGCGATGGCGAACCCCGATATCGAGCATGTCGCGGCCTCGGTGCAAGGCTTCGATCGTCTCTACGGCCTCGAACTGCTCTCTTACTCCGATCAGGAGGTCACCGGGCAAGTCAGGGTCCGCGACGAGCTCAAGCAGCCCGCCGGGCTCGTGCACGGCGGGGTCTACGCCTCGATCGCGGAGTCGCTTGCTTCGCTGGCCACGGCGCTTGCCGTGCTTCCCGAAGGCAATACGGCGATGGGTCTCGCTAACAACACGAGCTTCCTGCGGCCGGTCACCGAGGGGACCGTCCACGCCCAGGCAACCCGCCTGCATCGTGGGCGCACGACGTGGGTGTGGGACGTGCGCTTTACCGACGATCAGGGGCGCGCCTGCGCGCTGACCCGGATGACGATCGCCGTGCGGCCACTGCCCGAGGGCGTGACTGCGCCACACGCATAGCGCCGAGGCCGACGCCACACGCATAGCGTCGCGGCCGGCCCAGCCCTCAGCGCAGCGCTCGCAGGGGCGAGGGGATTTGCGAGGGCAGCGGCGTCGAGCCGAACCCCGTGTGCGGCAGTCGCGCGGGTAGCGCGTCTCCCGGTTCGCCCGCGACGTTGATCGGCACGAGCGTGCGCGCAGCTGCCGCGGCGAGCCCGGCATTCTTCGCGAACACGCTCACCACGACGCCCCCGGTGGGGATCGCGATCGTGCGTCCCTGCTGTGCGAGCACGGCCCGTACGCCGCGTAGCTCGGTGTCCCGCTGAGGCGAGGAACCGCCGGGGATGAAACTGTTGTCCGGCGAGGTGACGATCCGCACGGGCGGCACGCAGGTGCTTTGCCCGCCCACCACGCAGTCGCCGTACTGGATGAAGTACGCCCCGCTCGGGTCATTGTCGGCTTCGCTGATCTGTAGCCCCTGAAAGGAGCGCCCGAGCCAGTAGACCGGATAGGGGGCCACAAGCAGCGCCTCGAGTTTGTTGTGCGCGATCGGGTGGTCCTGGAGCGTGTCGCCGCAGGCGCCGAGCGAGCACGCCACCAGAAGCACAGCGAGCGCCGCGACCGCGGCGCGGAGAGGTCGGGTGGGCATCTTTCGAGCTAGTCCCGGTAGCGGTTCGTGATCGGCATCCGGCGGTCGCGCCCGAAAGCCAGCTCGGAGACCTTGATCCCCGGTGGGGCCTGGCGGCGCTTGTACTCAGCGAGGTCGACAAGCCGCGCGGCCCGCTCGACATCCTCCGCAGGCAGCCCCTGCGCGATCAGCTGCTCGCGGCTCAGGTGGCGCTCCACATACCCGTGCAGGATGCGATCGAGCACGTCATAGGGCGGCAGCGAGTCTTCGTCGCGTTGATCAGCCCGAAGCTCGGCCGAGGGAGCTCGTTCGATGATCGTGGGGGGTATTGGAGATGGGACGCCACCCACGTTGGCGGCGTCTGAGGAGTTCCGCCAGCGGCACAGGCGGTACACAAGCGTCTTGGGCACGTCCTTGATCACCGCGAAGCCTCCCGCGAGATCGCCATAGAGCGTCGTGTAGCCGACCGACATCTCAGACTTGTTCCCTGTCGTCAGCACGAGCCAGCCGAACTTGTTCGAGAGCGCCATCAGCAGGTTGCCGCGAATCCGCGCTTGAAGGTTCTCCTCGGTCAGGTCGTGCTCGTGTCCCTCAAAGGCGGGGCCGAGCGTTTGGGCATAGGTGTCGTACACAGGCTCGATCTCCAACTCGTGTACTTGGGTGCCGAGGGCGGAGGCAAGCGCGCGCGCGTCGTTCTGCGTCGCCGAGGATGAGAACTGCGAGGGCATGATCGCCGTGCTGACTCGCTCTGCGCCCAGGGCATCCACGGCAAGACAGGCCACGAGGGCCGAATCGATCCCGCCTGAGAGGCCCAGGACCACGTGGCGAAAACCGTTCTTCTCTACGTAATCGCGCAGGCCGAGCTTCAGTGCCGCGTAGACCTCCGCCTCGACGGGCTCGAGTAGTGGCGCGATCGATCCTCCCGGTGGGCGCTCAGCGCCCACCCCCTCATCATCGATCGAAAGACCCGGCAGGACTGTGGCTCCACGTGTGCCCGCCCCGATCGGCGAACGCGTGCTCGCGCGATGGCCGGCCTCACGTAGGCGAGCCGCCGCCGCGGCCTGCATGTCCACGTCGCAGATCAACAGCTCCTCGCGGAACTGGGCCGCCCGGGCGATCGTCTTCCCAGTGTGGTCGACCACGAAGGAGTGGCCGTCGAACAACAGCTCGTCCTGTCCGCCGACCAGCGCGCAGAACGCGACGCAGGCGAGGTTGTCGCGCGCTCGCTGGGCGAACATCCGCTCGCGCTCAAGCCCCTTGCCCGCGTGATAGGGGGAAGCCGAGATGTTCAGGATCAGCGTTGCCCCCGCCAGCGCCTCATCGCTCGCGGGAGGGCCAGGCTCCCAGATGTCCTCGCACACCGTCAGGCCCAGGCGCTCCGATCCCTGGGAGTCGGCCGGACCAATGTCGATCACCGCGCCCGCGGACCCGGCCTGGAAATAGCGCTCCTCGTCGAACACGCCATAGTTGGGCAAGAACACCTTGCGATAGATCGAGTGGATCTTCCCGTCTGCGAGGACCGCCGCTGCGTTGTAGACATCCTCCGCGCGCTCGGGGAAGCCGACTACCGCGACGATCCCACGCGTCTCGCTCGCCAGCTCACGCAGCGCGAGCGCGGCGTCCGCGAGGAAGTGCTCGCGCAGCAGGAGATCCTCCGGGGGGTAGCCCGTCAACGCCAGCTCCGGGAACAGCACGATCTGCGCGCCCGCCTCGATCGCGCCTACGCGGCCCTTGCGGATCCGCTCGGCATTGCCGGCGATGTCGCCGACGGTCGCGTTCATCTGGCAAAGAGCTAGGCGCATCGGGCCTCATCGTTGCAGCCCGCCCTCGTGGACCATTCGCCGGCGAGGTTGGGGTCTTCAATCTTGGCTTTCGATAGCGATCGTATATACGCCGCACATACCATTGCTATCGCTGAGAAGAAAGCGACGGTCGCGTCGGTCGCGTCGGTCGCTCGGACCGACAGCCCTCGAGCTCAGCGGCTAGCGCGCCACATCGTCGCGATCTCGGGCCCGCCCGCCGGGCTCGAGAAAGTGCCGATCTGCACGAAACCCAGTGCTTCGTAGCGCGGAATGTTCACGGGGTTCGTCGACTCCAGATATGCCGGCATCCCCTCGCGGTCGATTTGCGCGAGGCAGTCGCGGAGCAACTGCATGCCGAGCCCGCGCCCCGCGTGAGCCCGGTGCGTGCCAAGCAAGCTGAGGTAATAGTGCGGCTCCTCGTGCGGGTGATTCTGCTCGAAGCCCTCGAACAGTTCACGCATCTCCTCTGCGCGCTGCCCGAGCGCCCGGTCGACAAAGTCTTCGAACTCGCGCTCCTGCGCCTCGCTCAGCTCGGCCGCGCCGGGTGGCAGCCACACCGCGGCCGCCTCTGCCCGCTCGGTCATCCAGACCCAGCCGTGGGGGAGCGCGCCCGCCACAAGGCGAGCCATCAGCTCACCGAGCAGGCTCGCGCGCTCGTCCTGCTCGCGCTCGTCCTGCTCGGGGAACGCCCAACCGCCCCACAGCGGGTCCTTCTGGAAGGCGCTTGCGATGCAGGCGCTGACCGCGGGCATGTCCGCGGGCTGCGCAGGCCGGGCCATCTTCAGCCCGAAGCGCGCGCGGCGGCTTTGCCTTTGCGGGGTGCAGCCGCTTTCGCTTTCTTCTTCGCCCGCGGTTTGCTCGCGGGTCCACGGGACCCGCGCACGCCCGCGGCACGAGCGAGCTGCCCGATCGCCCACTTCATATCCTCCGCGATCGCCTCGAGCCCCGGCAGCGCGTCGAAGTCGCCGAGCAGCCCGAAGCCGAGGTGACCGTCATAGCTCATCACCGCGATACCGAGCGCCTGGCGCTGGGCGAGCGGGACGACGGGGTAGAGCACGCGCAGACGCCGACCGAGCACGTAGAGCGGGAACTGCGGACCGGGCACGTTCGTTACGACTAGGTTGAAGAAGCGCTGGCGCGCTTGCAGTCGCGCGGCCTGGCTGAGGATCGTCGGCGGGGCGAAGCCCGCGAGATTCGTCAGCACCTGCGCGCCCACCGCCTGACCCGAGGCCTTCAGGTCTTCCATCGCCCGCGCGATTTGCTGCAGGCACTCCGCGGGGTTCTCGACCCCTACCGGGAGCGGCGCCCACATCGCGGCCACCTGGTTACCAAGCGCACCGCGATCGGAGTCCGCGCGCACTGACACCGGCACCATCGCCTTCAGCTCAAGGCCCTCGGTCTGGACGCCTTCGCGGCGCAGGTAGCGCCCGAGCCCGAGGCTCACGGTCGCGAGCACCACGTCGTTTAGCGTGCCTCCGAGCGAGTCCTTGATCGCTTTGAACTGCTCCAGGTCCGCGTCGATGAACGTGTAGCGGCGGTGTGGGCCGATATCCACGTTGAAGGGGCTGTCCGGCGCCGGGGCTTTCACGCCCGCGATCGTCGTCGCGCCGATGCTCGTCAGGCCGTCAACGAGCTGTTTCGCGGCCCGCCGCGGAGCGCGTAGCAGGCGGCGAGCGCCGCGGCCCATCTCACTCGGCATCGTCGCTCGCTCGCGTAGCGCCTCGCCCAGCAGCTTGGCTTGTCCCGGAAGCGGCTTCGCGGTCCAGGGAACCGGCGGGCGCGAGGTCGGCACGGGATCAGGAGCCGTGTCGAACAGCACCGTCGTGATGTCCACGCCCGAGATCCCGTCCACCAGTGCGTGATGCGTCTTGGCGATCAGCGCGAAGCGATCGCCCGCCATCTTCTCCACCAGCCAGATCTCCCATAGTGGCTTCGAGCGATCCAAGCGCTGAGAGAACAGACGCCCCGCAAGCTGCTTCAGCGCTTGATCGTCCGCCGGCTTCGGCAGCGCGGTGTGGCGGATGTGGTAGCGGGGATTGAAGTGGGGGTCATCGGTCCACACCGGACGGCCCTGGCCGTAGGGGACGTACGCGAGCCGCTGGCGATAGCGGGGCACGAGGTGCAGGCGACTGACGATGTGGTCCACCAACTCCTGGGGCTTCGGAGCCGTGCCCTCAAAGACCATTACCGAGGCCACGTGCATGTGCGCCGTGGAGTTGTCCTCCAGGTGCAGGAACGTCGAGTCGAGTGCCGTCAGCCGGTCCGGGTTGGCCACGCGACCGATTGTCGCTGTTTGTCAAGCCGTCTGTCAATCGGCCGCGCGGTTCGTCACGACTCAAGACCCAGGCGCTCGCGGCCGAGACGTGACTCATGGCGAGGACAAAGCCCGCCCGGCGCGCGCTGCTCGGGCTCGCCGGGCCGAACGACGACGCTCCGCTGGACCTCCACGCGGCCGAAGCGCTGATGCGCTGGGTCGGCGTGGCCATGTTCCTACTGGGCTCCGCCACGCTGCTCGCCACGCTGCCAATGCCCGACCCGAACACGAGCGATCACCCCGCGATCGAGGTCATATCCGGTCTGCTGCTCCTCGGCGCCGCTTTCGTCTTCCTGCTGCGTCCCGGGCGCCGCTGGGTCTCGCGCGTCACGGTCGTCTACGGGATCCTGCTCGTCAGCACGCTGATGGCGGTGACTCGACCGATCGAGGCCACGCCCTTCTTCTATCTGTGGCCGCTCGTCTTCTCGGCTTACTTCTGCACGCGGCGCGAGGTTGCTTTCGATCTCGTTCTGGTCTGGGGCACGCTTGCGGCGGCACTGTTCATCTGGGGCGAAGACCCCATGAAGCCCGCCCTCTATATCGCCGTGGGCATCTCGGTCACGCTCGTCACCGTCGTCGTCAAGCTGCTCGCCGAGCATGTCGGCGCCGTGATCGGCCAGCTCGAGCGGGCCGCCGACACCGACTACTTGACCGGCCTGCTCAACCGCCGGGCTTTCGATGTCGAGTTCCGCGAGCAGTGCGATCGCGCGCAGCGCAGCGGGGTGCCGATTGCGCTTGCGACTTTTGACCTCGACCACTTCAAGCAGATCAACGATCGCCATGGCCATGCCGAGGGCGATCGCGTGCTGCGCGAGTTCGCCGCGCTCTTGGAACGCGAGCTGCGCGGGGGAGACACGCTCGCCCGGGTCGGCGGGGAGGAGTTCGCGGTCGTGCTATTTGGGGTCGGCCTGCGCGAGGCCGTCGCCTTCGCCGAGCGGATCGGTCGCGAGCTGGCCGAGCAGAGCGCAAGTGCGGCTCGTGAGGTCGGCTCGTTGCCCCCGCTCAGCACGAGCGCCGGCGTCGCCGAGCTGTCCCCCGAGGCACCTGATCCCGCTGCCCTCATGCTGCTCGCCGACCGCGCGCTCTACGCCGCTAAGGCCGCGGGGCGCCGGCGAGTCGCGGCGTGGGAGGGCGGCACCGCGCGCGTGGAGGCCCACATCTCGGGCGAGCCTCCGCCGCCGCGTGAGGATGAGATCGTCGCGCGCGCGATATAAGACGGCGCGAGCGACTGTACGGCGCGAGCGGCTTGCCGGTCAGCCGCCCTTGCCAGCGAACTGAACCTTCTTGCCGCCCTTCGTGCAGACCTCCGGCACCGAGCCCCGCGGAACTTTGAACTTGCCGATCTTGCACGTGTAGCCTTCGGGCTTCGCGCTCTGGCTCTTACCGTCATAGAGCGCCTCGACGAGTTTGAAGGCCACCGAGCAGCTGGCGCCCTGCGTCACGATCTGCTTGATCGGAATGTTGATCTTCGACTTCGGCTTGCCCGGTTCGACTTCGTATTCGTAGACGACCGTGTGGTTGCCGCAGGCGTGCGTGCTTGCCGCGACCGAGGTGCTCGGCACGAGCGCGGTCCCCGCGAGCGCGAGCGTGCTTGCCGCCACAGCGAACCCGGGCCATTTCGATGCAGCTTTCATCCAGCCTTCTCTTTCATCCAGCCGGCGCCCCCTTGACACCGAGTTGCGGCGAGCATATCGGCGCCCTCGCGGGCCATATACGTACGCATACGCGTTTCTGACGTAAGCCCCCAGGAGACGGGGTTATGTAGCTATGTGTGCGCTTGATCACAGATAGCCACCCTTCAGACCACCTAAGGTGCGAACAATTGTTCGACTCTGCCGAGTCGTGGCCCCCCACGGTCGCGAACGGGGAACCCAGTGCCGAGCCGGCGTGCAATGGCTCGGATGGGGCGAATCGCCCACTGATGTGGACGTAACGCCCGGATGACGCGCGGCCGGTTCGCGCGTTGCCGGCCGTGAGCCCGACAGCTAACCCCGTAGGCGGAAACCGCAAGGAGGTATGGATTCCGATGATTGCCCCCGCGCCCCCGGCGCAGCCTGCTCTCGCGCTGGCACCCGTGGAGATCGCCCAGGCGACCACGCTCGCCCAGGCGACCACGCCCTCACCGACCCTCTCGCTGGGCCGGCCTACGACCACGGCGCTGCATGTCCACAGAGCGCGCCTGAACGTTCTCGCCGATCGCCGTGTCAGCATCGCAGGCACGCTCAGCCCTGGCCTGTCCGACCGCCCGATTCAGCTTCAAGCGATGGGGCCGCATGGCTGGCGCCAGATCGCCCACACGCGCACCGGAGCTGCAGGGCGCTTCCGTCTGCGCTACGTGCCGCCCGAGACTGGCAGCCGCCGCGTGCGCCTGCGCTTTCCTGGCGACGGCCTGGACCTGGCGGCCCACCGCCTGCTCGGTCGCTTGAACGTCTACCGGCTCGCCGAGGCCTCTTGGTACGGCGGCGGCGGCTCGCTTGCCTGCGGCGGCTCGCTCACGAGCGGCACGCTCGGCGTCGCGAACAAGACGCTGCCGTGCGGCACGCTCGTCACGCTGCGCTACGGCTCGCGCTCGGTGCGCGTCCCGGTCGTCGACCGTGGCCCGTACGTCGCCGGGCGCGAATTCGATCTGACTGAAGCGACTAAGCAACGGCTCGGATTTGGCGACACCGGCGAGGTGTGGACTACGCGGTAATCGCCCGCGCGCGGGTTGCGTAGCGCCAAGGCGGGGTCGTGCAGCCGCCCAGGCGAGGATTGAAGCCGTTTGGGCAGGTTCGTGCAGAGCTTGGGTTTCGCGGCGGGCGTTCGTTGAATCTCCTGGAATGTCCGCCGCGACCAAGACATCGCGCACGCAGATCTGGATGGACAGCCTCGGCGAATGGAGCTGGCCCGGGCGAGCGGCCGAAGCCGCGCAGGCGCTCCCGCTGCCGCCCTCCTGGGTGCCTGCGCTCCCGCCGCGGCTGGAGCCGCTGACCTCGGATGCGCACGCCGGTACGGCCGCCCTGCCCTCCAGTCGAGGCGCGGGGTCAGAGCAGCGGACGAGCCGTCGCCTGGTCGCGCTGGCCACGCTGATCAGCGGGCTGATCGCTGCCTGCATCGCGCTGCTCGTGCTGCATGGCCCCGGCGGGTTTGAGCGCCTGATCGGCAAACGAGATGCCTTGCCCGCTACGCACGCGGCGAGTGTCGCGGCCATGGCGCCCGTGACGGCGCCACTGCCGAGGCTCGTGAACGAAAGTCGCGACGGGGCCGGGAGCTCGATCGACAGCGCGAGCTTTAGCTCGGCAGCGCTTGGGAGAGAAGGCTCGTTTCATGTCTACCTGCCGCCCGGGTATGCCGAAACCGATGCCCGCTACCCCGTGCTCTATCTGCTGCACGGCAACGAACAGCGCGCCACCGCCTTCTTGGAACTCGGTCTGCAGGGCGAGCTTGATCGCCTGATCGCCGCGCACGAAGTGCCGCCGATGATCGCCGTGATGATCCAGGGCGGGAAGGGCGCGAACAACTGGCGCGACCGCGGCGGTCGCGGCTATGAGGCCTACGTGGTCGAAGTGCAGCAGCTAGTCGACCGGATGCTGCCCACGCAGGCGGACCGCGCCTCGCGCGCGATCGCCGGCGACTCGATGGGCGGCTACGGCGCGATGAACGTCGCGCTCGGCAACCCGCGCCGCTTCTCGATCGTCGAGAGCTGGCTCGGCTTCTTTAACGGGCTCGGCAACGAGCTGCGCGCCGCCCGGCCCGTGATCGCAGCCGACGGGCTCCATGCCTACCTGTACGGCGGCGCGTCGGACCCGATCGCCGATCCCGCCGAGAACGCGCCGTTCGCCGCGCAGCTGCGCGCTGCGGGTGCCAGCGCGCACAGCGCGATCTACGTCGGTGGCCACACGATGGAAACCCTGCGGACGCACCTACACCACATGCTGCTCTACGTCGGGCGCTCGCTCGAACAGAATGCTCGCAAGGCCGTTGCCACGCGCCGCGTGGCCGCAACGTCTCGATCGGCCACGCCCCGGAGCACGACCAAGTCCACGGCCTCCCGATCGGGCGAACCGCGGTGAGGGGGCGAAAGCACAAGGGCCGCAAGGCGCCGCCGAGCCTGTTCGGGGCAAGTCTGGCCGGAGCTCTCGGCACCGGCTCGGTGGGATCGCTTGCCGTTGGGGCTCTGGCCGGCGGGGCGCTTGCGCTTGGAGCTGTCGCGATCGGGCGCCTGGCGATCGGGCGCCTCTCACTGAAGCAAGGCTCGGTCCGCTCGCTCCAGGTCGAGCAGCTGAAGGTCGCCGAACTTGACGTCGCGAAGCTAAATGTTGGCGAGTTGAACATCGCGGTCGAGCACCGGCCCAGCGCCGGTGGCGGGACCGCCGAGCGGCCCGTGTCATAGCGCCGGATTACGGCATCGCGCGTAGGCTGCTCGCTGACTCGCTACCGTGGCGCGATGCCCGGGGAGCACGAAGGACTAGGCCTCACGCCGACGCCGGATGACGGCATGAGGCTCAGCGACACGGCGCCATGGGATGAGGCCGAGCGCCCGCACCGCGAGCCCTCCTCCGGCGAGGCGCTCGTCTACAGCGAGCAGGGGCGCCAGGCGGGACAGCACTTGATTGACGTGCACGACATGCTGCGACGCGAGCTGAATGACCTGCGTCACTTGCTCGCGCAAGTGAAGGAAGGTGCGCTCGACGCGGGCCAGGCGCGCGGCGCGCTCGCCGAGATGGCGCTGCGCCAGAATGACTGGACGCTCGGCGCGTTCTGTGCGCGCTACTGCCGCGCTGTGGCTGGACACCACGGCCTGGAGGACGAGGCCGTGTTTCCACACCTCGCGCGCAGCGACGCCGCGCTTGCTCCGGTGATCGAGCGGCTGACCGCGGAGCATCTCGTGATCGCAGACGCGCTCGACGCCGTCGACCGGGCGCTGGTTGAGCACATCAACAACCGCGCGGACTTCGCACCGCTGCAACGCGCGATCGACTTCCTCACTGACGCCCTTCTCTCGCACCTCTCATACGAGGAGCACGAGCTAGTCGAGCCGCTCGCGCGCCACGGCTTCTACGCGGGCCAGCTCTAGAAGCTTTGTGTCCTGGCCGCCCGGCCAGGGTATGATCGCCGCAGCGATCCGCAGCTACGAGGGGAGACACATGGCAACCGTTGGCAGCGATCTCGACAACGCGCTTCTGGCCGAGAAAGACGCGTGGGCCGAGGGCCCGCCGCACGAACTGTTCAAGCAGATGCGCGGGCAGTGCCCGATCCACTGGACCGATCGGGTCACCGAGTACCCAGACGAGCAGGGCTTCTGGTCGGTCACGCTCGCCGACGACGTGCACACGGTCAGTCGCGACTGGCAGACCTATTCCTCCGCGCACGGCGTCACCGCGGTCTCCGAAGTCTTCCCGGTCGAGCTGGTGCAGGCGATGTTCATCGGCATGGACCCGCCCAAGCACGACCGGCTGAAGGCGCTGTTCCAGGCGGGATTCACGCCGAGGCGCATCGCGGCGCACGAGGAGGCGATTCGCGAGATCACCGCGAAGGTGCTGGATGGCCTGCAGGGCCGCGAGGAATGCGATCTGGTGGCCGACGTCGCCCAGCCGGTCGTCTCGCGCGTGATTGGCAGCTTCATGGGTATCCCCGAGGAGGACGACGCGATCTGGGCACGGCTCATGAACTCCACGCTCTCGGGCGACGACCCCGACCTGGCGCCCGAGGGCATCGAGGGGGTGCTCGAGAAAGACATTCCCGAGATCTTCGAGCGCTGCCGGCGCATGATCCTCGAGCGCCAAGAGAATCCGACCGACGATTTGACGAGCGTGCTCGTGCACGCCGAGATCGACGGCGAGAAGCTCGAGGAGCACGAGATCGTGATGGGCTTCTTCCTGCTCGTCGCGGCGGGCAACGACTCGACCAAGGCGACCTACTGCAGCGGGATGCGCGCGCTGATGGAAGATGAGGAGCAGCGGGCGCTCGTGCTCCAAGACCCGGAGCTAATCCCAGATGCCGTCGAGGAGTCGCTGCGCATGTTCCCGGCGTTCGCCCACTTCCGCCGCACCGCTACGTGCGACACGGAGCTACACGGGCAGAAGATCAAGCAGGGCGAGAAGGTCGTGCTTTGGTACGTGTCCTCAAACCGCGACGAGTCACGCTACGAGGACCCCGACCACTTTGACCTGCGGCGCAAAGCCGAGCACCAGGCGTTCGGCGCGGGGGGCCGGCACTTCTGTCTCGGCACCGCGCTCGCGCGCCTTGAGCTGCGGATCCTGTTCGAGGAGACGCTCGCGCGGTTCCCGGAGATCCGGCTCGCCGGCAAGCCCGCCTACGTTGAGTCGGGCTTCCTGAATCAGATGAAGACGATGCCCGTGCGGCTCGCGGGCTAGGCGTCGCGCCGGGCCATGCCACGCGCGCGCCTGCGCCAGGCTGTGATCGCCGCCGCGGAGATCGAGCCCGTCGCCGCGGAGCTGCGCTCGGTGCTCAGGCTTGGCGAGCCCTTCTGTGATCTCGGGGTCAGCCTGTTCGGCCTGGAGAACAACGTCTACGCCCTCGGGGACTGCTTCCTTGAGATCGTCTCGCCGACGCAAGCCGACACCGCAGCCGGGCGCTACATCGAGCGGCACGGCGGTGACTGTGGCTACATGGTGATGTTCGACCTCGAGGATCTCGGCGCCGCGCGTGAACGCGCCGCCGAACGCAAGGTGCGCACGGTCTGGGAGATCAACTTGCCCGACATCTCCGGCACGCACCTGCACCCCGGCGACATCGGCGGCGCGATCGTCTCGATCGACGGCTCGCGGCCGTATGGCAGTTGGCGGTGGGGCGGACCTGACTGGACCGAGCAGATAGGGCAGGGCGCGCCCGGGCGCCTTGCCGGGGTCACGCTGGCGGTCGCCGAGCCCGCGGCGACGGCGGCGCGCTGGGCGCACGTGCTTGGCGTGCCGCTTAGCGGCGACGGGGCCGTCGGGGGCTCATCCGTGTTTGCGCTGGAGGATGCCGAGGTGTGTTTCGTGTCGGCAGGGGATGGAGTGGAGGGGCTAGTTGAGATTGCGGTAGCCGAGGTGCCGGGCTTTCTCGGCGAAGGGACTGAGATCGGCGGCGTGCGACTTCGGTCGACAGCTGTGTAGTCTCGGCGTACTCAGTACGTATCATTCTGCTACGCTATGTCGCAGTCTTCTACTAAGGAGTCCATCATGGCTGCTACCGCCGACCGGCCAACGCGAGTTCCATCCGACCTGTTCGACAGTGCTGTCGTCGAGGGCGCAAAAGAGAACCGTTCTGCCAAGCAACAGCTCGAGCACTGGACGCGCGTGGGAAAGTCGGTCTGCGCGAGGCAGACAGCTTCCAGGTACCGGGTCGAAGCTGCCTTGGCGGGGACGCTCCCGGTCGAGCAGCTCTCCGAGGAGGAGGGGATCGTGTTCGACTCCGAGGCGCAGTCACGACTGGAGGCGCGCCTGCTAACGACGAACCTCGGCGCGATCCTCGCGGCCCGCGGGGTCACGACTGTCGCGCTGAATGAGCAAGGCGAGCTGACCGAGTACCGACCCGACGGAACGAGCACGCCCGCTTGAGGCAACTGCATGTGGTGGTCGGGCCGAACGGCTCGGGCAAGACCACCTTCGTCACGGAATTCCTCGCCCGCGAGCTGCCAGGCTATGCGTACGTCAACGCGGATGAGATCGCGAAGACCAGGTGGCCTACGGACTCCGACGCGCACGCCTACGAGGCCGCCCGGATAGCCGCCGAGACTCGTGCGCACCTCATCGCCGCCGGCCGGTCGTTCATCGCTGAGACGGTCTTCTCGCATCGTTCGAAGCTCGACTTCGTTCGCTCCGCGCAGGAGGCGGGCTATCACGTCGTGCTCCATGCGATGCTCGTGCCGGAGGAGCTGGCGGTCCGGCGCGTTTCCTACCGAGTGCTGGCTGGCGGGCACGACGTGCCGGAGCACAAGGTTCGCGAGCGTTACCACCGGCTCTGGCCACTGGTCGCGCAAGCTCTCTCGCTGGCCGGCAGGGCCGTCGTATACGACAACTCACAGCCAGCCGGCCCACGCAAGATCGCGGAGTTCTTCGGGGGGCTACCGGTCGGCGCTCACATCTGGCCGGACTGGACACCCGAGCCGCTGGTCGCCCTCTCGCATCGGGCCGAGTAGAGCGGGTGAGGCTGGGCTCCCCGCGCAGATGCGTTGAGCGCTTGCTCAGCTCGCCAGCGGCGCGAAGTTCGGCTCCCGCCGCTCCACGAAGCTCGCGACGCCCTCGGCAAAGTCGGGCTGCGCAAAGGAAGCAAGCATCAGCCTGTCCGCCTCCGCCGTCGCCTCCGCGAGCGGTTCTGCAAGCGCGGCATAGACCTGGCGCTTCATCGCCGCCATGCTCGCCGGCGAGCAGAGCGTCGCGAGCTCGTGCGCGTAGGCAAGCGTCTCCTCGAGCACGGTTTCAGGCGGGGTTACGCGGTTGCAAAGCCCGAGCTCAACGGCCTCGCGCCCGAGGACGACGCGGCCCGAGAGCAGTAGATCGAGCGCCCGGGCGGGGCCGAGGAGGCGTGGGAGGATCCAGGAGATCCCGTGCTCGGCGACGAGTCCGCGACGGGAGAAGGCGGTAGTGAGCTTGGCGTTCTCGGCGACGAAGCGCACGTCGCACATCAGCGCAAGCACAAGGCCGATTCCGGCGCAGGGGCCGTTGATCGCAGCGATCACGGGCTTGGGGACGCTGAGTGTGAACGTCTGCGGGATCTGCTCGCGCGCGGCCTGCACGTCCTCCGCGCCTGCTGATGCGCCATTCGAGGAACCGTTCGTGCCTGCCGCGCCTGAGACCGCGGCCTCGATGCCCTGCAGTGACTGCATGTCGGCCCCGGCGCAGAAGCCGCGACCGGCGCCGGTGACGACGATCACGCGCACGTCCTCGCTTGCGGCGCACTCCCGCAGCGCGCCGAAGTACTGGTGCTCGACCTCGCTGGTCCAGGCGTTCAGTCGATCGGGTCGGTTGAGCGTGAGTACCGCCACGCCGTCGTCGCGTACGTCTTTGAGCACAACTAGATCGCTCATCCTCGCTCCTTCCGCGCGTTAAAGATCGCTCGACCGATCGTAATGGGATGAGTCAGCACAAGCGCGATCCGGCCCGCTAGAGAGCTGGGGTCGTGCGCGAGGCCGAGCTGGCGCAGGATCGTGCTCTGGTCGAAGTAGACGCGCTCGCCAACTAGCCGCTCGCCCTCGAACACGAACAATGCGGTCATCCGACAGCGAAACGAGCGGCCGGTGGGCGGCAGCGAGCGCAGCGGCCCGAGATGCGTGCCGAGCAGGTCGAACTCGACGGTGACGACGTCGTCTGAGTGATGCAGCGCGACGAGCTCGTTGCGCTGGTCGGGGAATGCCTTACGGCTTTCGGCGTAGTAGCCGCGGACCGCGGCCTCGCCGTCGTAGACCTCGCCAGTGGCGATCAGCTCGTAGCGCGGGTGCTCGAAGGTGTCGATCGTCGTGTCGAAGTCGTGCACGTTCTCGGAGGCCATGTGCTCGCGCACGATCGCCTCGCGGCGTTCGCGCAGCGTCTGCGTGGCAGTACCTGGCTCGGTCGCGGACACGGGCCGGCCGAGCCTTGCCTCAGGCGGCGGCGGAGGCGCCGAGCTTGTCGGAGAGGATCGAGGCGATCCGCGCGCGGTGGCGCTTGGCGCCGCCGAGCAGCGCTGCGTCGAGCTGGGCGCGCTTGAACAGCCAGTGCACGTCAGCCTCCCAGGTGAAGCCGATCCCACCGTGCATTTGGATTGCGGCGGCGGTGACTTCGCGTCCGGCGTCGGAGGCGGCGGCCTTGGCCATCGCGGCGGCCTCGGCAAGGCGCTCGGGATCGGCGTCGGCGGTCCAGGCGGCGAACGCAGCGGTGGAGCGTGCCTTCTCGGTGTCGAGCAGCATTTGCGCGCAGCGGTGGGAGACGGCCTGGTAGGAGCCGACGGGGACGCCGAACTGCTTGCGGTCCTTGACGTACTCGACGGTCATCGCGAGGGCGCGGTCGCAGACGCCGACGAGCTCGGAGCTGACGGAGATCAGCGCGCGGCCGAGGCCAACACAACCGTCTGGCAGCTCCTCGCCGGCGTCGCCTGCGCTGACGCTAGCGGCCGAGCGGGTGGGGTCGATCGATTCGATCGGCGTGAGCTCCACGTCCTCGGCGGCGATTGCGCGGGCGCTGCCGTCGGCTTCGACGAGCACGATGACCTGCGCGTCGGGCGCGCCGATCACGAGCTCGGCGTTTCCGTCAACGGCGGCGCCGAGCGCGC
>DATJOE010000267.1:0-8465 GCA_035507305.1 Solirubrobacteraceae bacterium | reverse complement strand
GCGGGTGCGAGACCGCGCGTTGCACACGGCCGACCATCGCCTGATCGACCCGATGATCGAGCGCTCGGACAACGAAGCGGCGACGCGCGTTTTGCGGTTTGTCGGCGCGCGAGGGGTCTACGGCGTGGCCACGCGAGCGGGCATGCACCGCTTCTCGCTTGATCCGGACGTATGGGGTCTGAGTAGGATCGACGCGGCCGACCAGGCGCGCTTCTTCCTACATATTGACGCCCATGTCGTGGCTCGCCACCGGGCCGAGGCAATGCATCTACTGGCGAGCGTGATCCCGACTCAGCGCTGGGGCATCGGCCGGCTCAGGCCCCCGGGCTGGCAGCTCTACTTCAAGGGCGGCTGGGGAGCAGGGACAGGCGAAGTGGAGCATCAGGTGGTGCTACTGCGCCACGGCTCAGTGCGGGTCTCACTCGCGGTGCTGATCACCGACAGCCCCAGCCACGCTTACGCGAAGCGGACGCTCCAGGGCTTGTTCGCGCGCCTGCTGGCGCGCGTGGGATCGCTGATCGTCTCGCGTGCCCCGGCGGGCGCTGAAGGCGGGCGGGCCGCGGCGCGAGATCTGCGCTAGCGGCCGAGCGTTCGCACGAGCTCGCGCGAGCGATCGCCAAGCGGTCCCAGCAGCTCACGCACTTCGCGCAGTCCGTCGCGCAGCTCGGCGTCGCCGACCTCGACGGGAGCGAGCGAGTCCTGCAGCTCGGCGATGATTGCGTCGGCCTCGCCGACCGCTTGCGTCGCGCTGCCGATCAAGCCCTGGGCGCCGGTGGACGGAGCCACCGCGGGTGCGGGGGCGAACGTCCTGCCGGCTAGCTCGTAGCGGTCGGCGAAGCCCTTGTAGGTCCGTTGCGCGCGCCCGTAGGCGAGCTGCACCGGTCCGAACAGATCGCTCTCGAGTCGGTCCCCGGTGGGTTCGTCGAGCTGTTCATAGGCCTCGCCGAGCGCGGCGAGCGCTTGTCCGAGCCGTTCGATCGCGCTCGCTACCGTGTCGAGCAATCCCTGCCTTGCGTCGGCGGTCGTGTAGGGCATGGCCCCAGCCTAGTGACGTGCCTGCAAATTAGCGGAGGTTGGGAGTCCACGTCCAAACGAACCCCCGCCGCCCGTCGTTATGCCGATATGAGAAAACTGCCCCGAGGAATTGCGTTCTGGCTGCTGGCATTGACGCTGGCGTGGTTCCTGTTCGCCTCGAGCGCCCCTTCGCCCCTTTACATCGTCTACCAGCAGAAATGGGGCTTCTCGGCGATCGTGCTGACTGGTGTGTTCGCGGTCTATGCGCTGGGCCTGCTGATCGCGCTGATCGTCGCGGGCTCGCTCTCGGATCATCTGGGCCGCCGCCCGACGCTGCTGTTGGCGCTCGCGATCCAGATCGCGGGAATGCTGCTGTTCGCGGAGGCAGACGGAGTGGGGTGGCTGTTCGCGGCGCGTACGCTCCAGGGCTTCGCGACGGGCGTGGCGACCGCGTCGATCAGCGCGGCGCTGATCGACCTGCAACCGCCGCACAAGCAGCGCCTAGGCCCGCTGCTCGCGGCCTCGGCGCCGATGACGGGGCTCGCGGCAGGAGCGCTCGGCAGTGGGCTGCTGGTCGAATACGAGCCCGACCCGACGCACCTGGTGTACTGGGTTCTGATCGCGGGCTTCGCGCTGGCGGCGCTGGCGGCGCTGGCGATCCCGGAGACGGTCGAGCGCCGGCCGACGTGGGCGCAGTCGCTGCGACCGACGGTTGGCGTGCCGTCCTCGCTGCGCGCCGATTTCCTGGCGACGATTCCGTGCATGACCGCGACGTGGGCGCTCGGCGGGCTGATCCTCTCGCTGGGACCGTCGCTGACCGCGAAGGTGCTGGGCGACGCGAGCCACGTGGCGGGCGGTCTTTCGATCTTCATCATGGCTGGGGTCAGCTCGGCGACGTCGGTCGTGCTGCGCGACACGCACGCGAGGCTCGCGGCGCGTGGTGGCCTGAGCGCCCTGATCGTGGGCGTGGTGATCGTGCTGCTGGCGCTACATGAGCGCTCGACGCCTCTATTCCTGGTCGGAACCGGGGTCGCGGGGCTCGGCTTTGGCCCGGCTTTCGCGGGGGCGTTTCGGGCGATCACGAGCCGGGCGCCGGTCGATCAGCGCGCGGAGCTGGTGGCCGCTGTCTACGTGGCTTCCTACCTGGCCTACAGCTTGCCCGCGCTTGCAGCAGGCATCGCGGTGACGCAGTTCGGTCTGCACGACACGGCCGACGTCTACGGCGCGGCGTTGATCGTGCTGGCGCTGCTGGCGCTTGGGCTCTCGCATCGACTGCAGGACCCCGAGGCTCCCGTGCGCAGTCGCCTGGCTGCCGAGCCAATCCAATAGGGTCTGACGCTCAAGCGATCGGAGGGGACGAGATGGCTGCGCTCAAGCTGGGACTGAACACGGGCTACTGGGCGGGCGGCCCGCCGCCGGGCGTGGTCGAGGCGGTCGCCGAGGCGGAGCGGCTAGGGCTTGACTCGATCTGGACGGCTGAGGCCTACGGCTCTGACTGCCTGACCCCACTTGCCTGGTGGGGGTCAAGCACGGAGCGTCTGAAGCTGGGCACGGCGATCGTGCAGATGTCCGCGCGCCAGCCGGCGGCGACGGCGATGGCGGCGATGACGATGGACATCCTCTCGGGCGGTCGCTTCATCCTCGGCCTGGGCGTGTCGGGCCCCCAGGTGGTCGAGGGCTGGTACGGAATGCCGTTCGCAAAGCCGCTTGCGCGTACCCGCGAGTACATCGGGATTCTGCGCGACATCTGGGCGCGCAAGGGCCCCGTGACAGCGGACGGCGATCACTACCAGCTGCCCTTCCCGGGCGGCACGGGCCTGGCGAAGCCGCTGAAGTCCTCGATTCACCCGCTGCGCGAGGAGATCCCGATCTACCTGGGGGCGGAGGGGCCGAAGAACATCGCGATGTGCGCGGAGCTGTGCGACGGATGGCTGGCGATGCTGTTCTCGCCCTCGCACCAAGACCCGTACGTGGCGGCGCTGCAGGAGGGTTTCGGACGGCCGGGGGCGCGGCGCACGCAGGAGGAGTTCGAGGTGTGCGCGACGGTCCCGTTCATCATCTCGGAGGACATCGAGGGCTCGATCGACGCGCTGCGACCGTTCTACGCGCTGTATTTCGGCGGTATGGGCGCAAAAGGCACGAACTTCCACGCGAACGTCGCGATCCGCATGGGTTATGAGCGTGAGGTCGACGAAATCCAGGAGCTGTATCTCAGCGGCCGCAAGGACGAGGCGGGCGCGAAGATCCCGCGCGGGCTGATCGAGGAGCTCTCACTTGTAGGGCCGCCGGAGAAGATTCGCGACGACCTGGAGAAGTGGCGCGAGTCGCTCGTGACGACGCTGCTTGTCTCGGCGGACGCGAGCACGCTGCCAACGATCGCCGAGTTGGTCCTTGGCTGAGTCCTAAGCAGTCCCGACCTCATAAGGTGGGGCGCGTGCGACCGGAGCTCTCAGCGGGGGCTCGGCGGCGGATGGGCAGGCTTTCCATCCCCTCACCTCCGCCCTTTCTGGCTGCCCGCCGGTCGCTTGCCCTCTTAGTGGCTCTGGCGCTGGTCGCGGTGGGGGTGCTCGGAGTCATGGCGTGCGGGTCGAGTCGCGGCTCGCTGAGTCCCCGTGTCGAGGCTGCCGATTCGCCGAGCCTGATCGCGCCGATCGCGGGCGGTTCCGCGCCAATCCCGCACGATCGTCTGTACCGAATCGTCGGCTGCCGTAGCCACGGCGGGAGCATCTATCGCAATGGTCCGGCGAGGCACGAGGTGGCGATCGGCTTCGACGATGGCCCGTACCCGGACACCCCTGCGTTCGTGCGGATGCTCGAACGCAGCCATGCCACGGGGACGTTCTTCATGATCGGCCGCCAAGTCACCTCGACCTATCGCGAAACGATGTTGCACGAGCTGCGGGCGGGCGACGTGCTGGGCGATCACACCTTCACTCATCCGGACATGACGCGTTCGAGCGACCCGCGAGGTGAGCTGGAGCGGACGCTCGCGGTGATCCGCGCGCAGACCGGCTACACACCGTGCGTGTTCCGCCCGCCGTACGGCGACGTGAACGCGAAGGTGATCCGCATCGCGTCCTCGCTGGGACTGGCGACCGTGGGCTGGGATGTGGATCCGAGCGACTACGCCCAACCGGGCACGGCGACGATCGTGCATCGCGTGCTGGCGCAGGTCAAGCCGGGCGCGATCATTATCTCGCACGATGGCGGCGGCCCTCGCGGGCAGACGCTCGCGGCCTATCCCCGGATCATCGCGGCGCTGCACCGTCGTGGCTACCGCGTGGTGACGATCCCGCAGCTACTCGGCTATCACCCGGTGTATGAGCCCTGCGTGAAGTTGTGCGACGGGCTGGGCCTGCCACGGACCGCGCTGCCGCACGGCGCGATCGTCCAGCACGCGCCGTAGACGGACGCTCGGCCGCTGCGGTCTCTCATCGGTCGGCGGCCCCCAGCGGGCCGCTTCGGGCCGGCGGTCCCTCGGCTACTCGAACTCGGGCTCGACCCACCAGGGCATGATCTCGGGCAGGCCGTCGCTGACGCGGTCTGAGAAGTGCGCGGGTCGCTTCTCCAAGAAGGAGGTGATCCCCTCCGCGGCGTCGGCGGACTGCCCGCGCGCGAGCATCGCGCGAGAGTCGGCGCGATGAGCGCTCATCGGATGCTCGGCGCCGAGCATGCGCCACATCATCTGTCGCGCGAGCGCGACCGAGACGGGCGCGGTGTTCTCGGCGATCTCGTTCGCGAGCGCGCGTGCGGCGGGCAACAGCTCGTCATTTGAGTGCAGGCTGCGCAGCAAGCCCGCGTCAAGTCCCTCCTGCGCGGAGAAGACCCTCCCGGTCGTGACCCACTCCATCGCGCGGCTGATACCGACCACGCGTGGCAGGAACCAGCTGGAGCATGCCTCGGGCACGATCCCTCGGCGGGCAAAGACGAAGCCCATGCGAGCGTCGTCGGCCGCGAGGCGCACGTCCATCGGCAGCGTCATCGTCGCGCCAACGCCGACCGCGGGACCGTTGATCGCACCAATCACCGGCTTCTTGCAGTCGAAGATTCGCAGCGTGAACTGACCGCCGTTGTCACGCGGCACCCCGTCGACGGGCGCGGAGAGCAGCGAACCCTCCTGTGCGCGCTTTTCGTAGTCGAAGGTCTCGCCGCCGGCGGCGAGGTCGGCGCCGGCGCAGTAGCCGCGCCCGGCGCCAGTCATCACGATCGCCCGGACCTCGTCGTCGGCGTCGGCTTGGTCGAAGGCTTCGATCAGCTCGCGCCCCATCGTGGCGGTCCACGCGTTCAGCCGCTCGGGGCGGTTGAGCGTGATCGTGAGGATCCCGTCAGAAAGCTCGGTAAGGATCTGCTCGAAAGGCATCTTGTCGGCGGGCTGTTGAGGTGTCGGGGCTCGGTGGAGGGCTGGTCGTCTGCTCTTTGGTCCCGCTACGCGGCGGCCGTCTGCCCGGGGCGGCGTCCAATCCAAGGCATCGCTTGCTCCAACTGCGCGGAGAGCCGGATCAGCGTCGACTCGTCCCAAGGCGCGGCGGTGAGCTGGACTCCGACCGGTACGCCCTCGTCGGTCCAGTGCAGCGGCAGGCTTACGGCGGGCAGGCCGGTGATGTTGCCGAAGGCTGTGAACGAGACGCTCGCGACGACGTCGCCGACGGGGGCCTCCGGTGTGGCGTGCTGCGCCTCGAGGGTCGCCCCGGCGGTGGGGGGCAGGATCGCGCTCGTGGGGGTGAGCAGCACGTCGAAGTCTCGTCCCCAGCGCGCGACCTCCTGGCGGCTGAGCAGCTCTAGCGTGCGCGCGGCGAGCACGTACTCATAAGCGCCGGTCTCGCTCGCGAGCTTGCGCTGGTGAACGATGTGTGGCTCGGCAGCGGCCCAGTCCATGCCCTCGTAATCGGCCAGGCCGCCCTGGGTGAGCGCGATGAACGAGGGGACCATCTCGGCGGAGATCGTGGGCACCTCGACCTCCTCGACGCTGTGCCCGAGAGCTTCGAGCTGGCTTGCCGCGGCGCGTGCGGCGGCGGTGCAGGCGGGGTCGGTGGGGATGCCGAGCGGCGCCTGCGCCATTAGGCCGATGCGCAGCGCATCCGGTGTGATTTGCAGCTCTTGGCTGAACGGCCGGGCGGGCGCCGGGGCGTTGTACCAGGCAAGCGGATCGATGTAGGCGATCGCGTCGAGTGTCGCGGCGGAGTCGGCGACGGTGTGTGCGACGACTCCCTCGACCACGGCGCCGAGCCAGCTCTGGGCTAGACGTGGAACGCGTCCACGGCTGGGCTTCAGCCCGACGAGGCCACAGTAGGAGGCGGGGATGCGGATCGAGCCGCCGCCGTCGTTGGCGTGGGCGATCGGGAACATGCCGGCGGCGACAGCAGCCGCGGCGCCACCGCTAGAGCCTCCTGGGGAGCGGTTCGTGTCCCAGGGGTTGCGGCTGATCCCGTGGCGCAGGTTCTCCGCGGCGGTGATCACGCCAAAGGCGGGAGTATTCGTCCGCCCGCAGAGCACGAAGCCCGCCCGAACGAGCGCATCAACGACCAGCTCGCTCTGCTCGCTCGGCGCCTCCGGCGCGCCGTGGGAGCCGTAGGTGACGGGCCAGCCCGTGACGGGGGTGAGGTCCTTGATTGGGATCGGCACGCCGAGGAAGGGGGAGGCGTCCGTCCCCTCGGCCAACCGCTTGTCGGCGTCGGCCGCGGCGGCCCGCGCCTGCTCGTCGTTGCGCCAGGTCACGGCGGTGAGCTCGTCGTTGTGGGCGTCGACCGCGGCGAGGCAGGCGTCGAGTAGCTCGACGGCGGAGAGCTCACGGGCGCGAAGCGCGGCGGCGAGCTCGAGGGCGGGGGAAAACGGATCAGGAGCGGACATGCGGCGACGATACCAGTGGCGGACACCCGGGGAGCGGCGCCGTTTGGGTCGACGTGATGCGCGGGACGGTCATAGCCGAGAGGGGTGACTTGATAGCTGTGCCTCTTTGATTGATAGGTTCTCAACCCATCCGAGTGAGCTCCGGGGAGGAGGGGCGCTCGGCCCGTGCCGTGTGGGGCGGGAGGGGTAAGGACAATCGACTGTTGGGGGGGACATGTTGCGCAAACGACTGCGCGCCTACTTGCCGTTGCTTGCATTGAGCGCACTGCTGACGGCCGCACCGGCGGGGGCGACGCCCGCGAAGGTCGGACCGTCGAACTCGATCGACGCGCTGGGCGATTCGATCACGAGGGGTTACGACTCACAGGGCACGGGCTGCGGCACGCTGGCGGACTGCCCGGCGAACTCCTGGGCCACGGGCACGAACGCGGGCGTGAACAGCTACTACACGCGCCTGAAAGCGATCAATCCGTCGGTGCTGCTGGCGCAGCCCGTGAAAACGTCGACCACCGGCGGCAACGACGCCGTTACCGGGGCGAAAATGGGCGATCTGCCGGGCCAGGCGAAAAACGCCGTAAGCGCTCCAAACCCGCCGGATCAGGTGATGATCCTGCTAGGCGCAAATGATGTCTGTACTTCAACCGAAGCCTCGATGACCTCGGTGGCGAGCTTCCGGGCAAGCTTGAAATCGGGCCTTGAAACGCTCAGCAAAGGGCTGCCCGACGCGCGCATCGAGGTCTCCTCGATCCCGAACATCTTCCAGTTGTGGAGCGTGCTGCACAGCAGCACCGCCGCGCAGCTGACGTGGGGGCTGGCGAAAATCTGCCAGTCGATGCTCGCAAGCCCGACCTCGGAAACGGCGCCGAACAAAGAACGGCGCGCGAAAGTGCAGCTGCGCAACGAAGAATTCAACACGACGCTTGGCGAAGTCTGCGGTGAATTCATCCACTGCCAGTACGACAAAGGCGCTGCCTACGCGATCAAATTCGAATCCAAAGACGTTGGCACGATCGACTACTTCCACCCGAACACCAGCGGGCAGGCGAAGGCCGCGGAAAACGCGTGGCTGCATGGCCCTAACTTCGCGGACCTGAGCACGCCGACGACGACGATCACGCCGGAACGCGAAGCGGACGGCACGGATGGCTGGTACAGCAACAACGTGTCGGTATCGCTGAGCGCGAGCGATCTCGAATACGCCGTCGCAGGCACGGAGTACAAGATCAACGGCCAGGAAGGGTGGACGAAGTACACGAGCCCGATCACGATTAGCGCCGAGGGCGAAACGACGATCACGGCTCGATCCGTCGACGTGAACGGCAACATCGAGGAATCGAAGTCGACGACGATCAAGCTGGACAAGACCGCGCCGACGTTTGCGCTCGCTTGCCCCGCCGCCCCGGTAATCCTCGGGGAAAGTGCGGTGGCGACGGTCTCGGAAGCGGTCGATGCGACGTCGGGCTTCGCGAGCGATCCGAACGGCGACCGCGCGCTAGATACCTCGACGGTGGGCGATGGCCAGACCGAGACCGTGCAGATCGCCGATAAGGCGGGCAACACGGCGAGTCGCTCGTGCAACTACGACGTGCACTATCCGGCTCCCG
>DATJOE010000266.1:0-2885 GCA_035507305.1 Solirubrobacteraceae bacterium | reverse complement strand
ACTGGGTAGATTCCGAAGCATTACTCACCCGTTCGCCGCTCGTCGCCAGGATTGCTCCCGCGTTACCGCTCGACTTGCATGTGTTAGGCACGCCGCCAGCGTTCAATCTGAGCCAGGATCAAACTCTTCACTTAAAGATTTCGAGCTTTAAGCGACTGAGCTTATCCAAAAGCCCACCTACTGCTGGACATTTTGGTCACTCGGTCTTAAGCCTCTCGGGCTCGACGCGAGTCCCCACACAAATTACCTGCTGAATTTTTAAAGAGCATCCAGGCCGCGCAGGGCCGGGGGTCGCGCGTCGCCGCGCGCCATCTGTAAAAAGGGCCCGGAAGTATAGCCCCGTGGCCGCTTCCGTCAACTTACGTCTAGTACTGATTTCCCCCGTCCCTGTCGCGTCGCGACAACGGGTGCGAGGGGCGCGCAGTATAGCCAGCGTGCTGGGCTTGTCAACGCACTGTCATGCGCCTGCCGCGGCGCGATCGAGCCTCCGCTCGGGGCGGCTGGGACGCCCGCCGCTGCCCGGGAACGCCAGAGCGCCCCATGCATTGCCCGATCCGAGCGGAAGCTGCGGAATTTTGGAGCTTTTCTCGCCCTCCGGTCAGCCCTTGCGCTCGAGCTTCACCCGCGCGAACCGGCGGGTGCCGACCTGAAGCACGTGGTCCGCACCGGAAGCGAGAACGAGCGCCCGGTCGGTCACCCGTTCCCCGTCGATCCGCACCGCCCCCTCCGCGATTTTGCGGTTACCCTCGGATGTGCTCGCGACGAGCCCCGCCTCCTTGAGGAGATTCGGGAGCTTGAGCCCCGCGACCTCAACGGTAATCGTGAGCGGCACCAGGCCCGTCGGAACGCTGCGCTCGCTCACGCGCGCGAGGAACTCGCGCTGCGCGCGCGCGGCCGCCTCGCGACCGTGGAACCGCGCGACGAGCTCGACGGCGAGCTCGAGCTTCACGTCGCGCGGATTGCGCCCCTCCGCGGTCGCGCGCTTGAGTGACGCGATCTCTGCGAGCGGGCGGAACGAGAGCAGCTCGAAGTAGCGCCACATGAGCTCGTCCGAGACCGACATCACCTTGCCGAATATCGCATCGGGGCTTTCGGCGATGCCGATGTAGTTGCCGAGCGACTTCGACATCTTGTTGATGCCGTCGGTGCCCTCGAGCAGCGGCATCGTGAGCACGATCTGCGGCTCCTGCCCGTACGCTTCCTGCAGCTGGCGGCCGACGAGCAGATTGAATTTCTGGTCGGTTCCACCGAGCTCCACGTCGGCCTGCAACGCGACGGAGTCGTAACCCTGCGCGAGCGGGTAGAGGAACTCGTGGATCGAGATCGGCTGTCCGCTCCTGTAGCGCTTCGCAAAGTCATCCCGCTCCAGCATGCGTGCGACGGTGTAGTGACCTGCGATCCTCACGAAGTCGGGCGTCGGCATGCTCGACAGCCAGCGCGAATTGAAATCGATGCGCGTGCGCTCGCGGTCGAGGATCTTGAACACCTGCTGCTGATAGGTGCGCGCGTTCGCCTGCACCTCCTCGGGAGTGAGCGCCGGTCGCGTGGTATTGCGCCCGGACGGGTCACCGATCAGGCCGGTGAAATCTCCGATGAGGAAGATCACTTCGTGCCCGAGCTGCTGGAACTGACGCATCTTGTTGAGCAGCACGGTGTGCCCCAGATGCAGATCGGGCGCGGTGGGGTCGAATCCAGCCTTCACCTTCAGGGGACGCCCGCGTGCGAGCTTGCGCAGCAGCTCGGGTTCGGTCAGCACCTCCTGCGCGCCGCGCTTGAGCTCGGCGAGTTGCTCGCTCTGCGCGCTCTCAGTCTGTTCGCTCACGAAATGCCTCGAGCTTGGCTGCAACCTGCGCAGCGGGCCGACACTTTAGCGTACCGGGCTCGCCACGTGCCGGATCACATAAGCGTCCGCGAATTGACCGAGCGACGCCTCGTCTGTAGCTTGGCGCGGTGCAACCGCCAAACCATCGCGCCCTGGTGCGCCTGCTGCGCTCGCCCTGGCCGTGGCTCACATTCACGATCATCGCGGTGACATTGGGCCTCGCCATTCGGCACGCGACTGCGCCGCGCATCTCGAGTGCCCAGTCGCCCGCGGGCGCTACCCGCGCGCCTGGCAACACCCTCGCAGGGGCGCCCGTTTCCTCCAATGCGCCGAGCGCCGCCGCGCCGAGCGCCGCACGCCCATCGACCGGCGCGCCCGGACCGTCGATCGCCACGACAACACCGCCGGGGGCCCAGCTCGCTGCGTCAGCGCCCGCTCGGCCGGGCGGACCCACCAGCGTGAAGGTCACCGTCGCGCGCAACGACACGCTCGACCGCATCTTCCGCCGCCTGCAGGTGAATCTTGCGGATCTCGCGTCGCTGCGCAATCTGCCAGGGCTCAGGCAACGGCTCGACCGCCTGCATCCGGGCGAGGCGCTGACGATCACGCAGCACCAGGGCGAGCTGCTCGGTCTCGAGCGCCGTTTGAGTCTCGAGGAGACGCTGAAGGTCGAGAAGGACGCCGGCCAGCTGCACGCGAGCGTGGTGCGCAATCCGCTCGAGATGCGCGAGCGCACGGTCGCGGGCGTTATCGACAGCTCGCTCTTCGAGGCGATGACGCAGGCGGGCGCGCACGATCAGACGGCCATGACGCTCGCCGACATCTTCGCGTGGGACATCGACTTCGTGCTCGATATCCAGCCCGGCGACTCCTTCACCGTGACCTACGAGGAGGTCTACGAGAACGGCCACTATCTGCAGGACGGGCCGATCCTCGCGGCGCGCTTCATCAATCAGGGACGCGAACATCTCGCCGTGCGTTACACCGCACCGGGCGGTCGCCCCGCCTACTACAGCCCCGACGGCCGCAGCCTGCGCAAGGCGTTCCTGCGCGCGCCGCTCGA
>DATJOE010000265.1:0-6816 GCA_035507305.1 Solirubrobacteraceae bacterium | reverse complement strand
TCGCTCTCGGCGGCGGGCAACTCCCAGCCGTCGAGCAGCGCGCGCAGGCGCGACTCGTAGTCGGTGGTGTCGTAGGCGTGGCCGGGCACGAGCAGCGAAGCGAGCAGGAGCACCTCGGGCGAGGCCCCGGGATCGGCCGGCAGCTCGGCGAGGCCGCGGCGAGCGAGCGGCTCGTCGAATTGGATCGCCTCGTGCAGCGCGGAAAGCACGCCGAGGCGCTGCAGCGAGTCGAGCGTGGCGACGGGATCGGGCTCGGCGAGGGCGAGGCGCAGCTCGGCGCCAACCCGGGCGTGCGAGACGGTTTGCAGCGCGTCGCTGGAAATGGCCTCGGCGGCGAGCCGGGCGGTCTGCTCCTCGACCTGGAAGCCGAGCCGAGCGCGGTAGCGGGCGAGGCGCAAGAGGCGTGTGGGATCGTCGATGAAGCTCTGGTCGTGCAAGACGCGCAGCCTTCGCGCAGCGAGGTCCTCGAGCGCGCCCTGTACGCAGCGCAGTTCGCCCCGCGTTGACCCGCCGAGCGCGAGAGCGATCGCGTTGACAGCGAAGTCGCGCCGGGCGAGGTCTTGCTCAGCAGTGCCGGGATGGGTATCGGGCAGAGCGCCGGGGTGCGCGTAGTGCTCGCTGCGGCGCTGGGCGATGTCGACGCGACCCTCGCCCCACTGGACGGTGGCGGTGCCGAAGCGCTCATGCACACGCGGCTTGGGCGCCTCAGTGGAGTTTCCGCCGAGGATTGCCTCGGCGAGCAAGCCTGCGAAGCCAAGCGCGTCGTGCGCGACGATGACGTCGAGCTCGCGGGGAGTGGCTGTGGGGTCGAGCAGCAGGTCGCGCACGGCACCGCCGACGAGCTCGACTTCTCGATCCTGCTCGGCGCCTTCGCGGCGCGCTGCGAGCTCCAGCAGCTCGATGCCTCCAGGCAGCCCCCGCAGACGATCGAGCACGGCCTGCCCGTCGGGCGGCGCCCCGGTCGCGGCCTTCAGCGGGGAGGCAGGCATCGCAAGCTCACTCCGCCCGCACGGGGATTCCGGCGGCGAGCAGATGCGCCTTGGCCTCGGCGATGGTGTGCCGGCCGTAGTGAAAGATCGAAGCGCACAGCGCAGCGTCGGCTCCGGCGCGAAGCGCCTGCACGAGGTGCTCCAGCTCGCCGGCGCCGCCGGAGGCAATCACGGGCACGGGCACGGCACCACTGACAGCTTCGACGAGCGGCAGGTCGTAGCCATCGTTGGTGCCGTCGCGATCCATGCTGGTGAGCAAGATCTCCCCGGCGCCGCGCTCGACGCCCTCGCGCACCCACTCAACTACGTCGCGACCGGTAGGGGTGCGCCCGCCGGCAAGGTAGGCCTCCCACTTGGAGGGGTGATCGAGCCCGTCGCCGACGAACGGGTCAGCTTTGGCGTCGATCGCGAGCACGACGCACTGCGAGCCGAACACCTCGGCGAGCTCGTCGATCAGCTCGGGACGCGCGAGCGCGGCGGAGTTGACGGAGACCTTGTCGGCGCCGGCATCAAGCACAGCTTGCGCGTCCTCGGCCGAGCGAATGCCGCCGCCGATCGTGAAGGGCACGAACACGTCGTCGGCGGTAGCGCGGGCGAGCTTGGCGATCGTCTCGCGCTTCTCGTGCGTGGCGGTGATGTCGAGGAACACGAGCTCATCGGCGCCCTCGCGGTCATAGTGGGCGGCCAGCTCGACAGGGTCGCCCGCGTCGCGGATGTCGAGGAATTCGACGCCCTTGACGACCCGCCCGCCGTCTACGTCCAGGCAGGGGATGATGCGCTTGTAGTGCACCCGGCTACGGTAGCTAGCCGAGCGTGGAGAGCGCTTCGGCGACGGTAAAGCGTCGCTCGTACAGCGCCTTGCCGACGATCACGCCGTCGAGGCCGAGGCCCTGCAGCAGCTCCAGGTGGACCAGCTCGCCGATCCCGCCGGAGTGGATCACGCGCCCGTCGCGCGCGGCCTTCACCGCCTCGACGGTGCTGTCCACATCGGGGCCGCTCAGCATCCCGTCGTGGTCGATGTTCGTGTAGACGAAGTGCTTCACGCCGCCGTGGCCCTCGCTCCAGCGTTCGATCGCCTCACGTGCGGGCACTTCGGTCTTCTCGAGCCAGCCGTGCGTCGCGACGAAGCCGTCGCGGGCGTCGATCGAGATCAGCACGTTCTGGGCGCCGTGCTCTTCCATCGCGCGGAACGGCAGCTCGGGGTCACTGAAGATCGCGGTTCCCAGGATCACGCGGCTAACGCCGGCTTCGAACGCGCGCTGGATCGCGAGATCAGAGCGTAGTCCGCCACCGAGCTGCACGGGCACGCCCAGCTCGCGGGCGATTCTGCCGACGTGCTCGAGGTTGACGGGCTCGCCGCCCTTGGCGCCGTCGAGGTCGACCACGTGGAGCCACTTCGCGCCTTCCCCGGCGAACGCCCGCGCGGCGGAAAGCGGGTCTTGGTCGTAGACCTTCTTCGCCTGAAAGTCGCCCTTCTGCAGGCGCACGGCGTTGCCGCCGAGGATGTCGATCGCGGGATAGAGGTTCACGGGAGGGTGTCGGCGCCGGCCGCGGCCCGTGCCATGCCAGCCTCGCGCTCGCGCCTCGCCTGCAGGCAGATGCCGGCGAAGTTGTCGAGCAGCCGCAACCCGGCGGCGGAGGACTTCTCGGCGTGGAACTGCACGCCGTAGAAGCAGCCCTTTTGAACGGCGGTGACGAACGGCGCGCCGTAGCTCGCGGTGCCAAGCACATCCTGCTCGCGCTCGGGCTCGGCGGCGAGGGAGTGCACGTGGTAGAAGGCGCACCGCCGGGGAATCTCGGCGAGCAGCGGGGAGTCAGGCTTGTCGAAGCTGACCTCGTTCCAGCCGATGTGCGGCAGCTTGAGGGTGCCGGCGCGCAGTCCGTGCACCTCCCCGGCGATCAGCCCGAGCCCATCGGCTCCGCCTAGCTCAGAGGAGTAGTCGAATGCGAGCTGTAGGCCGAGGCAGATGCCGAGCACGGGAGTGCCGATCGCGACGCTGTCGCGCAGCAGTTCATCGAGGCCGAGGCGGCGCAGATTCTCCATGGCACGGGGGAACGCGCCGACGCCGGGTACGACGAGCCCGTCGGCTGCGCGCAAACGGTCGAGGTCGGAGCTGATGAGCGCGCGGACGCCGACGTGCGCGAGGGCCTTCTCGACCGAGCGCCTGTTCCCCATTCCATAATCAACGACGGCGATCTCCACGGGCTCGCCGGTCAAGGGGTCGAGCGACGTCGGGCGCTCGCCCGTGGCCTGCTCGCTCATGAGGTGAGCGTCCCCTTCGTGCTGGGCACGCCCTGCTCGTCGGGATCGATCGCAACGGCCTGGCGCAATGCCCGGGCGAAGGCCTTGAAAGCGGCCTCGATCATGTGGTGCGCGTTGGTGCCGGCTTCGACGCGCAGGTGCAGCGTGAGCTTGGCGGCGTTGGCGAGCGCGCGGAAGAACTCCTCGGTGAGCTCGTGCTCAAAGCCGCCAGTGGAGCCGGGCGGCAGCTCAGCATCGAACAGCGTGAAGGGCCGTCCGGAGATGTCGATGGCGCAGCTTGCACGCGCCTCGTCCATGGGCACGGTGGCGGACCCGTAGCGGAAGATCCCGCGCCGCTCGCCGAGCGCCTGGTCAAGCGCCTGGCCGAGGACGATCGCGGTGTCCTCGGCGGTGTGGTGAGCGCCGGTCTGTAGATCGCCAGTGACTTGCACGTCGAGGTCGAGCCGACCGTGGCGAGCAAGCAGGTCGAGCATGTGGTCGAGAAAGCCGACGCCGGTTACGCGACTCCCAGCGCCGGTGCCTTCGAGCGCGAGTGAGAGGCGCACGTCGGTCTCACCGGTGCGGCGCTCGATCTGTGCGGTTCGCTCAGCCATCGTGCCCCCCATTCTCGCGGATGCGGGCGAGCATAGAGAGCGCGTGCCACTCAAAGCCCTCGGCGCGGGCGATAGGGACACCGGCACCCGCGAGCTTGGTGGCTCCCTCGGCGTCGACGCGGACCTCGGCCATTCGCCTGCGGAAGTGCCGAGGCGAAAGCGTGGAGGCGAAGCGAGCGGCTCCCCCGGTGGGAAGCACGTGGTTGGAGCCGACGACGTAGTCGCCGAAGGCGGTGGCGCTGGGCGCGCCGACGAAAAGGCAGCCGGCGGTGCGCACGCGGGCAGACTGGGCCTCGGCGTCGGCGCCGATCAGCTGCAGGTGCTCGGGGGCGAAGTCGTTGGCGATCTGGATCGCCTGGGCGGAGTCGAGCGCGTGCACGAGCACGAACGTTCCGGCGGGCTCGGTGGCGGTAGCCCGCTGCTCGTGGACGAGTCGCGCCAGCGCGCGGGCGAGCGCCTCGATGACACCGGGCCCAGCGGAGATGGCGGCGACGAGACTGCCCTCGCCGTGCTCGCCCTGCGCGAGCATGTCGAGCGCGGCAAGCTCGACGTCGTCCTCGCGCAGCTCCTGACCGAGCACGACTACGAGGTCGCTTGGTCCGGCGAAGCCGTCGATCCCGACCCGGGCGGAGAGCTGTGCCTTGGCCTCCTGCACGTAGAGGTTGCCGGGGCCGACGATGACCTCGACGGGCTTGACGGTCTCGGTGCCATAGGCAAGCGCGGCGATCGCCTGCGCGCCACCCATGCGATAGACGCGTTCGACACCGCAGAGCCGGCAGGTACCGAGGATCACGGGGTCGACCTCACCCTCGGCGCTAGGTGGACTACAGACGGCTACATCGAGCACGCCGGCGGCGCGGGCGGTGACGACGCCCATGATGACGGTGCTGGGATAGGGGGCCCGCCCACCGGGGACGTAGACGGCGGCGGACTCGACGGGGAGCTCGCGCAAGTCGATCCGCTGACCCTGCGCCAAGCGCAAGGTGGCCTCGCGCCCGACGCCGGCGTCGGCGACCTGGGCGACGTTGGCGATTGTTACCTGGAGCCCGGCGACGAGCTCGAGCGGCAGCTGCTTGATCGCCTCGTCGAGGTCCTCGGGGGCAACGAGCAGCTCGCCGGGCTGCACCCCGCCGGTGTCGAATTCGCGGGTGTACTGAAGGACGGCGGCGTCGCCCCCGTCGCGGACGCCCTGGATGATCTCGCGCACAGGACCCTCGACGGAGTCGCCGTCGGGCACGAGCGCGCGCAGGTGCTGGGCGACTCCGGCGGGGCCGCCGAGCCGCTCAATCTCGCCGACCTCGACGCGCTCGATCCGCATCTCAGCCGCTGCGGTTGCTCGCGGCGCCGACGGGCAGAGCGCGCAGCTGCCGCAGCAACTCATCGATCTGCGCGGCCTTGAGCTTGTGCGAGACGGGGTTGGCGATGAGGCGCGCGGTGCAGACGACGATCTCCTCGCGTACTTCGAGGTTGTTCTCGCGCAAGGTGGTGCCGGTGGCGGTGAGGTCGACGATCGCGTCGACCATGCCAGTGAGGGGGGCGAGCTCAACGGAGCCCTTGACCTCGACGATCTCGCCCTGGCGGCCGGTTTCCTCGAGGTAGCGCGCGGCGATGCGGGGATACTTGGTCGCGACGCGCATGACGCCGAGCCGGCGCAAGCGCTCGATAGCGGGGTCGGGTCCGGCCTTACTGGCGAGCACCATGGTGCAGCGCCCGAAGCCGAGGTCGAGCAGCTCATAGACATCGCGCCCACGCTCGCCGGGCTCGCGAGCGAGCTGCTCGAGCAGCACGTCCTTACCGGTGATGCCGATGTCGGCGGCGCCGGCCTCAACGTAGGTGGGCACGTCGGACGGGCGCATGGTGACGACGCCGATGTCCTCGAAGAGCAGCTTGCGGTCGTTGACGCGCAGCTCGCCGGTATCGAGCCCGAGCGAGGAGAGCAGCTCGACGGTGCCATCGAACAGAGCACCCCGCGGCACGGCGATGGTCAACCCGAGCGACGTGCTCACAGGGCCTCTCCGGGAACGGCGAGGACGGAGCGCAGCTCGGCGAGCGCGCCGGTGCCTTGCTCCTCACCAGCAAGCGCACGGTGCAGTGGATCGATGTTGAGGGCGAAGCCGACGGCGGGCAGACTGCGCCCGAAGCGCCCAAGTAGCTCGTCATAACGTCCGCCGCCGCCAAGCGGCGCGCCGAACTCAGGGTCGTAGACCTCGAACACGGCGCCGGTGTAGTAGCCGATGTTGCGGATCAGACCGAGATCGAAGATGACGCGCTCGGCAACATTGGGCGCGAGCAACTCGTACACGCGACGCATCCCGGTAACCGCCTCGACCGCGGGCTGAGGCGCGTCGGTCAGCAGCTCGGGGCCACCGCGGCGCTGGGGCACCTCGAGCAGTAGCTCCGCGGCCTCGCCGCCGATCCCAGCCTCGTGCAAGCACTGCTCGAGCTCGACGAAGTTGCGCCGCACGAGCGTGCGCAGCAGCTCCTCGCGGGCCTCGACAGGGACGTTGAGCGTCTCCATGAGCGCGGGGAACAGCGAAGCGTCGCCGACGCCGACGCGGTAGTCCTTGAGTCCGACGGCGTCGAGCGAAGCGCACAGGACGGTCAAAGCCTCGGCAGTCCCCTCGGGGGCGCCGGAGCCGATCAGCTCGATCCCGGCCTGAAGCATCTCGCGTAGCTGACCGCGCTGGGGCCGCACGCCTCGATAGGTGTGGGCGAAGTAGCAGAAGCGCAGGGGCGTGGGGCTGTCGGCGTAGCGGGTAGCGACGACGCGGGCGATGGGGGCGGTCATGTCGGAGCGCAGGACGAGCACGGCGCCTGTCTCGTCAAAGACGCGGTAGGCGGGCCTGGCTTCGGCCATGTCGGCGCGCGCGAGGACCGACTCGTACTCGAGCGCGGGCGTCGCTATCTCGCCGTAGCGGAAATCCGCGAAGGTCGCACGCAGCGCCTCCGTGATTGCGCGAAGCTCGCGCGC
>DATJOE010000264.1:0-20673 GCA_035507305.1 Solirubrobacteraceae bacterium | reverse complement strand
TCGCGATCCTGACCTCCGACGACCTCGCGAACATCGAGACCGGCCTCGCGGTGCGCGATCGCCTCGCTGAGCGCTGGGCCCAGGTGCCCGTCGTACTCCGCGTGTTCGACCGCCAGCTTGGCAACCGCATCGAGCAGAGCTTTGGCTTCCGCCACGTCTGGTCGACCGCCGCGATCGCCGCCCCCTGGTTCGTGGGCGCGGCGCTCGGACTCGACGTGCTGTTCACGTTCTACGTCGGCAGCCATCCCTTCCTGCTCGCTCGGCTGCGCGTCAGGGCGGGAGGCCAACTGGACGGCATGGCGATGCGCGAGCTACCTGGCACCGTGCGCGTCGTCGCGATCAGGCGCGACGCGGGCACCGGCGCGAGGGACGATCCCGCGGCGCTGGAGCATCCACCGCGCCGAGACACGACGCTCGCCGCGGGCGACGACGCCTACCTCGTGGGGCCCTACGCCGAGCTGCTCGAGGTACTGCGCCACGACCGCGAGGGCCAGGCGCCTGCCGTGGGCGGCGCCGCCTGAGCACGGCGTCAGCCGAGCTCGACGCCCGGCTCCACACCCTCAACCCGCGCGAGGATCATCGCGACCAGCCGCTCGATCGTCGGGCAGCGCAACCCGTGGCGCGCGGCGGCGCGCAGCACAGAGCCCGGGATCGCATCGACCTCAGGTGCGCGCCCCGCGGCGATGTCTCGCTGCATCGAGCTACCGAGCGTGGCGTGCGCATTCTCCAGCTCTGCGATTGCCCTCTCGGGGTTGACGTTGTCCGCGCCCTCGGCCTGCCCCGCGGCGCAGGACTCCTCGATCGCGCCGACGAGGTCGGCGCGCAGCTCGGGCGTGTCGCGAATCTCACCAAGCAGCTTGTCGTAGGCGCTGGTGGTGCAGGCGAGGGCGTTGAGCCTGACGAGCTTCGACCACATCACCTGGGCTTCGGCCTGCGCACCGATCGGCCGGTCGGCACGCGCGGAGACGCCGGCGCCCGACAGGGCCGCGATAAGCGCGTCCATTCCCTGCCGCGCGGACTCGTAGCGACTCGCGGCCTCGACGAGCAGGAATGGGCTCGTGTGCACGACGACGCCGGGCTCAGGGCGGTCGGCCTCGACGCGGATCGTTCCAGCAAGCACGCTCTCGGGCGCGAAGCGCTCGCGCAGCAGCGCGATGTGGTCGAGCCCGTTCAGCAACGGCAGTACGACGGGCGGGGCGGTCGCGATCCGCTCCAGCGCCACCTCCAGCCCAATCGCCTTCGTGGCGACGATCAGCGCGTCGACCTCCTCCTCCAGACGTGTCGCGGTTCGTGGACGGGCGACGAAGTCGCCGTGCTTGACGCTTGAGATGCGCAGGCCCTGCTCGACGATCGCCCGCGCGGTGGGCTCGCGCGCGACGACGATCACCTCCTCACCCGAGCGCTGAAGCGCTCCGGCGAGCAGGCCGCCCACGCCGCCGGGGCCCAGTACCGCGATCTTCATCGCGCGCTACCCGCTTGCGCTGCGGGCGAGGTTCCTATCCAGTCGGCCCAGTTCACTTAGCTGGCCCCGTTCACGTAGCGCCAGCGCCAACGCGCGAGCCGGGGTCGATCAACACGCGCGGGTCGAGCAGCACGCCAGGATTCATCACCCCACGTGGATCGACCGCGGCCTTCGCGCCGGCGAACGCAAGCGCGAACGGCTCGGGGCGTTGGACGTCATACCAGGGCCGGTGATCGCGCCCGACCGCGTGGTGGTGGGTGATCGTTCCTCCGGCCTCCTCGATCGCGTCGGAAACCGCGCGCTTCACGGCGGCCCACTGCTCGACCTCCTCGCCGCGCCGAGCGGGGGCGATCGCAGTGAAGTAGACCGCGGGCCCGTCGGGGTAGACGTGCGTGAAGCGCGCGGTCACCCGCCCGCCTTCGCCACACACCTCGCGCAGCGCGTCCTCGCCGGCGGCTTTGACGCGCTCGTGGAAGGAGACGAACCGCTCCCAGGTGATCGCTGTCTCGAACGTCTCGGCGAGCACGCCCATCGCGACGAGCACGTCGCGCACGTAGGGCGCGCCGAGGAACGCCTCGCGCCAGGAGCTGACGGCGTCCTCGCCGCCTGCGCCCTCGGCCGAGCCGCCCTTGCCCGCACCGGCGCCGGACTCGGGCACGATCCCGCCGTGCGCTGAGCAGATCTCAAGCGCCCGGGCGAGCGCGTGATCGACGGGGTGGTCAGTGGACTCGAACCCAAGCACGAACAGCGCTTGGCTGCCATCGCCCGCCATCGTCATCGCGGCCTCGCGCGCGTCGATTAGGCGGCAGTTCGCGGGTTGCAGGCCCGACTGCGAGAGCTCGCGCACGCATTCGGCGCCCGCGAGGAAGCTCGCGAAGCGCACGCCCGCCGAGCCGCGGTGCTCGGGGCGCGGCTGGACGCGCATCCACGCCTCGGTGATTACGCCGAGCGTGCCCTCAGAGCCAGCGAGCATTCGATCGGGGCTGACGCCCGCGCCAGAGCCCGGCAGCCGTCGCGACTCCCACACCCCGGCGGGCGTTATCGCGCGCGCGGACTCGACGTAGTCCTCGATGTGTGTACGCCCGGTTGCGAAATGACCCGCGGCGCGCGTGGCGATCCAGCCGCCGAGCGTCGAGTACTCAAAGGACTGCGGGAAGTGCCGCAAGGTGAAACCGTGCTCGGCGAGCTGCGCCTCGAGCACAGGTCCCACGGCGCCCGCTTGGATCCTCGCGGCACGCGAGACCGCATCGACTTCGAGCACGCGGTCAAGCGCCCGCAAGTCGAGCGTGATCGCACCGTTGAACGAAGATGGGACTTCGGGAGTGACACCGCCCACGACCGAAGTGCCGCCGCCGTAGGGGATCGCGGCGACGCCCTCGCCCGCGCACCACTCGAGCAGGCTCTCAAGCTCTGACTCCGTGCGCGGACCGGCGACGAAGTCCGGGGGGTGAGAGAAGCGCCCGCGAAAGCCGTTGACGACGTCGCTGTAGGACTTGCCAAGCGCGTGCGCGGCGCGCGCGTGGTCGTCGCTCGTGCAGATCTCCGCCAGCTCGGCGGGAGGTCGCACACGCGGCAATGCGAGCTGCAGCTGATCGACGGCGACGGGCTCCTCGAGACCATCGAAGGCGATCGCCAGGTGAGCGGAGGCCAGCTCCGCGGTCTGCCGCTGCGCCTCGGGCGTAGGGCGCTGATCCTCATAGCCCCAGCCCCAGTGCTTGAAGCGACGAATATTCACGCGCGCGAGTCTATGCTCACTAGCCTTACCCACGCCTCGCCCGAGCGCATCGCGCACCGCGAACGTCCGCCTCGGAACATCCGCCTCGATCAAGGAAATCCCGTCTCGATGTCCACGCAGCCCGACCAAACGACGAGCGAAGCGCCCGAGGTACTCGCGCGAGGTCCATGGGAGCTGGACCAGGTGAAGGCGAGCTGGCGCACCGAGGAGTTCGAGCCCTCGGCTCGGCACACGCTCGCGGCGGACGCGGCGATCGAGAGCCTGCGTGAGCGCGGCTCGCCGAGCCATGACGGCGTGGCGGCGCGGCTGGTCGACTTCCACGTAGACGCGGAGGGAATCGCGATCGAGCTGCAGCCGCTGCGCTGGGCGCTGCGGCTGGTCGCAGGCGACGCTTCGCACAGCATCGCGGCGCTGTGCGTGACGCGCTCGTCAGACGGCCGCTGGCTCGCGGGACGGCGCGCGCCCTGGGTCGCCTCGTGGGCTGGGCGCTGGGCGCTGGGCGCCGGAGGCGCGGTCGATCTGGGCGAGAGCCCCGCCGAGACGCTGGTCCGCGAGCTCGATGAGGAGTGGTCGATCTCGCCCGAGCGCGTGCGTGGCGAGGCGCTGATCTCGCTGCCGCAGAAGATGATCATGTTCGTCGGCCAGGCTTGGCTCGCCGAGGGTCAAGAGGACGCGGTGCAGCCGGACTCCGAGCACGACGAGTACGCCTGGTGGCCGCGAGAGATCGACCACTGGCCGGCCGAGGCGGGCGAGGCGCTGCCACGCATGGCCCGCTGGCTGGGCGAGTGAGGGGAGCGGCGGTTCCCGAGCGCGAGCTGCCGCCAAGCTCGCCCCCGGCGGCGAGCTCGCTCCAATCGCCCGACTCGTCCGGGCTGTCGAGCTTGCAGCCGCCCCTGCGAGCAGCGGCGGGCCCGCTGACGTTCACGCGGTTGAAGTGGACGTCGTTCTTTCACTCTTGTGTCTATGTCGCGCTGTTGATCTGCGCGTTCGCCGCGGGTAATCCCCAGCCGCTGACATTCGTGCTCGGGCTGACCCACGGCCTGCTGTGGATTTTCATGTCGCTGGCGTGTCTAACCGCGGCGCGCCTGCGGATCGTCTCGCTTCGGCTGGCAGTCGCGGTCGCGGTGCTGGGTGGGGTCGGACCCTTCTTTGGCAGCTATGAGTTCATCCGTGAGCAACGCAAGCGGGCCGCGCTAGAGTAGGGAATCAATGGCCACAGGCACCACGGCTGAGCAGATAATCGACGTCGTGACCCCTGCCGCCGGCGAGTCGGTCACCGAGGGAACAATCCTCGAATGGCATGTCAAGGTCGGCGATTCGATCGCCGCGGACGCGACGATCGTGGAGATCTCGACCGACAAGGTCGACGTCGAGCTTCCCTCCCCTGCGAGCGGCGTCGTGACCGAGCTTTTGGTGGAGGAGGGCGACACGGTCACGGTGGGTCAAGTGATCGCGCGGATCGCGGTGGGCGCGAGCGCCGGCGCAACTCCCGCCGCCGTGGGCAGCGACGGCAACGGCTCGGCAACGGACGGCAACGGCCTGAGCAACGGCGCTGCACGCCCAACTGACGAGCCGAGCACGTCGGCTTCGGAGACGGCGCCCGCGGCAGAGGCACCAACCGAGACCCCGTCATCCGAGGCGCCTTCGAGCGGCAAGCTCGTCGACGTGCTGACGCCCGCGGCGGGCGAGTCGGTCTCGGAGGGCACGATCCTCGAATGGCGCGTCGGCGTGGGCGACGCGATCAAGGAGACCGACACGATCGTTGAGATCTCGACGGACAAGGTCGACGTGGAGCTTCCCTCGCCCGCGAGTGGGACAGTGGCGGAGTTGCTCGTGCAGGAGGGCGACACGGTGACGGTGGGTCAGGTGATCGCGCGGATCGCAGTGGGCGACGCGGCGGGCGGACAGCCGACGCCCGACGCTTCGACTCCAACGACAGGCAACGGCACGAAGACTGCGGACACGGAGGGACTGAAGGTTTCCCCAGTCGCTGCCCGCGCGGCGGCGGCGGAGGGCGTGGACCTCGCCCAAGTGAAGGGCAGCGGCCCCTCGGGCCGGATCACGAAGTCAGACGTCTTGTCGGCGGCGAGCAGCGAGAGCGCGGCCACAGGCGGCCCGAACGGCGCCTCGGCTCCGGCGGCGCCACCGCGCATGGCGGAGTCGCAACTGATGCGCGGTGGAGCGGCGGCGCTGGCTCGCTACATGGAGCAGTCGCGCGCGATCCCGACGGCGACGAGCTTCCGCACGTTGACGGTGACGATGCTGGACGCGCGGCGCAAGGAACTGAAGGCGGCGGGCAAGAAGGTCTCGTTCACCCACCTGATCGCCTATGCGATCGCGCGGGCAGCGGAGGACATGCCGGTGATGGCAAACCACTTCGAAGAGGTAGAGGGCAAGCCGCATCGCGTGCTGGACGGCCAGGTGAACCTGGGCCTGGCGGTGGACGTTGAGAAGAAGGATGGCTCGCGGACGCTGATGGTGCCGGTGATCCGCAACGCGGGGTCGATGCCGTTCGAGCGCTTTCTCGCGGCCTATGACGAGTTGGTGGAGAAGGCGCGCACGAACACGCTGACGGCGGATGACTTGCAGGGCGCAAACTTGACGCTGACGAACCCGGGCGGGATCGGCACGATCGCCTCGGTGCCGCGACTGATGCCGGGCGGAGGGACGATCGTGGCGACGGGTTCGATCGCCTACCCACCGGGCCTTGCAAACATCGGCGAGATGATCGGGGCGGAGAAGGTCATGACGATGACCTCGACCTACGACCACCGGATCATCCAGGGCGCAGAGTCGGGTCGCTTCCTCGCGCGAATCGAGGAATACCTACAGGGCGAGCGCGGCTTCTACGAGGGGGCGTTCAGCTCGCTGAGCGTCGAGCTGGGCCCGCCGCCCCGCCCGCCCGCTCCGGTGGCGGCGGCAACGGCCGCTGCGGCACAGGCAACGCCAAGCCCGACGACGGCGGGCGGCGCTAGCGAAGAGCTGCTCCGCGGAGTGCAGGCGGCAAGCACGCTGGTGAGTCGTTACCGCAGCCACGGCCACCTCGCGGCTCGCCTGGACCCGCTGGGCACGGAGCCAGAGGGCGACCCGGGCTTGGACCCCGAACCGCTGGGGCTGACGCCGGAGATCCAGGCGCGGATCCCGGCGAAGGTGCTGAACATGTACGTGCCGGGGGCGACGCTCGCGGACGCGCTGCCGCACCTGCGCGAGACCTACTGCGGCACGATTGCGTATGAGATCGAGCACATCGCCTCGCACCGCCAGCGGGTGTGGCTGCGCGAGCACATCGAGTCGGGGGCGTTCCGCGACCCGCTGACGAACGAGGAGAGCCGCTGGCTCTTGCGCCGCCTGGTGAAGGTGGACGCGCTTGAGCGCTTCATGCATAAGGCCTACCTGGGCCAGCACCAGTTCTCGATCGAGGGGCTGGACATGGCGGTGCCGATGGTCGACGAACTGATCAAGCTCTCGGCAGCGCACGGCGGCAAGGAGGTCGTGATCGGGATGGCCCACCGCGGGCGGCTGAACGTATTGGCGCACAACCTGGGGCGCCCGTACGAGACGATCTTCGCGGAGTTCGAGGGAGCCTCGACGCTTGAGGCGGTGACGACGATCCCTCAGGGCGGCACGGGCGACGTGAAGTACCACCACGGCACGCAGGGCTCATACGACCTGGAAAACGGCGAGACGATCCGCGTGAACCTGGAGTCGAACCCGAGCCACCTGGAGTACGTCTACCCGGTGGTGGAGGGGGCGACGCGTGCGGCGCAGACCTCGCGCCAGGGTCCGCACGCTCACCAGGACACGGACGCGGCGGTGCCGATCGTGATCCACGGAGACGCGTCGTTCCCGGCGCAGGGTGTGGTCTCAGAGACGCTGAACCTGCAGGCACTGGACGGCTACAAGGTCGGCGGAACGGTGCACATCATCACGAACAATCAGGTGGGCTTCACGACGGACCCGGACGACGCGCGCTCGACGCGCTGGGCCTCGGACCTGGCAAAGGGCTTCGACGTACCGATCGTGCACGTGAACGCGGACGATGTGCAGGCGTGCATGAGCGCGGTGCGCTTGGCGTTCGCGTTCCGCCAGGAGTTCGGACACGACGTGCTGATCGACCTGATCGGCTACCGCCGTTTCGGCCACAACGAGTCCGACGAGCCGGCCTACACCCAGCCGGAGATGTACGCGAAGATCAAGAGCAAGAAGCGGGTCTCGGAAATCTGGGCGGACCGCTTGGTGGCAGAAGGCGTGGTCTCCCAGGAGGAGGTCGACAAGCAGGCCCAGGAGATCTGGGACAAAATGACGCTGCTGCACCAGCGCCTGAAGGCGAAGATCCAAGCGGCGAGCGAGGAGCATGGCGAGCAGCCGACGGGCGAGTACGAACTGGACCGCTCGCCGAGCCCGGAAGTGGACACGGCGGTTCCGGCGGAGCGCCTGCGCGAGCTGGGCGAGCAGCTGCTGCGCGTACCGGAGGGCTTCACGGTCCACCCGAAGCTGGTCAAACAGCTGGAGCGCCGCCAAGAGGCGCTGGGGGCGTCGGAGGCCCACGTGGACTGGGCACATGCGGAGGCGCTGGCGTTCGCATCGCTGCTAACGGAAGGCACGCCAATTCGTCTGACAGGACAGGACACGGAGCGCGGCACGTTCAGCCAGCGCCATATGGTCCTGCATGACGCGAAGACCGGGCAGTCGGTGTGCCCGATCCAGAGCCTGCCAGAGGCGCTGGCGCCGCTTGAGCTGCACAACAGCCCGCTCTCGGAGCTGGCGTGCATGGGTTTTGAGTACGGCTACAGCCAGGAGGCGCCGGAGACGTTCGTTCTGTGGGAGGCACAGTTCGGCGACTTCGTGAACTCGGCTCAGGTGATCGTGGACCAGTTCATCGTGTCGGGCCTGGCGAAGTGGGGACAGACCTCGCGGCTGACGCTGCTGCTCCCCCACGGCTACGAGGGCTCGGGCCCGGAGCATTCCTCGGCGCGCCTTGAGCGATTCCTGGCACTGGCGGCGGAGGGGAACATCCGCGTGGCTAGCCCGACGACGCCGGCCCAGTACTTCCACCTGCTGCGCCGCCAGGCGCGGATCGCGAAGCAGCGTCCGCTCGTAGTGATGACGCCGAAGTCACTGCTGCGTCTGCCCCAGGCGACGAACACAATCGCGGACATGGCGGAGGGTACGCGCTTTCACCCAGTGCTCGCGGAGCCGGGCGTGGATGAGGCAGAGGTCACGCGCCTGGTGCTCTGCACGGGCAAGGTCTACTACGACCTGGTGGGCCACCCCGACCGCGCGGCTCACCCGGGTCTAGCGGTCGGCCGCGTCGAGCTGCTCTACCCCTTCCCGGAAGGCCAGATCCTCGAGCTGATGCGCCGCTACCCGAAGCTGAAAGAGGTCGTCTGGGTGCAGGAGGAGCCGCGCAATGTGGGCGCCCGTGCACACATGTTCCCGCGACTGATGCAGATCATGCCCCCGGAGATTCACTTCGGCTTCGTTGGCCGCCCCGAGCGGGCCAGCCCGGGTGAGGGCTACCCCGCGGCGCACATCGCCGAACAGAGCCGGATCATCACGACGGCAATCGACCTAGACAAGGCGATCTCGCAGTACCCACGCAAGACACCGGGGCAGCGCTGATGTGGGCGCTGTTCAAGCGGTGGCTGGCGGTTCGCAAGCAGAAGAAACGCAAGAAGCTCGCCGGGCGCTAGCTCGCCGCCCGACGCCGCTCAGCGGGCCACTAGCGCCCTTTCCATACAGGCTCGCGCTTTTCCTTGAAAGCGCTAGCCCCCTCCTTGGCGTCCTCGGAGGTCATGACGGGCCCGGTGATCTCGCCCTGCTTCTGCCACATGTCCTCGTTGCTCCAGTCCCATTGTTCCTGCAGTATCCGCTTGGAGCCGATCAGCGCAAGCGGGCCACTCTTGGAGAGCTGCTCGGCGAGCTCGATGGCGACGTCGACGGCGGAGCCGGGCTCGGCGAGACGGTTGACAAGCCCGAACTCGTGAAAGCGCTCGGCGGGCATGGGATCGCCGGTCAGGGCGAGCTCCATGACGACGTGGTAGGGCATCCGTCGCGGCAACCGCAGCAGCGCGCCGCCGGCGGCGATCAGCGAGCGTTTGGCCTCGGGGATCCCCATTTTGGCCCCCTTGGCGGCGACGATGAGATCGCAGGCGAGCGCGACCTCCATCCCACCGGCGAGCGCGAATCCCTCGATCGCGGCGATCAGCGGCTTCTGCGCAGAGCGCTGCGCGATCCCGGCGAAACCGCGATCACCGAACCAGGGCGATTCCCCCTTGACGAACGCCCCGAGGTCCATCCCGGCGCTGAAGAACCCACCGTTGCCGGTAAGGACTCCGACGGCGAGGCCGTCTTCGTGATCGAGAACGTCGAGCGCACGGCCAATGCCTTCGGCGACAGCGCCGTTCACGGCGTTGCGGACCTCCGGACGGTTAATCGAGATCAGCATGATGTTCCCGCGCCGCTCGGTGGTGACGGCATCGGTTGAAACGGCGGCGGCATCGGCGCTCATCGGCGGTGGCTCCTTGGTCGGTACGGACGCGTCAAGCCTACCGGCGCTCGGGCTCATCGCCATGTGTGGGCGGCGCCGCGCCAGCGGGTGGCACGTGCTCGTCCTCGCGGGCACCGAGATCGAGTGACTGGCGGAACTCGCGAATCCCCTGTCCGAGTGCGCGGGCCATCCCGGGCAGTCGCTTGGGGCCAAGCACGAGCAGAGCGACGATCGCGACGAACGCGAGATGGACGGGACTCTCGATGCCCACGAACCAAGGCTAGCTGCTAGCCGACGCCGGTCGTAGCCTCTCGGGGCGTGGCGAGCGAACAGGCGACGGGCTTCACGCGCAGGTATCCCCCACCGGGGGACCCCGAGCCGTTCTGGCCCGCGCAGCTGACGGTGCTTGCGGCGATCTGCGTGCAGGTCTTGCTGCCGGCACGCCTGACGGCGGGACCAGAGTGGCTCGTGCCAGGTGTGGAGGGGGCGCTGTTGATCGGGATGTTCGTAGTGACGCCGAACGTGGTCGAGGAGGAGCACCCCCGGCGGCGACGGATCGCGCTGACATTGACTGCGCTGGTGGGCGTGGCGAACGTGTTCTCGCTGGCGGAGCTGACGCACTACCTGCTGCACCACAACGTCCAAGATGGGCGCGGCTTGATCTTCTCGGGCGTGCTGATCTGGCTGACGAACCTGCTGGTGTTCTCGCTGTGGTTCTGGGAGATGGACCGAGGCGGGCCGGGCAAGCGCGCGGAGGGACGCGACGGCCCACCGGATTTCCTGTTCCCGCAGATGAGCGACGACGCAATCGAGCCGCCGAACTGGCGGCCAAAGTTCGTGGACTACTTCTACGTGGCGCTGACGAACAACACGGCGTTCAGTCCGACGGACACGATGCCGCTGACGGCGGCGGCGAAGCTGGTGATGGGGATCCAGTCGACGGCTTCGTTCCTCACGGTGGGGCTGATCGTCTCGCGTGCAGTGAACATTCTCTAGCTGCGCGCCTGCGCAGTCCGTGGCGTCAGTCAGTGAGCCTCGGCCATGCGCGGCTCAAGCGCGAGCGCTTGTTCGATCAGCTCGCGCACCTCCCCACCCGCGCCGAGCTCACTGGCACGGCGCAGTGCATCGAGCGTGCCCTCACGATCGGCGAGGCGTAGTCGCAGGCGGCCAAGACGCTCCCAGGCCCCGGCGTCGCTAGGTCCACGCTCGGCGGCGCGCTCGGCGGCCTCCTCGGCGAGGTCGACGGCCCCCATGTCCTCGTAGATCCGCGAGGCGAAGCGGTGGGCGGCGGGGCGTGCGCCGTCGACGCGAGCCCAGTCGCGCACGGCACGCGCGGCGGCATCGAGGTTGCCGGCCTGCCAGAAGGCGAGCGTCATCAATCGCAGCACCCCGACGTTGTCGGGTTCGGAGTCGCGCGCGTAGATCAGCCGCTGAGCAGCGAGCTCATACTCGCCTTCGGCCATCGCGCGCTGGGCGGCGAGCGTGAAGCGTTCGACGCGCTCCTCGGCGGGGTCGGGCTTTGAGAAGTCCACGAAGCGCAAGCTGCCCGCGGGCACGGTGCGGATTCCATGGCTGAACTTGACCCGGGCCCACTGCTGGACGTCCTCGCCGCCGTCGGGGTCCTCGGTGAAGTAGATGCCCGCGACGGTGCCGACGCCCCACTCGGGGTAGGAGAGGCAGCGGGCGTAACGGTGCACGACGGAGTGGTCGGGCACGCGGCTGGCGAAGGGGTCGTTCTTGGCTTTGTCGGCGGCGGCTTCGCGGGCACGCTGCTCGGCTTCGTACGCCCGCCGCCCTGCCTCTTCGCGCTCGCGCCGTGCGGCGCTTGCGGACGCACGCGCAGCGGCCGCGGTGACTTTGCCCCCGCGCGAGCCCTCGGCGAGGCGCTCGAGCTGGTCGGCGGCCTCATTAATCGCCTTGAGGTGGCGCTCGTGCTCGAACTGGCGGCCCGCGGGCGCGATGTCAGGGTGCCAGCGCTTGGCCATGCGCCGCCGCGCCATCTGAACGTCGCGCTTGTCAAACGGCGCCTCCAGCTCCAGCAGGAGCATGTGCTGCTCGATGTCGAGGACCGTGACGGGCATGACCCGACAACGTTAGCGACCGATGCGACCTCCTATGCTGCCTGCCAATGTCCTCTCAATACATCTTCACGATGCACCGGCTCTCGAAGCTGCACCCGCCGGACAAGACGGTGCTGGAGAATGTCACGCTCGCGTTCTACCCAGGCGCGAAGATCGGCGTGCTGGGCTACAACGGCGCGGGCAAGTCCACGCTCCTGCGGATCATGGCGGGGACCGATCAGGAGTACCGGGGCGAGGCGCAGCTCGCGCCCGGGGCGAGCGTAGGGATGCTGGAGCAGGAGCCCCAGCTGGACGAGTCCAAGGACGTGAAGGGCAACGTGGAGGACGGGGTCGCGGAGACGAAGGCGCTGCTCGATCGCTTCAACGAGCTGGCGGCCAACTACTCCGAGGAGGTCGAAGAGGAGTTCGGGCGCCTGCAGGCGCAGATCGAAGCAGCGGACGCCTGGAACCTCGACACGCAGCTGGAGTACGCGATGGACGCGCTGCGCCTGCCGCCGCCAGACGCAGACGTGAGCGTGCTCTCGGGCGGGGAGCGCCGCCGTGTGGCGCTGTGCCGCCTGCTGCTAAGCGCGCCTGACCTGCTGCTGCTGGACGAGCCTACGAACCACCTCGACGCGGAGTCGGTGGCCTGGCTTGAGCAGCACCTCGCGGAGTACAAGGGCACGATCGTGGCGGTCACGCACGACCGCTACTTCCTGGACAACGTCGCGGGCTGGATCCTCGAGCTGGACCGCGGCCGGGGGCTGCCGTATGAGGGCAACTACTCGAGCTGGCTGGAGCAGAAGCAGGCGCGCCTGCAGCAGGAGGAGCGCTCGGAAAAGGCTCGCCAGCGGACGATTGCGGCGGAGCTTGAATGGGTGCGCACGAACCCGAAGGGGCGGCGGACGAAGTCCAAGGCGCGCCTGGCGCGCTACGAGGAGTTGGTGGCCGAGGAGCGCAACGTAAAGCTGGATGAGGTACAGATCCACATCCCGCCGGGGCCGCGCCTGGGCGAGAAGGTGCTGACGGCTAACGGCCTGCGCAAGGGCTTTGGCGAGAAGCTCTTGATCGAGGACCTCAGCTTCGATCTGCCACGCGCAGGGATCGTGGGCGTGATCGGGGCAAACGGGGCGGGCAAGACGACGCTGTTCCGGATGATCACCGGCGAGGAGTGCCCGGACACGGGCACGCTGGAGCTAGGCGAGACGGTGCAGCTGGCCTACGTGGACCAGTCGCGCGACGCGCTCGATCCCTCCAAGACCGTGTGGGAGGAGATCTCCGAAGGCTACGAGCACTTGAAAGTGGGCGATCGCGAGGTCAACTCGCGTCAGTACACGGCGGGCTTCAACTTCAAGGGATCAAGCCAGCAGGCGAAGATCGGCGACCTCTCGGGCGGCGAGCGCAACCGCGTGCACCTGGCGAAGCTCCTGCGCAGCGGCGGCAACCTGCTGCTGCTGGACGAGCCTACGAATGACCTGGACGTGGACACGCTGCGCGCGCTGGAGAACGCGCTGCTCGAATTCCCCGGCTGCGCGGTGATCATCTCTCACGACCGCTGGTTCCTGGACCGGATCGCGACGCACGTGCTCGCGTTTGAGGGTGACTCGCAGGTGGCCTGGTTCGAGGGGAACTTCGAGGCGTATGAGGAGCACCGCCGCGAGGTCCTGGGCGAGGCAGCGGACCGACCGCACCGGATCACCTACAAGCGCCTGGTCCGTGGCTGAGACGGTCGCGCCGGCGACGGCGTTCGATCGCGACAGCGCCGTGAAGCTGCAGTCGCGATCGACCGAGGACGGCCTTGCCCCGACGGCCAAGTTCACGGCGGATGTCTCGCCGGATTGGCGTGCGGGGCGCGGCCCGCATGGCGGCTACATCGCCGCGATGCTGCTGCGCGCGCTGGTCGAGGCGATTGACGACCCGGCACGCTCGCCGCGCTCGCTGACGATCCACTACGCACGGGCGCCTGAGCCGGGGGCGGTGCAAATCCTCGTGACGATCGAGCGCCAGGGACGATCGCTCAGCACGCTGTCGGCACGGATGGAGCAGGAGGGCAAGCTGATCGCGCTGGCGCTCGCGGCGTTTTCGGTGCCCTGGAGCGCACCGGAGATCCTCGAGCTGCCGATGCCGGAGGTCGCGCCGCCGGTGCCCCAGGAGCAGGCAGGCCCACCGTTGTTCGAGGGCGCGCCACCGTTCACGCGCCACATCGTGATCCAGCCGCGGATCGGCGCGGTCCCGTTCACAGGGTCCAAGCACCCGATGGAAATCGGCTCCTGGCTTGGGCTGTCCGAGCCGCGCGCGATCGACGCGATCTCGCTGGCGTTCTTCTCAGACGCGCTGTTCTCGCCACCGTTCATCAGGCTGACCGAGCCAGCGACGACGCCGACAGTGGACTTGACAGTCCACTTCCGAGCGCCATTGCCGGCGGCGGTCGGAGACGCGCCCACGGCGGGTGAGCTGTGCTTCGCGCGATTTCGCTCGGGCCTCGTGCAGGACGGCTTCTTCGAGGAGGACGGCGTGATCTGGGCGCCGGACGGCACGGTGCTCGCGCAGTCGCGCCAGCTCGGCATCGTGATGGCGCTGTAGTCGCTACGCGTCCCGCGACTCGCCGAAAGGCGCCCTCGACGCGAATTAGTTAGTGTTGACTAATGAGCGATTTCACAGCGAAGCGCATCAATGAGATGGAGGCCGGCTACGGCGGCGGATTTGTAAAGGTCCGTGCCGAGCTAGGCGTAACGGCGTTCGGCATGCAGGTGATCCAGCTGCCGCCGGACTATGGCGACTACCCCGAACACGACCACGCCGAGAGCGGCCAAGAGGAGGTCTTCTCGGTGCTGGGTGGTTCGGGCTGGATGGACATCGAAGGCGAGCGGGTCGAGCTCGACCCCGAGACGCTCGTCCGTGTAGGCGCGGCGACGAAGCGCAAGGTTCACGCGGGCGCACAGGGATTGCGGATGCTCGTCACGGGCGGCTGCCCGGGCGAGGCATACAAGATCTCACCGGGTACCGAGCTCGAGGCCGCGGCCTGAGCAAGCGATCGCGCGGCCGCCGCTAGGCCCCCCTGCGGGAGGGCCGCGCGGCGGCCGCGCGGATCGTCACCGCGGCGCTCGTCGTGTGCGCGAGTCCCGCGGGGTCGTGCGCGGAGACGACCGCGCTCGCTTTCAGCAAGCGGTCGCGGGCGAGCAGCGCGCGGGCGCGTGGAGTGAGCCGCAGCGCGAGCGTGCGGGCCTGGCCCCCCGCGAGCGAGAACGACCCCGCGGCGAGGGTCAGCACGCGCCCAGAGCGGGCGCCCACGCGGATCCTCAGCGTGACCGTGCCAAGGCAACGCTGCTCCCAGGAGGGGCAGGCGATTCGTACGGCGACCGTGCCGTGGCGCGAAGCCGCGAAGGCTGTCCGCGCGAGCGTCGCGAGCGGCCCGCGCGCAGAGGGGCTTTCGCGCACCCCGGCGACGCTCTGCAAGGGAGCGGGCCCGAATGCGGCGCCGCCGGTCGCCGAGCCGCTGACGCCGTTGCCGGACGACCCCGCCGGAGGCGAGCTGGCGCTCGTGCCGATGCCCGCGAACAGCACGTGGTGCAGCCCGCTTTCGTCTTCGCCGTTAATCAGCCATTCGCCTTCGGCGGGCCCGACTTCGGTCGGGATGAACGCGACCTGCTCGGTGACGCTTTCGCCCGCCTGGATCGTCGTGCCCTCCTGTAGCGAGCCGACCGCGGCGAGATCCCTACTTCGCGTTCGCCGCCGCTCGTCCTCAGCACGAGCGCACTGTCGAACACTCCCGCGCTCGTCGGGTCGAACGTGACGGTCACTGTGATCGAGGAGCCGGGCTGGATCTGCGTGCCTGCTTTCGGCGCTCCGCTCACGCCAAACGGCGCGGCCGGCAGCTGAACTTCTTCGATCGTGAGGGGCTGCCCGCCGGCGTTGCTGAATGTGGCAGTTTCTTCGCGCTCCTCGCCTATCGCCGTCGCCTGGAAGGAGAGCACGGGTGGCGAGCTTTCAAGTTTCGCCGCGACGGCCTGGCCGGTCCCGGAGACCGCGAACTGCACCTGTTCGCCGGTGCCGGTCGTCGCGGTAATCGTGCCCCCGACGAGGCCGGTCTGCGTGGGGGCGAAGGTCACGGGTACCGAGATCGTCTGCCCGGACGTGAGTTTCGCGGGTAGCGCGGGCGTCGAGTTACCGAGCGTGAACTGGCTCGAGCTCGAGGTGAGCCCCGTCACGGTGAGCGCTTCGCCCGCGGTAAGCGTGAGCGTCTTCTGTTTGCTTTCGCCGAGCGTCGTCGCCGGGAAGGACAGGGGCGTGCCCGATAGCGGGGGCGTGACCGGCGAGCCGAACGCGATCACCTTGCCTTCGCGGGTGCCGACGAAGATCTTGCTCGCGCCCACCCCGGGAACGCTGTAGTTCGAGGCCGTGCCGATCGAGGCGCTGAAGCGCAGGACCGGGTGGCCGTTCACGGGCACGGGGTCATACGCCCGCAGCTGTCCGCCGCTGCCGGTGCGGTTCGCGGCCCAGATGATCCACACAAGCGCGCTGCCGGAGGTCGTTCCGCTGGAGGTGATCACCGGCGCGCCCGAACCCTGCCCGAACGCGTCGGTCGAGGACCCGGCGAACGACAGCGAGGGCGCGCCGCTGCCGGAGAGCCCGTACTTGTAAACGTCGAGGTTGCCGCCTTCGGGCGAGCCGCCCGATGTGGGGATGTAGATGTAGCCGCCGTCACCTGGCCAGATTCCCGGGCGCGACCACACCCCACCGCGGGGTCCAAGGCGCTGGATCACATTGTCCGAGCCGCCCGATCCCTGGCTGACGCCGCCGAGCGAGTCGCGGTTGAGCAGGTAGACGTAGCCCTGCTTGCCGTCGGCGACCGCGAGATGAGGCAACGCAGCGGTGCCGAAGAATTCTGAGGGGAGCCCGGTCACGCCGCCCGAGGCAAAGTCCGCGTCATGCAGGTCGAGCGTCGGGGCGTTGAACGGCGCGAAGAAGTCGACTGGCTTCAGCGAGCCGTCCGGCTGCACGTTCACGCGGACGACGGACTCGCCAAGGTTCGCTGGCGGTTTGTTACCCGGCGCAGGTTCGCTCGGACCCCCGCCGTTGCCGGTCGTGAAGAGGATCGTGCCGGGGCCGTCGGAGGTCAGCCCCGAGCCTGACTGCCAGATTCCCGCGCCTTCTTCGGTCGTGTTGTCCACGTAGCGGGCGGTGACTTTGCCCACGGTCGAGACGCCGAAGATCCAGCCTTGCCACGGTTCGCGGTCGCAGTGGGCGCCGAACGCCGCGTAGACGACGCCTTCGAGCAGCAACAGCCCCGGGCGCTGCAGTTGGGTCGTGGGCGAGAAGCTACGGCCCGGCGCGTTCTGCGCGCTGCCGCTCAGTTCCACAGGGAAGCCAGGCTGCTCCTGGCCCGTGGACATGCTCACAGCATCCATAAACCACTTCGCGGGTCCGCTCGTGCCCGAGGCGTAGGTCTTGTGCGTCATGTAGGCGATCCCCGTCGAGCTGTCGATCACCGGCGTGGACGTCACGCCAATCGAGGGAGTCAAATCGGCGCAGCCGATATCGGCGGGGTTCCACGGCGTGCCGAGATTCAGCGGTTTGGCCCACTTCAGCGCGCCAGTCGCGGGGTCCAGCCCGTAGACCTTGTTCAGCTCGGTCGCGACGAGCAGCGTCCCATTCGCGACGAGCGGCTGAGCGTAGACCTGGCCTTCGACGTTCGCGGACCACATCTGCCCGAACGAGCCACCGCTCACCTGCTGCGGTGTGATCGAGGAGCTTTCGGGATACCAACCGGTGCGCAGGTCTTCGCTGCCGCCGGTGACGATCGCGGCGCTCGCGCCGGTCGCGAGCGCGAGAGCCCCGCACACAGCGAGGAGCGCCACGAAAGCGACATGCACTGCTTGCCTAGGCACGCGCATCCAGCGCGTCGATACCAGTCTCATCCCGGCTTCCTTCCGTGTCCGGATCCCCCGAATCTCTGGAAGATACCGGGCCGCGGGCGCCAGGGCCAGGGATCCGCGCGGGAGCGCGGACCGCTGCCGAGCCCGATCAGCGCGCGAACGAAGTCGCTGAGTCGAGTCGCAGCGCGAACGCGGCGATCAGGCGCGCAGCGTTCTCGACGTCCTCGAGCTGCACGAGCTCGACGGGCGAATGCATGTAGCGCAGGGGGATCGAGACCAGGCCCGTCGGGATGCCCCCGCGGCTGAGGTGGACCGCGTCGGCATCGGTTCCCGTCGCGCGGCCGCTCGCCTCCACGGTGAAGGGGAGCTGCTCGGCCTCAGCGGTCTCGTGCAGCAGCTCGAATACCGCGGGATTCAGCGTGGAGCCGCGGCTGATCACGGGCCCCGAGCCGAGCGGGTGCTTGCCCATCTCCTTGACCTCGATCCCGGGGGCGTCGGTGGCGTGGGTGACGTCGAGCACGATCGCCGCGTCCGGTGCGAGCGAGAAGGCACTCGTGCGCGAGCCGCCGAACGTGGTCTCCTCCTGCGCCGCGGCTACTGCCGCTAGCTCCCAGCCCGAGCCGCCGGCCTCCGCGACGAGCCGCGCGGCCTCCAGTGCGACGTAGGAGCCCAGGCGGTTGTCGAGCGCGCGGGAAATCAGACGCCCCCCGAGCAGCTCGGTCGGCTCTGCGTCAATCACCGCTACGTCACCGACCCTCACCTTCGCGCGCGCCTGCTCGCCGTCCTTCGCGCCGATGTCGATGTGCAGCTCGCGGATCTCCGGCACCTTCTTGCGGTCATCCGCGCGCAGCAGGTGGATCGGCTTCTTGCCCACTACGCCCTTGACCGCGCCCTCGCGCGTGTCGATCACGACGCGCTGGCCGACGAGGATCTGGGGATCCCAGCCGCCGACTTCCGCGAACCACAAAAAGCCGTCGTCATCGATGTGCGTGACGATCAGCCCGATCTCGTCGATGTGGCCCATCACGAGCAGGCGCCGCGGCTGCTGCTCGGCCCCCTGCTTCGGCGCGACAAGCGCGAGCGGCGTGCCGATCGGATCGGTGCTCACCTCCGCGAACGAGGCCGCCGCGTCGCGCCAGACCGCCGCGGGCAACTGCTCATATCCGGAGGGACCCGGAGCGAGCAGCAGGTTACGCAGGACGGGCCGGATGCCCTGCGGGCTGTCCGCGGGGCGGGGCTCGGGGTGCTCTTCGTCGCTCATCGAGCGAGCAGCGTCCTCAGCACGTACTGCAGGATCCCGCCGTGGTGGAAGTACTCCGCCTCACGCGGCGTGTCGATTCGTACGCGCGCGTCGAACTCGATCGCCTCGCCGCCGTCGCGTATGGCTTTGACGTGGACGACTTGTCCGCCGCCCTTGCCGTCTTCGACCGCAGCGACCGCGCCTGAGATGCCCTCGATCGAGAACTCCTCCTCGCCGCTCAGCCCGAGCGACTCGGCACTCTCGCCGTCGGGGAATTGCAGCGGCAGCACGCCCATCCCGACGAGGTTCGAGCGGTGGATACGCTCGAAGCTCTGAGCGACCACGGCACGGACGCCGAGCAGCTTCGTGCCCTTGGCAGCCCAGTCGCGCGAGGAGCCCGAGCCGTACTCCTTGCCCGCGAGCACGAGCAGCGGCACGCGATCCTCGGCGTAGCGGATCGCGGCGTCGTAGATCGACTGCTGCTCACCGTCGGGCAAGTGGCGCGTCACGCCCCCCTCGGTGCCCGGCGCGAGCAAGTTGCGCAACCGGATGTTCGCGAACGTCCCACGCATCATCACCTCGTGATTGCCGCGGCGCGAGCCGTAGGAGTTGAAGTCGCGCGGCGCGACGCCCTGTTCCTGCAGGTACGCGCCCGCCGGACCATCGCGCTTGATCGCGCCCGCTGGGGAGATGTGGTCGGTGGTGACGCTGTCGCCAAGGAGTGCCAGCACGCGCGCGCCCTCGATCTCCTCGACCTCGCCTGGCTCGGCGGGCATGTCCTCGAAATACGGCGGCAGCCGCACATAGGTCGAGGCTTCATCCCACGCAAAGCGCTCTCCCTGTGGCACGTCGAGTCCGTTCCAGCGCTCGTCGCCCGCGAACACCTCGCCGTAGCTCTTGCGGAACATGTCCGCCTGCACGGCCTCGCCGATCGTCTGCGCGATCTCCTGCTCCGAAGGCCAGATGTCGCGCAAGTAGACGTCCTTGCCCTGCTCGTCCTGCCCGAGCGGGTCGTGCACGAGATCGACGTCCATCGTGCCCGCCAGCGCATAGGCGACACACAGCGGCGGGGAGGCGAGGTAGTTCATCTTCACGTCCGGGTTGATCCGCCCCTCGAAGTTGCGGTTGCCCGAGAGCACGGAAACGACCGCGAGATCTCCCTCGTTCACCGCCGCGGAAATCTCCTGGAGCAGCGGACCGGAGTTGCCGATGCACGTCGTGCAGCCGTAGCCCACGAGGTTGAAGCCGAGCCGCTCGAGCGGCTCGGTCAGCCCGGCGTGGTCGAGATATTCGGTGACGACCTTGGAGCCGGGGGCCAGCGAGGTCTTCACCCAGGGCTTGCGCTGAAGCCCGCGCTGAAGCGCGTTGCGCGCGAGGATCCCCGCGCCGACCATCACCGACGGGTTCGAGGTGTTCGTGCAGCTGGTGATCGCCGCGATCACCACGTGCCCGTGGTCGAGCTCGAACGTCTCGCCGTCGACGGTCACGTTTTGTGCGCTGCCGTTGTGCGGAAGCATCGTCGTCGCACCCGCGGGCGGCAGCTGCGGCTCGGCGACCCCGAGCCGTGTCGGGACATGCCCAGGCTCGTTGGCCGGGGGGTCCGAGGCGGGGTAGGACTCGGCGACCGCCTCGTCCTGCGCGTCGGCCTGCTCGCCGTCGTCGGGCATGTAGTCGCGCAGCGCCTCCTGAAAGATTTCCTGGGAGTGGCTGAGCGCGACGCGATCCTGCGGGCGCTTGGGCCCGGCAAGGCTCGGTTCGACGCTCGCGAGGTCGAGCTCGATCTCATCGGAGAAGGTCGGCTTCTCGGAGT
>DATJOE010000263.1:0-7330 GCA_035507305.1 Solirubrobacteraceae bacterium | reverse complement strand
CGACTCGACCTGACAGGAGGAGCAGATGTCCGCTACAGACGTCACCGCCGGTGACCCCACCACCATCCGCGACTTCGAGGTCGGCTACGAGGACTCGCAGATCGCCGAGCTGCATCGTCGCATCGAGGCGACGAGGTGGCCCGAGCGTGAGACCGTCGATGACGACTCGCAAGGCGTGCCTCTCGCGACCATGCAGGAGCTCGCGCGCTACTGGGCGACCGAGCACGACTGGGGAAGGTGTCAAGCAAAGCTGAACGCCCTGCCGAACTTCCTGACCGAGATCGACGGGCTCGACATCCATTTCATTCACGTCCGCTCGCGCCACGAAGGCGCGCTCCCGCTGATCGTCACACACGGCTGGCCCGGCTCGATCGTCGAACAGCTGAAGATCATCGGGCCGCTCACGGATCCCACGGCGCACGGCGCTAGCGAGGCCGACGCGTTTCACCTCGTGATCCCCTCGCTGCCGGGTCATGGGTTCTCTCAAAAGCCGACCGGCACCGGCTGGGACCCGGTTCGCATCGCCCGCGCCTGGGTGGCGCTGATGAACCGTCTTGGCTACAGCGAGTTCGTTGCGCAGGGAGGCGACTGGGGCGCGGCCGTCACGCAAGCCATGGGCATCCAGGCCTCGGCGGGACTGCTCGGAATCCACTCCAACATGCCCGGCACGGCCCCGGCGGAGCTCGTCAAAGGATTTGAGACCGGCGAGCCCGCGCCACCGGGCCTATCTGAGGAAGAGCGCCGCGCGTATGAGCAGTTGAGCGACTTCTACTCACTGCATGTCGCCTACGCGCAGATCATGTCGACGCGCCCACAGACGATGTACGGACTGGCCGACTCACCGATCGACCTCGCGGCCTTCATGCTCGACCACGGCGACGGGACCGGTCAGCCGGGCCTGGTCAAGCAGGTTCTCGAAGACCGGTTGCAGAGCGACCTAACACGCAACGACCTCCTCGACAACATCACGCTCTACTGGCTGACCAACACCGGGGTTTCCGCTGCTCGCCTGTACTGGGAGAACAAGGCGGACTTCTTCGACGCCAAGGACATCTCGATCCCGTTCGCCATCAGCGTCTTCCCCGACGAGCTCTACCAGGCCCCGCGCAGCTGGGCCGAGAGCGCGTACCCAGACAACCTCATCCACTACAACAAGCTCGACCGAGGCGGGCACTTCGCCGCTTGGGAGCAGCCTCAGCTGTTCTGCGAAGAGCTCCGTGACGCTTTTAGGTCGCTACGCACGTGAGCCCGGTCCTCGCGACGCCGGTCAAGCAGGTCGCGGCCGGCGTTCTTGACGTTGACGTGGGCTACGTCGATGTCGGCCCTCCTGACGGTCCCGGTGTCGTGCTGCTGCACGGCTGGCCGCATGACATTCATACCTACGCCGAGGTATGGCCGCCGCTGGCGGCGGCGGGCTACCGGGTGATCGTCCCGTTCACCGAGCCGTCCGGGCCGCCCGCATGGAAGTCGCTGCCGTCGTGCGCCGTTCTCGCGACCGGCGACAAGGTGGCAGGCACAGATGTGGTCCGATCGATGGCCGAGCGCGCCGGTGCGACCATCACGGAAGTCGAGGGCTCGCACGTGATCATGATCTCCCGGCCCGATGTGGTGGCCGACGTGATCAAGACCGCGGCTGCTGAGGCGGCCGGACGCCGGTCTCGGGGCTAAGGCTGTCTTGGTGACGCGTGCCGCCGTTCGCACGTCCGGTAGGTCAAAGCACTCTTAAGCAGCCCACCCGCCGAGGTTCGCGCGAACAACGCGACCGAGTAGGAACCCTTCGGCAGCCCAACAAGGCTCACGTGTGCAACCGGATTGGGCCCGCGCAGCCGCGCCACGACCCGACCGCCGAGAAGCACCTTCGCGCGGAGGATCTTCGCGGTCCCGGGGAGCGTCAGATGCTTCGCGAGGTAGATCGTCAGCGAGCGGCCGCTCACGCAGGCCTTCGGCGATGTCTCGTCGGGTTTCGCCGATGTCGTAGGTGCCTGCTCGGTGTGCGAACCCACGGGCGGCGTGTCCGCCTGCGGCGTCGCAGGCGCGTCGGGCGCCGCAGCCGAAACCGTGTATTCCGCCGTCGCCGTCGAAGTCAGCCCATCCCTGCTCGTCGCCGTCACCGTGTAGCTGTGCGCTCCGAGCGTCGAGGTGTCCAGCGCGCCGCCCACGGATCCGCCGCCTGAATCGACGCACGATTCGATCCCCGAGCCGCCCGCGCCATCCGTGCAAGAGAATTCGGTCGCGACCACGGCGCCCTGCCGGTACACGCCGCCGTTCACCGGAGCACCGATCACCGCGCTCGGCGGCACCGCGACCGTGTAGTTGAGCGTGACCTTCTGCGGTTCGCCCGAGCCCGAGCCCACGCTCCCTGCGGCGCCCGCGGTTTCGTCGATGAAGCTCGAACCCGCTCCGCCACCACCACCGTTCACGTTGCCCGCGCCGCCGCCTCCTCCTCCGTAGTAGCCCCCGCCTCCGCCGCCGCCGCCGGCTATGACGGGACCTGGCGTGCTGTTCCAAGTGCCACCAGCGCCCCCGCTTGCCTGCGCGCCCGCCGTCGAGGCGACAGTCCAGGGTCCCAGGCGGCCGTCGTTGCTACCGGCGGCTCCGCCGCCGGTAGCGCCGCCGCCTTCGCCGCCAAGGCCTTCTTCTCGGACGAACGAGAAGCTGGCGAACGTCTGCTTGCCGACACCACCGCTTGACACTGCGCTTGTCGCGCTTGCTCCACTGCCGCCATCGTTCGTTTCTTCATGCATCGGGTCGTAGGCTCCGAGCGTCCCTCCGCCTCCGCCTCCTCCGCCCGCAACGATCAGCGGCGTCGAGGCTTCGGAGAGTACCTCGGATGCTCCGCCGCCCGCTCCTCCGCCCATGCATGAAGGGCCGCCGGTCCCGCCGGTCCCGCCCGTGCCGAAGTCGACGTAAAGCGATTTCACCCCGCTGACCGGGAGTGTCGCCGTCACCAGAGCGCCGGCCCCGCCCGCTCCCGGGGCAGAGGGAGGTTCAGAGTCGCAATCCGCCCCGGTCTGTCCTTCGCCGCCGACCGCGACCACTTCGACCGCCGTCACGCCGACCGGGACTTTGAATTCCTGTCGTGGGCCGGGAGTGAACGTCACGCTCTGCGCCATCGCTGCGCCGCTCATGCACAGCAGCGCCGCCGACGTCGCCAGTGCGAGCAGGGTCGTGAGATGACGTCTACGAAAAAGTCTTACCGACAGCAGGGTTGATCCGGGGCTTGTTGTCCTCATGGTGGCGCCTATCGACAGATCGCACGCAAAACACAAGTGCCGGGTGTGCGACGCCACCCAGCAGCCATCCACGGCCTGAACAGGCGGCGGCCTGATCGCTCTGCGCCGGCCCGGCGAGCGCTGCCGTGGTCGGCGAGCGCCGCCCGTCAGTCCGACCGGCTCAGGGAGTGCTCGTCGCGCCGCTTAACCAGCAGCCACTGCGACTTCTCCCCACGCCCTCGAGTCCGCTGCAACGCAAACCCGCCCCGCAACTTCTCCCCGTGCAGAACGAACACGGCATGCCCCCGTTCCAGCGCCTCCGGCCAAGCCACCCGCCCGCCCTGCTCGTATGACCCCCGATCCCAGATCCGGACCCATCCGCCGCCCCCGGTCTCGCCCTCGAACGAGTTGTGCCCCATCGAGTGGTCCTCGACCTGCACCGCCAGTCGCTTAGCCGCCGGATCCATCGAGGGCCCCTTCGGCACGGCCCAAGACCTCATCACCCCATCCACCTCCAGCCGGAAGTCGAAGTGATGGCTGCTCGCCTGATGCTCTTGCACGACGAACACCCCCGCGCTTACCCCACGAATCGCGAACTGCTCGTGCCCCTCGACCTTCACGGGCTCCACCGCCAAGTCAGCCACCGCCGCACCCCGCGGTCCCTCGCCGAGAAACGCGACCAGCTCGTCCACAGCCTCCGCGGGCCCCTCCGCGTGCACCGCGACCGTGCCCTCGTCCGTATTCCGCACCCAACCCAGCACGCCCAGCTTCAGCGCCCGCCGCCGCGTCGCCTCGCGAAAGCGCACGCCCTGGACCCTCCCCGAGACGCTCGCGCGGACAGCCTTCGTGCCCGGCGCGGAGCCTCGCGGCGTCAAGCCTGCCCCGCCTTCGCCTCGTCAGTTGTGTGTCCTTCGAGCATTGGCGCCAGCGAAGAATGCGCGAGAAGGCTCGGCAGCGTCGGCACGAGGTAGTTCACGATCCGATACGCGACGACCGAGAGCAGCGCCTGCGGCGCGGGCACCTGCACCGTGATCAAAGCCAGCGTCAGCAGCGCCTCGGTGATCCCTGCCCCGCCCAGCGGCAGCGAGCGCCGGCTCGCCGCGTAGCCCGTCGCGTACGCCACGACCAGCGCCGGGACCGAGAGCACCACGCCGAAGCAGCGCAGCGCGTAGGCCAGGCACGCGATCTCCGCAGCCCAATAGATCCCCATCCCCACGACCGCCCCCGGGCGCTCGAGCGGCCGAGTGACGACTTCGCGTAGCACGCTCACGCCCGCGAGCAGATCCCCGATCGCGTGGCCGACTTTGCCTTCAGAGCGTTGGAAGCGCTTCACGATTCGCGGCTGCGTCACCCACCACGCGAGCGCGAACCCTGGCGGCACCGCGAACACCCACGGCAGCGTCAGTACCAGCGATGCCTTGTCAGTTTCTAGCAACAGCACCAACGCGCAGACGCACGCCGCCGGCGCGAGCAGCAGATACTCGATCACCCCCAGCGCGAGTACCTGCCTGTGCGCCTCGCGGCGGCTGCGGTGAATCGTGCTCAGCGCCCGCCGGTCGAACGAAAAGCCGCCCAGCGGCACGAACGGGCCGAACCCCGCCACCACCAGCCGGACTGTCTGCATCAGAGAAACATGCTCCTCCTTGCCCGCCAGCACCGTCGAGCGGTACGCGAGCACGTAGCCGACATAGGACAGCAGCTCGAAGCCAAACGCCGCCGCCAGCCAAACCGGCTCGATCCGCTCGGCCGCGTCCCACAGCGCTTTCGGGCTGTCCGACGCCGCGATCGCCACCACCGTTCCCCCCGCGACTATCGCCGAGAGGAGCATCGCTACGCGGGGCCGTCGGCTCAGCGATTTCATCGTCTGGACAAGTGATACCCGCGTGGCTTGATTCGTCGCTAAAGGCCGTCAGCCCAGCTGTCGAGACAGATCCGAAGTCATGTGCATAATCACCGCCGATGAACAGATGAGTCAATCCGTCTACGAACCCCCGCAGGAGATTCTCGAGCGCTACGCCTCCGTGCTCGTCGACTTCGCCCTTGGCGGCGGGCGCGGCGTGCAGCCCGGCGAGGTCGTTCGAATCGCCTCTTCCGAAAGCGCCAAGCGCTTCTACGCCGAGCTATCCAAGGCCGTCTGGCGTGCGGGTGCACATGTGATCAGTGCCTACCGCCCCGACGATGATCATCAAATCAATATCTCTAGAGACTTCTACGAGATCGCCGACGATGCTCAGCTCGACCACTTCGGCTCCCACTACATGCGCGGTCTCGTCGATGAAATGGACCATCAGATCACCGTGCTCGCCGACGCCGACCCGCACGCGCTCGACTCCGTTGATCCCGCGAAGATCATGCGCCAGGGTGCCGCGATGCGCCCCCTGCTCGACTGGCGTGGGGAGAAGGAGAACGCCGGACGCTTCAGCTGGACGCTTGGCCTCTACGGCACCCCTGCCATGGCCGCCGAGGCCGGCATGAGCCTCGAGGAGTACTGGGAGCAGATCATCCACGCATGCTTCCTCGACGCCGACGATCCAATCGCTCGCTGGCGCGAGATCGGCGAGCAGGTCAGCACCAGCCGCGCCTGGCTAGATTCGCTTGAGATTCAGAGCGTGCACGTCGAGGGCGAGGACGTCGACCTGCACATCTCCCTCGGCGAGCAGCGCCGCTGGCTCGGCGGGCGCGGTCGCAACATCCCCAGCTTTGAGCTGTTCACTAGCCCCGACTGGCGCGGCACCGAGGGTTGGATCTACTGCAACCAGCCCCTCTACCGCTACGGCAACCTCGTCAAGGGCATCCGTCTGGAGTTCAAGGACGGGCGCGTCACTGAGGCCAGCGCCGAAGAGAATGAGCCTGTGCTCACCGAGATGATCGCCACCGAGGGCGCCGACCGCGTAGGCGAGTTCTCGCTCACCGACCGCCGCCTTTCGCGGATCACCCGCTTCATGGCGCACACGCTCTACGACGAGAACGTCGGCGGGCGCTTCGGCAACACGCACATCGCGCTCGGGCGCTCCTACCAGGACGCCTACGACGGCGATCCCAGCGAGGTGCCATCCGAGCGCTGGGCCGAGCTCGGCTTCAACGACTCCACCGTCCACACCGACATCGTCTCCACCACCGATCGCGTCGTCACCGCCACGCTCCGCGGCGGGGAGAAACGCGTCATCTACCGCGACGGCCAGTTCCAGCTCGGCGACAGTTGACGCAAGTCCGTGGCCGTCCGTCGCCCAGCGACGACCGTCCATCGCCCGCTCAGCGGTCCGAGGTGCCCCAGGCGGTCAGGGCTTCACACTCTCCCGCGCCGCGCGCCGGTAGGGTGGCGGCGTGGCGTCCCAGCCGCCAGATTCTCCCGAGTCACCGCCCGCAGACCCGCGCCGGGTGCGCGTTCGACTCCCAGAGTCGCCTGGCGAAATAGTCGACGCCACGCGCCGCACGCACCTCGCCAGCGAGCGCACCTACCTCGCCTGGTGGCGCACCGGGCTCACCTCGCTAACCGTCGGCATCGGCGCCGGCAAGATCGTCCCCGCACTCACCAGCGGCACCACCTGGCCCTACACGGTCGCCGGCGCGGGCTACGCCGTGCTCGGCGTGATCTGCGTCGTCTACGCCTCCATTCGCCGCCGCGAGGTCGACAAAGCGCTCGCCCGCGGCGATTTCGTCCCGCCCGACGATCGCGTCGTCGCCGTGATGACCCTGTTCGGCGCGCTGCTCGGACTGCTCGTGCTCGGGATCGTGATCGCTGAGGGCTGACCGCGGCCCTCGTGCTTGCGCCGGAAGCGCGGCCTCACGCCGTTTTCGGCGGCAGTTTTACGATCCCGATGAAGAAGTCATCGATCTGGTGGACGATCTCGCCGAAGCGCTCGAAGTCCACGGGCTTCGTGATGTAGGCGTTCGCGTGGGCCTTGTACGAGCGGATCACGTCCTCCTCCGATTGCGAGGTCGTCAGCACGACGACCGGGATCAGCGCGAGCTTTGGGTCCGACTTGATCTCCGCCAGCACCTCCGCGCCGCTCTTGCGCGGAAGGTTCAGGTCGAGCAGGATCAGGTCCGGTCGCGCGCGGCCCGCGTACTCGCCTTCGCCGCGCAGGTATTCCATCGCCTCCACGCCGTCGCTGACG
>DATJOE010000262.1:0-23080 GCA_035507305.1 Solirubrobacteraceae bacterium | reverse complement strand
GTCGCCGTGGTGGGCGTGTCGGTCGATCCGCGAGGAGACACGCTCGCCGCCGTGCGCGCCTGGCTTCGGATGCACCGCGAGCCCAACAACTTCCACTACCTGATCGGCAGCGAACGTTCGCTGAAGCCGACCTGGAACGCTTACTTCGTCGCGCCGCAGATCCCCGGCGACCCGAACAGCTCGCACACCGCGGCGATCTGGCTCGTTGACCGGGAGGGGCGGCGCGTAGCTGAGATCAACGCCGGTGCGCCGATCTCTCCTTCGGACCTCGCCTACGATTTTCGAGCGCTGCTGCACGAACGATGAGCGCGGCCCGCCTGAGAGTCGAGGAGTGGCGCACGGTACGCCAGGCGCTCCTACGAGCGATATACGCCACGCCGCGGCTTGCGGTCGTCGCCGGTGTAACCGCGGTTCTCTGTGTGATCTCCGGTTGCGGTGGCTCCGGCCAGTCCGGAGGCTCATCGGCCGGTCCGACTCCCGCCGAGCGCGGGCGCGCCCTGTATCAGAGCGATGGGTGTGCCGGCTGCCACTCGCTGGACGGCTCCCGCGGCGTTGGCCCCACGTGGAAGGGTCTCGCTGGCAGCCAGGTCGAACTGGCTGACGGGCGTTCCGTGAAGGCCGACAACGCGTTCCTGCGCGAGCACATCCTCGAACCAGACGAGCGAAATGTTCGCGGCTATCCGGCCGGAGTGATGGCGCAGGCGATCGAAGCCTTGGACCTTGCCCACAAGCCGCGCGACGTCAGCGCGCTCGTTGCGTTCATCGAATCGCTGCGGTAGGCCGATGTCTCCGCGGCGGCTCTCCAGTGCCATCTTCCCGACGCCGGGCTGCGTCGTACCGCCACGGGCTCGGTACTGATCCTCATAGCAGTTGCCGCCGGCTGCGGAGGAAGCAGCCACTCCGGCTCTACCACCGAATCGGTTCCCGCCTACGTCACCGCTCCTTTCACCCATGAGCAGCGGCTTGTAGAGCAGGGGGCGACCCTGGTCGTCGCCGACGGCTGCTCGGCCTGCCATCTGGCTCCGAAGCGGACGGCTCTCGGGCCGAGCTTTTCGAGTCTCGCCGGGCACCGCGTCACGCTTCGAGACGGTCGGTGGGTGCTGGTGGACGAGCGCTTCCTCGAGCGTGCGCTCTCCCATCCCGGCGAGCTGTCGATTCGCGGGTATCCCCAGGAGCCGATGATCGAAGCCATCGAGCGTGCCCACCTGCCGCAGCATCCCGACCAGGTTCGCGCGCTCGCGGCGTTCATCGAGCAGATCGGGCCGGAAGCCTGACTGATGCCGCGCTGACTGTCGGTCGCTGGGCCGCGAGCAGATCGGCGAGTACGGCGTGCGCCTGCCGCAAGGACATCAGCACGCCGTCGGAGCGCACCACCCCGCAGCGATCGGCTAGATGCCAGAGCAGCGCCATCTGCTGCGTCCACGCGTCGCTGATAGTGGACCGCGATGTAGCTGGCAGGGTCCGTCCCTGGGTAGTATTGGTGTCGTCGTTCCGGGCGAGCGGGCGCGCGATTCGACGCTTGGTCCTTTCGCAGTGTCCTATGGTGATGTCGTCGTTTACGCCTGGGTAGCCTCCGCTGTGCGAGCAGAGTCATTCGCATATCACCTGGCTCGTGGCAGCTGGGAACTCTCCCCCGTCAAGGCCGTTCGTCTCGATGTCGGTTTCGAGGTCGATGCCGGCCAAAGAGTGCGCGCGGGAATCGATCGCGAGCTGTTCTCTCTCCTGAGCGAGGAGGAGCGCGATCTGACGAGGCTGCTTGCAACCGAGCTTGTAACCAATGCAGTGATCCATGGGGGCGCAAGTGGAAGCCACCATGTGATCGTCCATATGGCCGTCGCCATGGAGCGCTTGCGAGTCGAGGTTTGTGACCGGGGGCCCGGCTTCGATCCCCGAGCGCCCCGATCGGGTCGTGCCACCTCTGCAGGTCAGGGACTTCGAATTCTGGACAAGCTCGCCAGTCGCTGGGGGCTGGCAGGCGACGATGGTCACTGCGTCTGGTTCGAGTTGGACCGAACCTGAGATCGAGAATGGGACCGTCACGATCATGTTGCCCGACGACGAGAACATCGGCAGATACAAGGCACGACAAGTGCTTTGGGCGGCTCGCCCACTCGCGCCGTCGGCTTACGAGTTCAAGGCATACAAAGGCGACCACCTGATCGCTTCGTTCGCGAGCGAGGCGATCGATCGCTGGCAGGCAGCTTCAGATGCCGAGCAACCGCTCTTGATGATCGAGGCGCTGCGACGGGCACGACACCCTGCGTGACGCGAATCGTAACCTGCTCTCGGTTCACGATCAACGAGCCGCTTTCGACGCCCCCGAAACGGGCGGAGATCAGAATGCTCGAACCGACTCCGCGCGATCTGTCGGATGGCCTCGCGACACAACGCCGGGGCAAACCGGGAGCTGTCTGAGCCGCTGGGCCAGATCAGAAGCGCGCGCGAGTCGCTCAAGCACGCCTCTAGGAGTCAGGACTACGGTCGTCGGTTTGGGGTGTCGATCAGCGCACTTGCGCGGTGGGCTGATCGGCATCCGGGGACGCTGATCGACAGCTTGGACTAGAGCTTTGAGCTAGCAGTGACTTAGTATCTCGGTTCACCGAAAGATCGAAGTGTGCTCGGTGATCGCCTCGCTGCGAAGCTTCCTCCCAGCTCTCGACCGCGTCGGGGACATCTTCGCCCCACAGGTTTGTGCCGACGAACCCCGTCCGTCGGCACAAACCCATCGGAATCCGCAGGTATCTGCCGGCATCTTGGGCTGGACAGCCTCTGGCGGGCACGTTAGAGGCCGCACAAAATCCCAGCAGTTACGGGCAGTTCGCTAAGTCTCACACGGCGGGTCGATGGGCGGTTTCCGCCCCTGAAAATCGTGGTGTCCCCGGTTCGAATCCGGGTCTCGCCATCTCATCTACGAATCTCCCTGCGGATCCGCAGGTTTGATCTCGCCTCGGACGGAGCAGGGAACGGGGTTTGAGGGCGTTGGCCGGCCATCATCTTCGAGTCGGCGTGGCCGACCTGCGCCATGACCCACTTCAGGTCAAATTCACTGGCGAGCAGCAGGATCAACATGTAGAGATCGCGTAAGCGCAGGCGGAAGACTCGGGTGCCGTCGGCGAGAGCGCGGGCGTGTAGAGATCCTGAATTCGTCCGCGCGGCCGTCGTGTTCGGAGGCGAAGCTACGCTGGACAACCAGCTTGAGCCGTGCCCGACGCTCGGTGGCTGGTCGCTCCCTTGCCCTGCACCCAAAATTGGCGAGGGGGGCCTACCGAGTTGCACACTCCGCCGCCGGCACCCGAGTACTTAGTATCGATGTGCCCACTGGCGTCCGCCTGAGTGGTTTGAGGCTCTACAGCGATTGGGTCCCCTGTCCCGTCCTGGTATGAAATGCTCAGGGTCACCGGCTCACCTGCCTGAAAGCCGTTGCCTTTGATGCGCAGGAGCTTGTATTCGCTTCCTGGTTCAAACGGTTCGACACCAGCGCTCACAAAGGCTTGAGGCGGGGCGATAATTTCCTGGGTGTACCTGCCGGGTACGATCTGAGTCCAGCTGTCGCGCCAGTCTTCATGGGACTGCAATAGCGTGATCTGTCCCTCTTGGACCGTCCAGAACTGGCCGGTGCCCATGCCGTCGTAAAACAGTAGATCGCTACACGGCGACCCAGGCAAGGTAAAGCCAGTTCCCGTAAAGGCGCCAGGAACGATTTGCCTCCAGCTTGTGCGCCATTCCTCGTAAGAGCTCAAGAGGGAGATCTGTCCCTGATCGGCCTTCCAGAACTGGCCGGTGCCCATCCCGTCATAGAAGAGGAGGTCTGTGTACTCGCCAGAGCCAAAGTCTCCCGGAACGATATGTGTCCAGCTGCTTCGCCAGTCGGCGTAGGAGTGAAGCAAGCTCATGTTGTCCTCATCGACCACGTAGAACTCGCCTGTGTTGCCGGACGCGTCGTAGAAGACGAGATCGTAAAGCGCGTTTCCGCCAAAGTTGCCGGGAACGATCAGATCCCAACTGGTACGCCAACCGTTGTAACTCTGGACGAGTTGGACCTTCTCGTTTTCGTCTCCAAAGACGTAGAAGTCGCCTGTCCCGGCACATGGGTCGTAGAGCAGTATCTGAGTGAACCCCGGCACGACGCTCCCGGGGATCCCTCCCTGGGAGCCCGCGAAAGAACCAGCGATCAACTGGCAACCTGGGCGCCAGTTGGCGTGTTCCTGCTCGAGTACAAGGTTCAGCTCTCCGTCCCCCGCTTCTCCTCCGGGTGCGTCCACGAAGTACAGCCTGAGCGTTCCGGTCGCGGAATCGTAGAAGACGACTTGGCTGACATCGACGCCGGTAAAGACGCCATCCGCGATGTGAGTCCAGCTCGTGGGTTGGATCTCCACGGACCCTAGCGAGATGGGATTGCCATTGTTAATTCTGCCGAATTGGCCGAAGCCGCTGGAGGCTTCGTAGAACAGAAGATCGGTGGACATGATCCTCCTCCGTGGACTGCACTGGTTATGTGGAACAGAGGCAAAGTCTCCTTCCAGGCGCCCCCGAAGTCAAGGATGCTTTCCGAACCTTGGGGCACAGTGTGCGTTGCGCCAGCTGACGTGCCGACGGCAGCGGACAGATCGAGATGTACGGCGCGATTCGCTTACGGGCTGACGACCGAGCGGGGGAAGAACGTTGAGGCCGACGAGATACTGCGGCGTCAGTAGACAGTGCTGAAGCACTCAACAGACCCGCGTCTGAAAATCGTGGTGCCCTCGGTTCGATTACCGAGTCGCGCCATCCATCCAGTGCTTACCCTATAAGCCGAACGCGTCGCGGAACAATGCCATGACAACATCCCGGAAGTACGGCGAGGTGTTCTGCGTTGGCGGGTCACCAAAGAACATGCTGTAGGTGCCGTTGGCGAAGAAGAGATTCTGGTCGCTTCGGACGATCCAAGGACCGCCGCTCGCGCCTTTGGTGAGGTTGCCGTCCTTGAATACCGTCGACCCGACCAACTGGCTGAAGTCGCCCCCACAGTTCCACATCTGTTGTCCGTTGAAATGGAAGTTGGGGATCGCCGCCCCAGGATAGCCATGATCGTTCCAGTAGCGGATGTCCTGCCGGTTGACGAGGACCCCGAGCCAGCCGAGGAGATCCCCGATCTCCGTACCGTTGACCGGTGGAACCCGGCAGAAGCTGAAGTCGTAGCCAACGTCGATCGGGGGTCCGAGCCACTCTTTTCGCACGAACATCATCCCTATCGGCCAGAGGCCGTAGGCTGGATTCACGCCGTTGTCGAACGCTGGCGCGAACGCGACGTGGGTCGCCCATGCGCCCATGTACGGGTCTCTCACGCAGTGCGCCGCAGTGAGTATGCCGGCGCGGTTGACGACCGCCGCGCTGGCGGTCCGGTCCTTGCCGTCGATGTGGAGGAATAGCTTGCCGACGGTCCGGTGCGGATACTGGGCTGGGTGGGCCACCGGCGCGGTGGCGAACGCCTCCGGGAGCTCCGGCCTCGCAGCAGCCTCAGCCGAACTAGGGCCCTCCGAACTGTCGGTCTGGGCCGGGGGAGCCATATCGATCTCCCTCGGCGCCGGCTCCGCGCTCGGCGGTTCCACCGGCCGTGCTCTGCTCAACCGCTCCTCGGTCCAGTACTCGAGCGTCGTATCGGGGTCGCCCTGGCCCGAGCTATCCGCGACGTTGGTTGACATCACGCTCGGCCTGCTTACTCAGGCGGGCACCGGCTCGCCGACGGCAGCCAGCTGCTCGCTTACGTAGCGCCGAGCGAGGTCGAGCTCCCATCCGCTGAACAGCAACTCGAGCTTGATCGGCTCGCTGGTCTGGCTCAAGCGTCCAAACTCGGATAGGTCGAGGCTGGTGAGCACCTCATCGATGGTGTCGGTCACCTGCTTGTACTTGTCGTACTCGAGTTGGACCTTGTCCCGATCCGCCTTGAGATCGTCGATCATCAAGTTGAAGCCCGCCTTCGTGGCTTTCCAAAGGTTGTAGTCCACCGGCCTCTTGTCGAGGATTTTCTGGAGTTCGGCCACCTGGACGGCTCTGATGTCTTCAACCTGTTTGTTGAGCGACTCCACCTCTCTCTGCGTGGTGGCGAGGATCTGCTGCATGGTGATGAACTTGGCCTCGTCGGCGCTCACGTGGCTTTCGAACACGATCTGGAAAGAGCCGATGAACTGGTGGGTGAAGAACTGCGAGCGCTCGTAAACGCTACCGCTGCAGCCGAAGAACAGATGCAGGCCGCCGGACATCGGTAGGTCCTGGAGCACGGACTTCTGCGTAGCCGACGACTTGGAGGCAAACTGCGACAGGACGCCCGTGATCAGCGCTGTTACGCGGGCGATCGTCAGGCTGAAGTCACCGGTGAAGCCGGCGGCGAACTCCTTCGCGGTGTCGATTGCGCTCTTGCTCGCGCTCTCTGAGCCGGGTACGTCCTTCGACGGATAGTTGGCCTTCGACAGTGCCGACCCGATCGAGTTGATGATGTTATTGACGCGGTCAAGGCTCCAATCGTCGTAATTCTGATAGTCGCTGCGGGTATCGCCGAACAGGCGCGAGTGGCTCCAGCCGTTACCGTCGTAGTGTCTCTTGATCAGATCCTGGATGCGCGTACGGATGTGATCCTCCTCAGCCCGCGACTCTTTCTCGAGCTGATCCATGAACTTGCGAAATTCCTCGTCGCTCTTGCGCTTGTCCTCGATGCTCTTACTTTGTCCCACATCTTCTCCCGAAGTGGATAGGCGAACTAACCTCTGCGGCCACCGACGCTATGCCGACTTACGCATCGATGCAACCCGAGCCGCCTGGTTTCAGCGGAGAGTTCCTGGATTCGCAGGCGTGGGGCTGTGCTGGCGGCCACAACGTGGCGCGATCGTCACACAAAGATGTCTCCGACTAAGGCATACCAAGCTCCGTTACGCCTCGAGCGGGAAGCCGTTGACCGGCAAGAGATCGAGCACTGACAAAATTACGCCGGCGGGATAAACCGACTTCGCCGTCAAGACGACCCAACTGCTCGTCTTGACGCACCAGCCCATCACGCTCTGGCGAAGTGCTTGGGAACACCGCCGCTCCGGACTTCGGGCGCTCGCTAGACGCTCGAGCAGAGCCGGCAGGGGGTTTGTGCCCACCAACCCGCCTAGTGGCACAAACCCGGCGGTAACTACGGGTATCCGCTGGTATCTCGGCGAGCCACCGCGCCCGCCACGCGTCGCTGTAGACCTGCGAAATCCCCGCAAACGCGGGCCCGAAGCTAAGCCTCGCACGGCGGGTCGGTAGGACGGCCCCACCCCTGAAAATCGTGGTGTCCCCGGTTCGAATCCGGGTCTCGCCATTCAGGACTATTTTCGTAGTACACTAAATTCTCGTGGAGATCCATCCGTCGGCCCGTAAGCACGGCGTAGTCGACGAAGACATCCGTCATGCCATTGACCATGCACTCGCCACTGAGGACGCCGGGAAGGATCCAGATCGTTGGCTTGTCATTGGGCCTGACCGGGCGGGGAACATGCTCGAGGTAGTGGTTCTCGTAATGGATGAGGGCACCGAACTGACCATCCACGCCATGAGGATGCGTGCCAAGTTCAGGAGGCTGATCGATCAGTGAGCCAAGACCGTGTATACGGCCACACCCGCTCCGGCGAGCCCATCACTGATAAGAAGGTCGAGGCTCTTGCGGCAGAGGCCGAGGCGGGCTATGACGTGAACGCGTTGCTAGCTCGCAGGGGCAAGCGCGGCCGGCCTGCCCTAGGCTCCGCGCCCGCGAGCGTCGAGTCGGTCAGGCTCGACCCTGAGTTGCGCGACCAGCTCCTTGAGCGCGCGAAAGCCGAGGGCACTACGACCTCTGAGGTGATCCGCACGGCGCTCAGGCGCTTCCTAAGAGCCGCTTGAGGAGGGTGCGCGAAAATCCGCGCCTGACTGTGCCCTCACTCACTTCACGTCGTAGTCGTTCGCGGCTAGCGCGAGTCGAGATGTCGGTGCGTCCGTAGCTAAGCCGCCTGGTGTTAGACAGCAGCGGGAGGCCTTCCCATTCGAGCTGTGTGTTAGATGAATTGAGACGCTAGACGCGAGCAGCTGGAGTGTATTCCCCGTCGCCGGCGGCACGGGCCGGACCCTGGCATCTGAGAACAGCGGGGATGCCTGCTGCGCGAGGGAATTCCTGTTGCGCAAGTCCGGGCCGATGCTCTCATCCCTGAACTCCGTGCCATGACCGTAGATTCAATATCTGGGCGAGGATCCGGCCAATGGAAGCGACGAGCATCCGAGAAGCATTGTCGCGGCCGTCGCACGGCCGATCCGCACGGCACTCCGACCCTTCCTAAAGCTGCGTGACGGCGGGGAGCAACGCGAATCCGCGCCCGACCAGTGCCATCACTCACTTCACACCGTAGCCGTTCGCGACCAGCTCGAGTCATGCCTGCGCCCGTGACAAGGCGACTTAGCGTGATCCTCTAAGTGCACTGCCGGACCAGCTAGCCCTGGGTAGCATCCCAAGGCTCATGAGCCGAGGTCTTCGACTGGCAACCTGGTTGGTTGGCTTCCTGCTCTTGGCGTTGGCACTAGCGATGTTCGGCTACACGCTTGCGTCGGGCGCGCGTCTAACTGACCTTGGATGGCTGATAGTTATCGGGTTTGGCGTAGCGGGCGGTTTGCTCCTGCGGCGCTCGATGAAATGGAACGAGGCCCGGTACTGCCCACGCTGCGGTGAACAAGTCTCGCGTGACCTCTCGGTCTGTACGCGTTGCGGATTCAATTTTGATGCGGTTACTTGGGCAGTGATCGGCAAATTCAAACTCCCCTAGGCTGAGCGCTCAGCCCCGTCGGGGGCTGGCTGCTGTCAGCAGGACTAGTAGAGGGCTCCGCGCTGGAGCATCGTGAATGGATCTTGCGGGGCGTCGCGGCGAGCCATGATGCGCCTTCGTGTTCATCTCCTCTAACTAGGACCGAAGGAACGCCAGCAGGTCGGCGTTGATCGTCTCGTGCTCGGTGGTCGGCATCCCGTGCGGAAAACCCTTGTAGGTCTTCAGCGTCCCATTGGGCAGCAGCTCCGCAGACTTCGGGCCGGACGCCACATAGGGCACGATCTGGTCGTCTTCCGAGTGCATCACCAGCACCGGCACCTGGATCTTCTTCAGATCCTCGGTGAAGTCAGTCTGCGAGAAGGCGACGATGCCGTCGTAGTGGGCCTTCGCGCCGCCCATCATTCCTTGCCGCCACCAGTTGGCGATCACCGGGTTCGATGATTTATCGGGATTCTTGTCGTAGTTGTAGAAGGGACCGGAGGCGACTGCCCAGTAGAACTCGGCGCGACTCGCGGCGAGTTCTGCCTGGAAGTCGTCAAAGACTTTTTTCGGGAGCCCCTCGGGGTTGGCGTCGGTCTGGACCATCAGCGGCGGCACGGCGCTGATCAGAGCCGCCTTCGACACCCGGTCTTCGCCATGGCGGGCAATGTAATGAGCGACCTCACCACCGCCGGTGGAGTGGCCTACGTGGACCGCGTCTTGGAGGTCGAGGTGCTCGACGACGGCTCGCAGGTCGTCGGCGTAGTGATCCATATCGTGACCGTCGCTGACCTGGGTCGAGCGCCCATGGCCGCGGCGGTCATGGGCGATGACTCGATAGCCCTGATCGAGGAAGAACAACAGTTGGGCGTCCCAGTCATCGGCCGAGAGTGGCCAGCCATGGCTGAAGACAATCGGTTGGCCCGATCCCCAATCCTTGTAGAAGATCTCGACGCCGTCGGTAGTGGTGATCGTGCCCATCGTGAGTCTCCTCTCGTTTGGTCCCTGCTATCTCGAGACTACTCATGCGCCTGGGTTGATGGGTAGCTCTCCCGGGAAGTCACGCTGCTTGCGCGCCTGGCGAGCGGCTGGCTGTAGGGGTCGGCGCCCAGTCGCGCCCCCGCCAGACGAGCAGTGTGCGGCCGCGAATTGCATTGCTCAACACGCGGCTCGGCTTGGGACGCACCGACGGTGACCCTCCACACCTTGAGCCCCCAGATCGGTGTGCCATCACCACTAGGAATCGCAGGGTGGCTGACCTAATCTCGCTAGTTCCCAATCAAGGGATGAGACGAGGATGGGGAGGGAGAGTAATGCCAATGGATGTCGCATCAACCCGGTCGGGGGACCCACACGCGGGCCTGCCCACGACCATGAAGGCGAGGAAGGGGCGGGCTCGAACGCTGCTTGCCGCGACGGTAGCCGCAGCCATGTTGTTGTTGCTGGTCGTCTCGGCCGCGAGCGCGGCCGAAAGCACAACGATCAAGGTCCTTTCGAGCCGCGCGGACCTCGTGGTCGACAACGAAGCGCTGCTCGAAGTCACGGTGCCGACGGGCGAGGACCCGCATAACGTGACCGTGCTGGTTGGCGGCCAGGATGAGAGCTCCGCCTTCGCCGTGCAGTCAGAACAGAGCACACGCGGCCTCGTCACCGGGCTGCTCGAAGGCCCGAACATCGTCGAAGCGAAGCTGCCGGACGGCTCGGGCGCGAAGATCACGCTCACCGACCACCCGCAGGGCGGCCCGCTGTTCGCCGGTCCGCAGGTGCAGCCTTGGACGTGTCCGGCCGGCGCGCTGGACAGCCAGTGCAACCGGCCGGCGACGTACGCCTACAAATACCGCTCGACCAACCCCGAAAAAACGAAACTGCAGCCGTACAACCCGGAAAGCCCGCCCGAAGACGTCGCGACCGTGACGGTCAACGGCCACACGGTGCCGTACATCATCCGGACCGAGACCGGCTACCAGGATCGCGACCAGTACTCGATCTCCACGCTCTACAACCCGAGCGAACCGTGGAGCGCTGTGAACCCGCAGGCTCAGTTCGGGCACAAGATGCTCGTGACCCACGGCGCGAGCTGCAACGTCGCCTACGAAAGCGCGACAGCGCCGAGCACGAACGACGAAGGCGCGACCACGACCTATGCGCTTGAACACGGCTGGGTCGTGATGTCGACCGCGATGGACAACAACGGTCACGACTGTGACGTCGTCACGTCAGCCGAGTCGCTGTACATGGCCAAGCAGCGCGTGATCGACCAGTACGGCACATTGCGCTACACGATCGCGATCGGCTGCTCCGGCGGCTCGCTCACCCAGCAGTGGGTGGCGAATGCATACCCCGGCATCTACCAGGGACTGCTGCCGACGTGCTCGTTCCCCGACACGTGGTCGAGCAGCAACCAGGTCGTGGACTACCACCTCCTGAACAGCTACTTCGCCCACAAAGAAAAATGGGGCGCCGGAATCTCGTGGACGACCGCGCAGGAGGCGGCTGTCGACGGCGACCCGGGGACGACGAACGCGCAGCTGTCCGACGCAGGGTTCTTCTCCGCGGCGGACCCCGGCCACGCATGTCCCGGAACGACGGCGGAAAACCGCTACAACGCGACGACGAACATCGGCGGCATCCGCTGCAACACGGCGGACTTCTCGATCAACGTGTTCGGGCCAAGGCCCGAATCCGAATGGGGGCCGCAGGAGAAAGAACTCGGTCACGGCTTCGCGGGGCTGGCCTACAACAACGAGGGCGTGCAGTACGGGCTCTCGGCGTTGCGCGAAGGCAAGATCACCCCGGCCGAGTTCGTCGACGTCAACGACAAGATCGGCGGCGTCAACTCCGAGTCGATCGCGGTCGAATCCGCGCGCGACGCCGGCAATCCGTTGGCGATGAAGCGGGTCTACCGCAGCGGCATGATCAACGAGACCAACAACCTCGGTCAGGTCGCGATCATCGACTGCCGCGGGCCGAACCCCGAACAGGCTCACGACGCGTACCGCGCGTTCGCCGTACGGGCACGCCTGGAACGTGAAAACGGGACCGCCGCGAACCAGTTGATCTGGGAGGGGCCGGTCGCGCTCACGGCGTCGGCTAACTGCCAGCCCCAGGCCCTGCCTGCGATGGACAACTGGCTGTCGACGGTCTACGGCGACGAACGAGCGCTGTCGCTGCCGACGAAGGTCATCGCGGACAAGCCCTCGGAACTGGGCGACCGTTGCTACAACGCAGCCGGTGAAGTCACCGCGGCTCACAGCCTGTGCGGCACGAGCGTGGTACCGCTCCCCGGGACTCCCCGGATGGTGGCCGGCGAATCGATCACGACCGACGACAGCCAGTGCCACCTGCAGACGATGAAGCGAAGCAGCTATCCGGCTGCCTTCAGCGACTCCGAATGGGAAGAGCTGAAGAGCACTTTCCCGAAGGGCGTCTGCAACTACAAGAAGCTGGGCTACTTCCAGAAGCCGACGATCCCCTGGCTGACCTACCAGACGGCCACGGGCGAAGTGATCTACGGCGGCAAGCCGATGAAGAAGGAACCGGTCTCAAAGCCGCTCCCAACGCATTGAGCTAGCCCCTTGCTGGGCGCACCTGAGACCTGGGTGCGTCCAGCCTGTGGCCGACGCACGGCAGCGCCGGTGTCAACCGCGTGGTGGCACCGGCGCTGCGGGCGTCGACGTGCCGGTCAGCCGACGAGCTGCAAATCGACGACGAGACGCAGAATGTCTTGCTGGTCGCGCAAGTCGTAGCCCGTGCGCTCGGCGAGACGCTTGAGCCTGCTGTGCACGGTGTTCGGATGCGCGGGCAGCGCTGTCGCCGTCCGCTGGACGTTGAGCCCGTTCCCGACGTAGACCTCGAACGTGCTGATCAGCGCCTCATCGGTCGGGCGCGAGGAGGAGGCAAGTCGCGCGACCTCAGACGGCACGAGCGCTTTCGCGACCTCGTCGGCAGCCGCTACGAGGTAGTCGATGGACGCCATGCCTCCAAGTGCGACGACAGACTCCAAATCGTTTGCGACCTGCAGCGCTCTTTCCGCCTGCCTGTATGCCTCGCCGAGCTCCAATATCGTCGAGGTCAAACTGACACCGACGCGGATACGCTCCGTTCCCGCAAAGCCGTCGGCGAGACGACGGGCGCGGTCCAACGTCGAGCGATCGCCTCCGCGCACCAGCGCCGCAGCCGTCTCCTGACGTATAACGACAAGCGGGGCGTCGCGGCCGAACAGCCGCACGATCTCATTGCAGATCGCGCGAAGGTCACCCTGCTCCTGAACGGCGCGGCGGGCGAGCAGAATGTGATGAGGAGCATCGGCATCCAGCTCGATCCCCTGAGCCGCTGCGAAACCCACCGCCTCCGGGGCTTGCGCGAGGAGCTGCTCGAGCACGTCGCGACGCACTCGATCGGCGTCCGCCAGCGCGTGTTGCTGCTCGCGAAGATAGCCCTCCGCAACCACCGTGCTCACCGCATCGATGTAGCGGAGCATCGGGTCGACCAGTGTGGTTATCGCGATGGGGCCGCGCTCGGAGTCCTGCGCACGGTCCCTGAGGTAGGTCCAAAGCACGTGATGGCCAACGCGGTAGGCGTGAAGCACGGCCTCGAGCGGGATCGCCTGGCGAACGCGCTGCGCAACCGACGCTGCCGTGAAGTCCAACTCAAGGCTCTCGCCATCGCGACCAACTGACCGCAGGAAGTTCTGGATGTGGGCATCGCAGCTGCGCTCGGTGTCGAGCAACAGCGCCTGCGGGTCCAAGGCGTGCTGGTAGGCGTCGACTTGCGCGGCGATCTGCGAAGCCATCTCGGTCGCGATCAGAGCGTGATCGCGCAGAGCCGACTCTACGATCGAGTGGATTGCGAGCTCATCTGCGTCTCGCACCATCGCCGCCTGCCGTCTCATGCTGCTCGTAATTCTGTAAGTACTCGTCCGTACTCCTCTGTGTACGAGGCAGTATTCTAACATCATCCCGTCCCGGCGCTGCGCAGCTTGCTGAGATCCATGACGCGTCCGGGGTTGCGGGGTTAGCACCGGAGCTGAGGGATCAAGTCCGAGTCCACCAGTTGGTCCGTGCCCCTGCTCGCAGGGCGGCTCTCGGACCCTCCGGGAACCTAGCTCCCCGGAGGGTCTCGTAAGTGCACGCGTCGTCGGCAACGTGACAGTTAACAGTTCGTCCGCGCCAATAGGCGCTCGTGTTACATCTTGATTTCTTACGGGACATTCTCTTAGCCTCGCGATCCCACAAAGATGCCCGGCCCATGCTGGGAGGAGAGGAGGTCGCGAACAATGTCACGGTTCAGACCGGCCGTCGTAGCAACTGCCGTAGTCTGCTCGCTGGTTGCGCTCGCAATACCCGCTTTGGCGCAAGCCCATGAATACAAGGTGGAAGGCAAACCGCTGACTGGCTCCGTCAGCGTACAGAAGAGCTTCCACACGAGTGTCTGGATTAAAGGCACCCCCTATGGTGTCAGCGTAGAAATACGTTGCGACGAAGGGACCCTGTCGGGAACCCTCGCGTCCGGAGGCACATCAACCCTTTCTGTCGCGCTCAAAAGCTGCGTAGTGGAACACAAAGAAAAACCGATGGGCTGCGCGGTCAAAGAACCGTTCGAACTGACGCATGCGATGCCCGCGACCTTGATCGGCACCTCGGTTCTTCAGCAAGAGCTGAATCCCGCCGGCTCCGAATGGAACGCCATCGTTCTGGAAGGTGCCGGGTGCGCTCTGCAGGGGTACCCGATATACATGTCAGGCACGCAGATCTGCGAATTCGAATTGCCTGCCATTGAACATGAACAGGAAAATCAGACGCTAGTGTGTGAAACATCAGGCAGTACCCACATGCGATGGGCAGGGAAAATGATGACACTCGAAGGTGTGATCCCGTATATTCATCTGGTCAATGGCAAAGGCGAACCGACCAAACAAAAATGGAGCGCCCAGTAGCTCCGGCAAACGCTCGCCTGAATTAACTCACGGGAAGATTGAATTGCCGTAAAGGTTTTCGCTCGGGGGTCTCAGAAACCTGGCCCCCGGGCGCGACCAAAGATCGTCCCTGGGCCATTCTCGCCGTTTTATCCAACGGCAAGGCGCAATTCTTTGTGCCTACCGCGGCTCTGGTTGGTCGAGCTTCTGGTCGATGAAATGATCTGCCGCCTCGGTGCCCAGAAACGGAGCGAGCGTCCAAAAGGTTACGTGGGGGAGCAGGCTGCGAAGCTGTGGCTTACCACTGGCCCGCGAACGCGCATAAGCAAGCTCGAGGGTCATCCACACGATTGCCTCGAGCGACTCATCTGACAATCTGCTCGTCTCCGTTGGTACCAGCTCGTAGCCCTGCTCCAGAAATATCTTGAAAGCGCTCACCAGATCCTCGTAGTGCTTTACCGCGCTACCCCCCGCTTCGTGTGCCTGGACGAATCCGACTTTGGCGAGCAGCGGGTCCTGCTCCGCCGCCTGGGTAAATGCGACGCCCGCTTGCCAAACGCGCTCTGGCCAGCTCGCCTGTGCGAAGAACGCTCCGGCGCTGACCGTCATCATGTGCTGGAAGAAGAGTTCATGCAGCGCGAAGATGACCTCCTCGCGATCCGCGAAGGCCCGACGGAATGCCCTGTGATCCAGCCCGGCCCGCTCGCTGATCTTGCTAGCGCTCGCGGCCGCGTAGCCGCTCTGCTGCGCGATCTCAGCCGCAGCGAACAGGATCCGCTGGCGATCCTCGGCGAGCTGGTCGTCTGCTTGACTCGACCTCGTCCTTGCGGGGCCTACGGGCCTTAGCAGCGGCGGGCTCGCGCTAGGAGTCGCCTCGGGGGGCGGATACGGCGCCAGCGCGCGCCAACGGTGCCGCTGGAGTTCTCGAGAATAGGCGTCGATCCAGTACCCGAGCTGGTGGGTCAGCTCGTCGCTGGGCTGCTCTCCACGGCGCAGCCGGCGCGCAAGTAGCCGATATACCCCGCCGATCGCCATCTCCGCCGAGGCATCTGGGGCGATCGAACCGCCCGACGCATCCTTATACGCAGCTTCAACGCCTGAAGCAATCGCGCCGATGCCCTGATCGCGAACGTACAGCACGCGTGGGCCGCCCGCCATCGCCTCGCTCATCAGCACTCTCGCCATCGCCGGCGACGAGCTCGCAAACTCGACGAGCGTGCCGAGCGTCGTCGACAGAGCGTTCTCAGGCCCGGTCTCACCCAGCCTGTCGAGGGCTTCTGCAAGGACATGCTGCTGTATCTGCTCGACCGCTGCGCGGAGGCACTCGGACTTGTCGTGGAAGTACTCGTAGAACGTTGGGCGCGAGACACCGGCGACCGCGACGATCTGACTGATGCTGATGCCCTCGTATCCCTCGCTTGAGGCAAGCTCGACGATCGCCGAGACGAGACGCTCTTGCTGCGTGCCCTTGCGCGCGTCGTAACGGTGCTTGCGCGCCGCTGGTCGTGCTCTCTTATCCATCGCGTCGACCGCCTCGTGCTTCTGCGAGCGCGCATGCACCGTCTTCGCTTTCGCGATTTGGCAACACCGTGTTTATTACATGCACACATGTCGCATGCTTCGGCTCTGGAGACCGGTGGCGAGGGCGACGGAGCGGCAGCTCGGACATATGCCGCGGTCGCGGCACGAGGGCGCGAGACCTCAAGCGGCCGTCGATCTCCCGGCTGACCAGCGCCCTCATCTTACTTTTCATCTGCAACTTCATCATGCCCGTTTATTACAATGTGTGAATTTATGTTGATAGACGCCCTATCTCGCCTCATCGAGGCGCGGTGCTTGAGATGTTTGCTCGTAACGCCCGTATTTCGCCGCATTTAGGAAGTGCCTGACGCCTGCCGAGACCTTCGCTGGTTGCTGTCACCATCTGTGTATCATCTTACGCTAGGTTAGACGAAGGCGTTTATCTGGGGCCGACCAAACGCCTCACTAGGCAGATCGACGATCGAATGGTCTCGGGATCCAAAGCGAGCGCTGCCAGCGCTGGATCGGCTAGGCCGATGCGGCGAGACGTTCAGCCGTGCGACGGTGCCGAGTGATCGGAGAGGGCAGCTGTGCTCGTGGCGGGATTCCTCTACTCCGTGACCCAATGACAACCAGGTGTCAAGGCGGTAGCGGCTGCTGGCCGCGGCAGGGCTTTGGGAGCGCCCTCCTTCTCGTTACTTGTTCTAAGCGGGCGCGAACGGTGGGCGTATCTCCCGGTAGCGCCGCGAGATAGCTATTACATCAACAACGTTTTTTTGATGGTCCCTATCAGGCGTAGACGTCATTTGTAAGGCTTTTTCCTGGGAAATTGACGGATCAAACCGAATGCTGTACGGTAAAACAGCAGTGTTTATCTGCACATCGGTTGCCTGCTGGTAAAGGCAGGTCGCCTGGGGGGAATGCGAGTCCGACGGATAGCTGGCTCCCCGCAGCCAACCGGTCCTTGACTCACCAATGAGATGGCCTACAAGAGGGATAGGAGAGAAACATGAAAAGGACGAAACTCGTGGGCGTCGGCGCCCTGACGGTGCTGGCAATGATGCTGGCGCTTCTTCCCGCCGCCGGGGCCTCGGCGGCCCCGAAACTGCTCGTGCTGCAGTCCGGCGGCGTCCCCGTCGCGAACGGAAGTCCGGGCGACACCGGCATCGAAGTAGACGAATGCTCGCTGTTCTCCAACGGCAAAGTCGGCACCAACCACGCCGCGAAGATCACGCTCACGGAGACCACCGCCTCGGAAACCGAATGCGAAGCGGGCCGGAGTATTTCGGGGCTGGTCAAAGAAACTGCGCTGGCGAAGAACGGCAAGGCGACACTGAAGGGCGAAATCAGCGTCTCTGAGCCCGGGCCGTGCGTCTACGTCTTCAAGACGTTCAAGTCGACCTTCGAAGTTCCGGGCTTCACGTTCATCAAAGGAACCGTCGTCGGCAAGCTGAACAAAAAAACCAGCGACAAATCGTGCGCGAAGACGACGACTCAAATCTTCCGCGCCAACGTGACCAACGAAGTCTTCGGAGAACCATTCGAAGCTGTGCTGGGCTGAGCCTCTAGTAGTAGACGGCAGAATTCGCGGCATCGCCCGGGCCGGCAGGTTCGCCGGTCCCGGGCGGCGCGCGGAAACCTCAGACGGATAGCCCGCTCCTGCGGCCTTTCTCAACTGGTGCTGTCGTCGTCTCCCGCTCGTCGCTTGCGGTCCGTAGTTCCGTTGGCGACGGCTTCATCGATCGCGCGGTCGGTAGCGGCTGGGCCGAGGAATGGCGCAAGGGCGATGAAGGTCATTGTGCCTACCAGGCCGGCTATCCGCGGGCGCGTGTGCCGGCGTGCAGCCCGGTGCAGGATCTCAAACTGCGTCCAGGTGATCGCCGACAGCGCCAGCTCTGTAGGGGTGCCCTGTTTTTGCTCGTATCTGTATCCCTCCTGCAGGAAAACACCAAGCGCGCTGACACTGTCCTCGATGCGCTGGACAGCGCCCGGGCCAACTGCGTAGGCTTCTACGAATCCCACATGCGCGATCGTGGGATTGGCGTGCAGGAACTCGCACATGCCATTCACTCCGGCCCACATTCGCTGTGGCCAGCTCGCCCCGCCGAAGAAGGCACCGGCCGTCACCGCGAGCAGACGCTGGAACACGAACTCGTGAAGCGCCATGAACAGGTCTTGCTTGTCCTGGAAGATCGAATAGAACGCGCGGCGATCGAGCTGCGCGTGTTTGGTCAGCTCCGCAACCGTCGTTGCGGTGTATCCCTGCTCGGCCGCCAGCGACGCCGCGGCAAACAGCAGCCGTTGACGATGATTCTCCGCGACTTCGCCCGGGGACGAGCGCGGACGTCCCGGCCCGAGCGCGGGCGGCGGGCGCAGGGGGATCGCTGTCACGGTCGAAACGGCGGGAAAGCTCGCGCGCGAGCCTTCCCGCCAGCGGCGCCCGGTCGCGGGCCGCTCGTAGCTCGCCATCCATCCGAGGACTTCCTCGAGCAACCCTTCGGGCTCGATCGGCCCACGCCGAAGACGGGCGGCGAGCAGACGCTGAATTCCCCCGATCAAAGCGCGGATCGGGACATCCGGGCCTACGGACGTCCCGGCGGCCGTGTCCTCGGCTTCCACGACGATCGCTGCGAGCTCCTCAATTCCTCGATCGCGGGCGTCGAGCGCCTCGGGTCCGGCGGCGAGCATCTCGCCCATCAGGAAGCGCGCCCGTGCTGACTGTGTGCTCGCAAAGTCGATCAGCGTCGCGACGACTACATGGGACGGACTCATCCCAGGCTGTGCGTGCATCGCTTCGTGGAGCTGTGCTGCGAGTTCTTCCTGTGCTGCCGCGAAGCCCGCACGCAGGCAATCATCTCGGTCGGCGAAGTATTCGTAGAACGTGGGACGAGATACCCCCGCTTCCTCGATGATGGCGGACACGTTCGCGCCCGCATACCCGTCGCGGTTGGTCGCCCGGACCACTCCGGTCAGCAGTCGCTCGCGCTGTGTACTCCTTCGCCCCTTCAGCAACCCGGTGTTTACCGGCTGCATCTCTCTCGAACGCCCTGGCATCGGGCAGAGACGGTAGCGAAGCACCGTAGATGTGACATCGCATACGCCGCGGGTCGCGCCTCGACGGATCCCTCGTCGGTGTCGCTCTCCTGGCGGTGGTCCAACCGCCCCTCGGATCGACGCTTCAGTTTGGCCTTGTCCACATACTCAGCCATCACCGTTTACGAGTCCCCCATCCCAATTTCAAGACCACTTGGTCGGGTTGTCGCACAAGCTACCGACCACGATACGTAATTGCTTTGTTCGCAGCAGCACTGACACTGTAAGCGAGACGTCCTTCGGGTCCGTTGACATACTAGCGCACGATAAGCTACGCTGAACGCTAGCGTTTATTACGCTCTCACCGACCGGTCCGGTCAGGCTAGTAGGCGACTGTCGACGGCTCGTCGGCCGAGACGTCGAGTAGCTCGCGGGTCGCCGAGAGGGCGAGCGCGAAGAGGGCATCGGCATCAGGGGCAAGCAGTGAGAACGCAGTTGACCCACCTAGAACCCATGGATCGGGTGAGTCCCCGCTCACGCATTCTTGACGCAATGGTCGAGCTCGTTAGCGAGCGGGGCTACTCAGGCGTCTCCATCGGGCGCATGTGCGCTCGGGCAAAAGTCTCCCGCCACACCTTTCATGCCCTGTTCGATGGGCTCGATGCCTGCTTCCTCGCTGTCCTTGACGATGGGGCGGTTCAAGCACGCGCGCTGATCGCTGACGCGTTCGAGCACGAGAGCTTCTGGATCGACGGGGTGCGTTCGGCCCTGGCTGCTCTGCTGACGCACTTCGATGTGAACCCGAACCTTGCCTATGTCCTGTTTGTAGAGGCCGCAGCAGCAGGCTCGTGGGCCCGCGTCGCCCGCGAACGCCATGTGGCCGAGATCACCGCAATGATCGAAGCAAGCTGGGCCTCGCCGGCCGACGCCCACATACACCCCCTCGCCACGGCCGGGGTGATGGCCTCGCTGCTCGGAGTGCTTCAGACACGTCTGGTGACGGGCGCGGCCGAGCCGCTCATCGAGCTGCTGGGACCGGCGACGGGGCTCGTGCTGGCGCCTTACCTACCGCGAGCCAGAGTTTCACAAGAGATCACGCGAAGCGATCAGCTCGCGCGCGAGCTCATGCGCGTCCGGCGCGCTCGCCTGAGTCATCTCAGAACCGAGGTGCCTACGCGAGTGCCACTCGCCCTGAGCGATCCAAGGGCCCATCGAGCAAGGGCCTGCGTCCGCTACCTGCGGGCCAATCCGGGCGCGAGCAACCGCGAAATCGCTGCGGCCGTCGGCATCGCTGGCCACACGCAGATCTCGGCGCTGCTCGCGCGGCTCGCACGTATTGGCCTGCTCACCAAGCGCTCGCGCGGACCCGGCCACTCTAACGCGTGGTCGCTCACACCCCGCGGCCTGCAGATCGCAAGCACACTCTACGTAGGCCAGCCTGACGAGGTGAACAGTTAACAGGTGACTACGGCAGGCAGACCTTACTGTTACATCTTGATTTTTTACGTTGAGCAGCCCTACCCTCGCCGCTTCAGCAAACTCACGGCTCGAGGCCGGAATCAAACCAAAGGTGATCCGCGGCTATGTCTCGGATCACAAGGGAAGGAGCAGCGATGATGACAACACGAGGGATAAAGGTGGCGCTCGGGACGGTGGCGGCGATCCTCGCCGTAGTGCCAACCTCACCGGCTCTCGCCGTGAAAAATCTGGTGCTCACGGAAGAAGAAGGGACAAAAACGGCCGCCCCCGGCAGCCGCGCCGAAGTCGTTTTCACCCTCGGCGAACAGTGCTACCTGATTTCCGTAGGAACGGTCGTCACAAACGGGGCGCCAAAAGACGTGCTGACCGGAACGACGACGACGCAAGCTCAGTGCCCCTTCTCATCTACCAAAATCTCGGGGCTGATCACGGAAACGGTCTTGTCATCCAAAGGCACCGGAAATCTGACGGGATCCATCACCCTAACCCCATCTGAATCGTGCTCATACGTGTTCAAAAACCCAAAATCCGACATTGAAATACCAGGCTGGATCCTGTTCGGAGGCACAACGACCGGCAAACTCGTCAAAGGCAGCAGCAAATCGTGTGCTCCCGAAGACGTCGAGCGCTTTGTCGTCTCTGCTTTCGGCGGACCCTTCGGCGAGGCCCTGTTCGAAGACACGCTTGCCTGAGCGCGCGCAGTAAAGAAGCTTCATCGCCGAACCCCGGGGCGCAGCACCGGTCCCGGGGTCGGCGACTCACCTCACCTTGCTCCCTTGGCAATGCGCGGCGAAACCTGAGTCGGCAACCCCTGCCCGCAAGGTAGAAGCCGGACGATCCTCGCGGCGGGAGGCGGAGCCGGCGACGGTCCGGCGGCGAAGGAGCGACTTCGCCAACTACGCGTTTATCGATCGCGGAGCTTTGACCGGACTCCCTTATCCCAAGGAGAGGCCGTTAGGCCCTGCGACTCAGGCGAAATCGGCAGCTGAGCGTAGCGCTCCGTTGCCGCCAGTAAGGCCTCACCTCGGCGAGGTAGCGCTGTCGTGGACCCTCAACTTCTCCACCTACGTTTATTCCTGCGCCGAAGTTTACCGGCCCCCGTTCGAGCAGGTACTTGGCTCCGTGTGGTGGCCGATATTCGGCTGAGCTCTCCCGCATCTATCCCTATTTTTCGAAGCTTTATGTCCAATGAGTTGCCAGAAGCGAGCCTGACCGGTTCCTGCTTGACACCCTGTGAGCGGATACGCTACGTTGTACATCAGCGTTTATTCAGGGCCGAGGAAGCGTCGCTAGATGGACGACGATCGTGCGGCGCCGAGATTCGACGCGAATCGAAACCGCAGGATGACCCTGGAGGAGGGGTGAGCATGTTGCACTCAGTTCGCAGGCGGTTCAGCGCGACCACGGGGGTCGCGGTACTCGCACTTGTGCTTGCGATGTCGGGAGGCGCATTCGCCGCCGGCAAGTACCTGATCACATCGACCAAGCAGATCAAGCCGAGCGTGCTGGCTCAGCTTAAGAAGGCCGGTCCCGCTGGTCCCGCCGGCGCCAAAGGCGCCAACGGCACGAATGGAGCGTCCGGTCCGCAGGGACCCGCCGGACCCACAGGACCCGCCGGTGCGGCGGGCGCCAAAGGTGAAACGGGCCCGCAGGGGCCTGCCGGCACCGCTGGCACACCGGGCGCCAAAGGCGAAAAAGGGCTCAACGGTGAAACGGGTTTCACCGCGACGCTCCCCGCCGGCAAGACCGAGACTGGCACTTGGGCGGTGAACGTCTTCGGGGCTTCCGCTGAAGGTATCTCGTTCATTCCGATCTCCTTCTCGATTCCCCTTGGGTCATCGGGCGAAGCCTTTTACCTGAACGCGACCGAAACCATCACTAAAGCCGGTACCGGCGGTTGTACGGGTACGGTCACGGCGCCGACGGCACCCGCAGGCAAGCTCTGCATCTACACCGACGAAGAAGAAACCGAAAAACTCCTCTTCGTTCCCAAACCTATCTTCGCCGAAGAAATCGGTCACTTCGGGAAGCCGGGCACGTTCCTCGAGTTTGGTGTCCAAGCGGGAGGTCAGGCGGCGGCGCGCGGCAGTTGGGCCGTGACGGCGTAGGCCCAGTCCGCGGGGTGGGGAGCGCGAGGGTGACACCAACACTCGAGAGCATGGAGGCGACAACCGCGACAGACGGCGCAGCTCATGGGCTGCGCCGGCGTCCCGCCGCGACGGCGGCGTGCGTCCTCGCAGCCCTCGCCACCCTCGCCGTCTTCCTTCTCGCGGCCACGCCCGCGTTCGCGGGCTTTGAACTGGTTCAGGAATTCGCCAAGAGCGGTGAAGGACAGCTCGTAGCCCCCTTTGAGGTGGCGGTCAAC
>DATJOE010000261.1:0-13714 GCA_035507305.1 Solirubrobacteraceae bacterium | reverse complement strand
TCACGCGCGTGTAGAAGCGGTCCAGGGGCCGCACGGGCGGTCCGCCGACGGGAACGCCGAGCAGGTTGTACACGCCGCCGTGACAGGGACAGATGAAGCGCTCCGCCGCGTCCACCCAGCGCACGGGACAGCCCAGATGCGCGCATCGGCTCGAGATCGCGATGTACTTCGAGTCTTTGTCGCTTGGGTCCGTGTCGATTTTCGGATTGAACTTCCGCACGTAGGCTGTCGTCTTGCCCGCCTCGCCGATCCCCGGCGTGAGCGTGAACGTCACTGGCACGTAGTTGTCTTCATTGAAGTCGCCCTCTTTGCCCACCGTCTCCCAGTGGTGCGGCGTGCTTTTGAAGATCGGTCCGATCGCGAAGCCCAGCGCCGGCAGCGCGAAAGCTCCCGCCGCGATCGCCCCCGCCGTGTGGGCCGTGCCGGTCATAAAGCGCCTGCGCGTGACCGTCTCGCCCTCGAATGCCCCCGGGATCAGACGGTCGGCGGTGTATTTGGACTTGTGCTTTGCGTGCTTGTCGGACACCGACCGCGAACAATATCGAGGCGCGATTCAGCGCGGCGCTGGCGAGCCCGACGCGCTTGTGCGCATCGCCTCGAATGCCTCGGGCGCGCGCCTCGCCAGCAACTGCTTCGCGCGCGCGTGCTGCTCGCTCGGCCCCCAGCCCACAGCCCGCGCGCCCGCCGCCCAGACCACGTCCGCCAGCTCCGCCTCCCCCGCCCCCTGCGCAAGCGCGCTCAGCGTGATCGTGTCCGCCAGCTCCGCCACCGCATCCGTGTCTCCCAGCTCGACCAACCGCGCTAGCCCTACCGCGTACAGCCGGTCGCCCGCCAGCACCCGCAGGTCCGCGTCCGCCGCGCGCACCACCCTCGGCGCGCCGTAGTGCAGCAGGTAGCCCTCATAGATCGCCTCCACCAGCAGCTCGTATTGCTCGCTGCGCGACTCGGTCCGCGGCCCGCTCGCCGCAATCCGGGCCGGGCTCTCCGTCGCCGTCTCCGAGCCGTTCGTCTCCACTCCCTCGTCGAGCAGCGTCGTCAGCAACCCTCCCTCCGTGCGCAGCAGCTCGCGCAGCCGGTCGAGCACGTCGGAGGACTCCGCTAGCACGGTGGTCTCCAAAACCACAACGTAAGCGGCCTCATACGGAGCCCGCCTCCCGCGACGCCGCGAACGCCGCCGCCGCCGCTTCCACCGTGCGGTCGATCTGCTCCGGGGAGTGCGCCAGCGAGGGAAACCACGCCTCGAACTGAGATGGCGGCGGGTACACCCCCCGCGAGAGCAGCTCCCTGCACCAAGACGCGAACGCCTCCAGGTCACAGTCCTGCGCTCCCGCGAAGTCCTCGACCCGTCGCTCGCTGAAGAACACTGTCAAGAGGCCCGGCGCCGTCACGACCTGGACCGCGCGGTCCGCCTCCGCCGCCGCCTCGCGCAAGCCCGCCGCAAGGCGCTCGGTGCTCGCCGCAAGGCGCGCGTACGCCGCTTCGTCAAGTAGCTCCAGCGTCGCCAGGCCTGCCGCCACCGCGAGCGGATTTCCCGACAGCGTGCCCGCTTGGTAGACCTCGCCCGCCGGCGCCAGCATTCGCATCAGCTCGCCCCGCCCGCCTAGCGCCGCTGCCGGCAACCCGCCGCCGATCACCTTGCCCATCACGGTCAGATCCGCGCCCACGCCCGTGAGCTCCTGTGCGCCGCCACGCGCTACGCGGAAGCCCGAGATCACCTCATCCAGCACGAGCAGCGCCCCATTCGCGTCCGCCAGCTCGCGCAGCAGCTCCAGGAAGCCCTCGCGTGCGGGCACCAACCCCATGTTCGCCGGCAGCGGCTCCGCCAGGATCGCCGCGAACTCGTGACGCTCGCATGCCTCGCGCAGCGCCCGCACGTCGTTCCACGCCACCAGTACCGTCGCCCCCGCCGCGCTCTCCGGCACGCCCGGGCTCGACGGCAGCGCCTGCGTCGCCAGGCCCGAGCCCGCTTGCGCCAGCAGGCCATCCACGTGCCCGTGGTAGGCGCCCGCGAACTTCAGAACCTTCTCCCGGCCCGTTGCCGCCCGCGCCAGGCGGATCGCCGTCATCGACGCCTCCGTGCCCGACGAGGTCATCCGCAGCATCTCCACGCTCTCCATCCGCCCCGCAACCGCGCATGCCAGGTCCACCTCACCCACCGTCGGCGCGCCGAAGCTCGTGCCCTTCGCCGCCGCTTCGCTCACCGCCTCCACGATCCGGGGGTGGGCGTGGCCGTGGATCAGCGGTCCCCACGAGCACACATAGTCGATGAAGCGATTCCCATCGAGGTCGATCAGCTCCGCGCCTTCTCCTCGGGCGATAAAAAGCGGGTCGCGTCCGATCGAGCGCATCGCCCGAACCGGCGAGTTCACGCCCCCGGGCAGCAGGTCCAGCGCGCGTCGGTAGGCCTCCCCCGATCGGGTGTCCGTCAGCGATGCCATCGAGCTACGCGAGCACGATCAGAGCGCCCCAAAGGGCGCTCCTATCCATACTTTCTCTCCCACTCCTTGAATTCGTCCGTGAAGTACAGCAGCCGGATCTTCTTGAACTCCGTCGATGAGTACAGGGTCGCGCGCTCGGAGATCCCCGTCTGCTCCGCGATCGCCTCGAGCACCGCGTCGCACTCCTCCTTGCTGCGTCCGTGCGCCATCGTAAACACCGAGTAGGGCCAGTCCGCGTATGTCGGGCGCTGGTAGCAGTGGGAGATCCCCCGTACCGCCGCCATCTGGCGGCCGATCTCGAGGATCTGCTCGTCTGGCACCTTCCACACGCCCATCCCGTTCGCCGAGAAGCCCGCCCGGCGGTGGTAGAGGATCGCCGCCACGCGGCGGAGCAGGCCGCGCTCTTGCATCCCCGCCAGGTGGTCGAGGAGCTGCTGCTCGGAGAGGCCCACCGCTTCCGCTGCCGGCGCGTAGGGCTCGGAGATCACCGGCATGTCGCCCTGCAACGCCCGAATCACCGCGATGTCCCGCTCGTCGTAGGGCTGGGGGTCGAGCTCGATCGGATCGCTCGCCTGCACCGCGCTCGCCAGCGCCTCGGTGTCGCCCTCCATCTCCAGGTCCATTCGGATCTTGAATAGCTTCAGCGTCGGCAGCTGGCGGACCGACTCCGCCCCCGCCTCTCGCGCCAGCACCTCCAGCGTGCCCTCCAAACCCAGCGGCGAGTCAGGCTCCGTCGCAATCGTGAACCACAGGTTGAAGTCGTGGTTGCGCAGGTAGTTGTGCGAGACCCCCGGGTGCTCGTTGATCACCTGCGCCGCGCGGTGCGGGTGATCCGGATCCACCTTTGCCGCCACCAGCATCGAGGAGTAGCCCAGCGCCCGCGTATCGAAGATCGGTGTCACCTGGCGGATGATTCGCTTGTCGAGCAGGCGCTGCACCCGCTCCATCACCTCCTGCTCGCTCATCTGCGCCAACGAGGCCACATGCTGGTAGGGCCGCGACGCGATCGGGAACTTCCCCTGCATCAGGTTCAAGAGCTTGCGGTCGGCGTCATCCAGCGGAATCGCCGCCCCGTCCTTGCGGCTGCGCAGCTTCGGCGTCGCTGTTTGCGCGCGGGCGCTATCCGCCACCGCCGCCAGCGGCTCTTGCGCCGCCGCGGGCTCGTGCGCCGCCGTTGCCTGAGGGTCATCCGCGTTCACTGCGCCAGCCATTCCGCCGCGTCCTTTGCGTGGTAGGTGATGATCGTCTCCGCGCCCGCGCGACGCAACGAGGTCAGGATCTCCAGCACCGTCGCCCGCTCGTCAACGTAGCTCGCCGCCGCGGCCGCCTTGACCATCGCATACTCGCCGCTCACGTTGTACACCGCCACCGGCAGGCCCGTCGCCGCCTTCACCGCCGCGATCACGTCGCCGTAGGCGAGCGCCGGCTTCACCATCACCATGTCCGCCCCCTCCTGCACGTCCAGCAGAGCCTCGCGCACCGCTTCCCGCCCGTTCGCAGGATCCATTTGGTAGGCGCGGCGATCGCCGAATGCCGGCGTCGAGCCCGCCGCCTCGCGGAACGGCCCGTAGAAAGCCGAGGCGAACTTCGCGGAGTAGGCCAGGATCGGCGTGTCGCTCAACCCTTCGCCGTCCAGCTCCGAGCGGATCTCCTTCACGCGGCCGTCCATCATGTCCGAGGGCGCCACCAGGTCTGCTCCCGCCCGCGCCTGGCTCACCGCCGTCCGCGCCAGCAGCTCGACGCTCGCGTCGTTGTCCACCGAGCCGTCCTCGCGCAGCAACCCGCAGTGGCCGTGCGCCGTGTACTCACACAGGCACACGTCCGTAATCACCAGCAGCTCCGGGAGCGCTTGCTTGATTGCAGCTGTCGCCAGCTGCACCACGCCTTCCTCGTCCCACGCGCCCGAGCCCTGCTCATCCTTCTGCGCCGGGATCCCGAACAACATCACAGCCGCGATCCCGAGGTCTGCCGCCGCGCGTGCCTCATGCACCGCCGCCGCGATCGAGAGTCGCTCCACACCCGGCATCGTCGCGATTGGCTCCCGCTCCGTCGCCGTCTCCGAGACGAACAACGGCAACACGAAGCGCCCCGCGCTCAGCTCCGTCTCGCGCACCAAGCCGCGCAACGAAGCCGAAGCGCGCAGCCTGCGCATGCGCGTCTCCGGAAAGGCCATCGCCTTTCAGGTTAGAGATTCCGAGGTCAATCGAGGCGACGCAGCCCGAGCCGGGCGAGCGCGCCGAACGCCACCGTCAGCGCCGCCAGGTGCAGCAGCGGCCCAGGCAACGACGGAGACGCTCCGTTCACCGCCGCGTCCAGCGCCTGCAGCGCAGCCTTGAATGGGAACACAAACGAGATCGCCGAGATCGCGTCGTTCAAGCCCGCCCCCACTGCGCCGCTCGGCACCAGCGCCAGGAACGCCAACGGCAGCGAGAGCCCGAATGCCAGCAGTGAGGCCGCTCGTACCTCGCGTGCCAGCGCCCCGATCGCCACGCCCAGCGCCGCGAAGCCCGCGCCCCCCAACGCGAGCGCCGCCAGCCACTCACCCACGCGACCCCAGTCCAGCGCCACGAACGCACTGATCCCCGCGAGCATCGCGAACGCCAGCACCCCCGAGCAGACCGCCGCCAGGAGCGCCTTCTCCACGAGCAAGCTCTCCCGCGAGATCAGCCCCCGCACCAAGCGGGGCAGCGTGTGCTCCTCGCGCTCCAGCGCCACCCCGCCTGAGGCCAGCAAGACGCACACGAACATCAGCGAGATGCTTACCGCCACCACGACCGCGAATGTGTTCAGCGGCGTGCGGCGCCCTTCGATCAGCGTCGTCTTCACCGCGATCGGCTGGCCGATCGTCGCCAGCACGCTCTTTGCCAGGCCCAGGTTCTTCGACGCGAAGCCCGCGAACGCGCCTATCTCTTCGAGCGTCTTGCGATCTGCTCCCGGAGGCAGACGCTTGGCGATCGCGTCCAGCTTCGGCGCGATCTCGCCGAGACCGACCAGTTCTGGCGCCCCCAGCACGCCGAGGTTGCGCCCGCTCAGCAGCGCCCCGATCGCCTGCGAGGCCGCCTGCTGGATCTCCTGCGAGAAACCCGCGTTCGCCTGCGCGAGCGCCGATTCGATCTGCGCCTGCACCAACGACTGCTCCAGCGCGTTCCCGTTGTAGAGCACTTCCAGCTCACCCTGTTTCAGCCCCGAGTTCAGGCGTGGCACTACGTTCGGTGGAATCACCACCGCCGCCAGCACCTTCCCCGACTTGATCTCGCTCACCGCCTGCGCCCGACTCGCCACCTTCTGCGGCTGTACCTGTGAGAACAACTGCTCCGCGTATTCGCTCACCGCTACTCGCTTGTTCCCCACCTGCACTGTCTGCCCCGGCGGCGTTTCGTTCACGATCGCCACCTTTGGCTTCCCCGGCGCTCGCGAGATCGCCAGTCCAATCAGCAGCGCGATCGCCACCGGGTAGATCACCAGCACCGCCAGCAACAGCCGCGAGCGCCGCAGGATCAGCAGGTCCTTCGCGAGCAGCGCCCTCATGCGAATGCGATTTGGGTATCTGCGGTCGGGATCTCTGCGATTTGGGTCTCTGCGGTCGGGGTCTCGTTTTTCGGGTCGCGATAGCCATGGCTATCAATACGCAGAAAGCCGATACCGCAGCGGACCCGCCCGCTCACCGGACCCGCCCGCTCACGAATGCCCCCGTTCCTGAAGCAACGCCAAGAACGAAGCCTCGAGGTCCTGCCCGTCACCAAAGCCAAGAAGCTCTCCCGGCTCCCCGTCGAACAGAACCTCTCCATCCGCGAGCACAATCGCCCGACTCGCATACCGCCGCACCTCCCCAAGGTGGTGCGTGGAGAACAGCACGCCCTTCCCCCGCGCAGCAAGCCCACCGACGAACTCCCACAGCCGCGCCCGCTGCCCGGGATCGAGCGCGGAAGAGGGCTCGTCGAGCGCGAGCACCGACGGGTCGGCGAGCAGCGCGAGCGCGACGTTCACCCGCTGGCGGTTGCCGCCCGAAAGGCTCTCGATCCGGTCGCCCGCTCGCTTGGCCAGTCCCGTCTGCGTGAGCATCCGAGCGACGGCGTCCTCGGCGTCGGGCACCTGCTCCAGCCGCGCGAACAGCAGCAGGTTCTCGCGTACGGTCAAGCGCGAGTACACAGCGGCCTGCTGGGGCGCCCAGCCGATCGCGCGCGGGCCGGCCACGGCGGCGCTGCCGCCGACGGAGCCCGCGTCTGCGCCCTGCACGCCCGCGAGGATCGAGAGCAGCGTGGTCTTACCGGCGCCGTTCGGCCCAACGACCGCTACCAGCTCGCCCGCGCGCAGATCGAAGCTGACCCCGTCCAGCGCCCGGCGCTCGCCGAAGCGCTTGCTCAGCCCCCGCGCGCGAAGGAGCGGATCGGTCGCGTCCAGTGCTGATGGCGCGCCGGCGATGCTCACGCCCACCCCCTAGAGCTCACGCCACCCCCTAGAGCAAGCTTTCGCGCGAGCGGTTCCAGGATTCGAGCGTGAGATGCCTATGTAGGTAGACGACGGTCTCGCGCAGCACCGAGAGGATCGGCAGCGCGATCAGCGCGCCGATTATCCCGTCGACGTGCAGGCCGAGCAGCAGCGCGAAGATCACGAGGATCGGGTTAATCCGCAAGGTGTGGCCGAAGACCTGTGGCGCTACGACGTGGCCCTCCAGCTGCTGCAAAGCGATGAATAGGAGGATCAACCAGACGGCAGAGATCGGGTTGGTAAACAGCGCGACAATCACGGGGGGCGCGGCGCCGAGGATCGGGCCGATGTAAGGAATCAGCTCCATGAACGCGTAGAAGACACCGAAGGCGATCGCGTACTTGCTGCCGTCGGGGAACAGGCCGACTTCGCCGAAGATCCACAGCGATACACCAGCGGAAGCGCCCATTACGACGCTGAACAGGAGCTGGCCCCCGACGTAGCGAGAGACGGCGCGCTGCACCAGATGTGGGTAGTCGTCGGCATCAGTGCCATCGCCCGTCGGCATCAGCCGTCTGGCGAGCGCGCCGATCTGCTCGCCGTACAAGAGCATGTACACGGACAGCACGAAGATCAGCACGAGGTCGAACGCCACGCCGGCCGCTTCCGTGAGGATGCCCGCGCCAGAGGAGGCGAGCTTGCTCGCGCTTTTCGCAACTTTTTCTTGGATCGTCTGCAGCGCGGTTTTGCCCTGCTTGACGAGGTGGACGTGGATGCCGTTTTCGTTCAGTTCTTCCTGGAGCGTCTGGAGGTTTTCATTCGCTTCGTCGACCAGGTGCGGGAGATTGTTCGCGAACTTCTGGACCTGGTCGGAGATAGGGTTCGCGACCAGGAAGCCGAGCCCGCCGAGGGCGAGGAAGAATGCGAGATAGACCGCAAGCACCGACAGCCCCCGGGGGAGTCGTCGGCGCTGCAGGAAGGCGACCGCCGGGTTGAGGATCAGCGCGATGAGCCCCGCCACGATAAACAGCACCAGCACCTGTGCCGCGACGTTCGCGAGCGCCCAGACCGCTAGTAGCGCGATTGGCAACACTGCGAGCTGGACCCAGCGGGGGACTACAGCTCGTGGCGGCTCCTCGTGGTCGGCTTTGCGCGTCTCGGGCTCGTCGGCGAGCTGCTCCTCTTCGGAGCTGGGCGGCGCTGCTTTCGGGGGCCTGTCCCGACCGTGCTCGAAGCCCTCGCTCACGTGCCTCCCATCATCGCCGGAGTATGGCTGAGGGCCAGGCGGCAGCCACGGGGGCGCCCGACGATCGCGGAGGCTCGCCCGCGGTCGCGAAGATCCTGTTCGTGGGAGATGTCGTCGGCGGGCTGGGGCGTCGCACGCTGCTCGATTGCCTACCCGTGCTGCGCGAGCGCTACGCGCCGACGTTCGTAGTCGTGAACGCCGAGAACATCGCGGGCGGCTTGGGGATCACGCCGAAGATCGCGCAGGAGCTGCTGGGCAACGGCGTGGACGCGATCACGCTCGGCAACCACACCTACCGTCGCAAGGAGATCTACGGCTATCTCGACAGCGAGCCGCGGATCCTGCGCCCTGCGAACTTCCTTAAGAGCCAGCCGGGCCACGGCACGTGCGTGGTGCAGCGCGAGGGCGTGCGCCTCGGCGTCGTGAACATGAGCGGCAACCTGTACCTGAAGGCGGGGCGCTCGGCGTTTACGGAGATCGAGCCCGCGCTCGCCGCGCTCGGCGACGTGGACCATGTGCTCGTGGACATGCACGCCGAGGCGACCTCGGAGAAGGTCGCGATGGGCTGGCACCTCGACGGCCGCGTAAGCGCGGTCGTCGGCACGCACACCCACGTGCCGACCGCCGACGCGCGGGTGCTGCCCGGCGGGACGGCCTACATCACCGACGTCGGCATGACCGGCCCGCGCGGCGGGGTGATCGGCGTCAAACGTGAGCAAGCGATCGAGTCGCTGCTCACGCAGATGCCCGTGCGCTTCGAGACCAGCGAAGAAGACCCTTGGTTGATGGGCGTGCTGGTCAGCTGCTCGCGACGACTGCGGGCGGACTCGATCGAGCAGGTGTTGATGCCTCGGCCACCGGCCGCTCCTTCCGCCAGCGCGTCCTGACGATCCCCTCGTGGCGAGCGAGCACCCCCACGAGCACCAACGGGAAGAACCAGGGCACGTACAGGTAAAACCAGTGTTCAATCCCAAGCTGCACGGCGACGATCACAGCGCCGCAGGCCGCAGCAAGCCCGACTACGTCAGGGCGACGCGGAACGACGGCGAGCACGACGGCGAGCACGACGGCGAAGACCTCGACGGCGGTCTCAAAGCCTTCGAGCCCGCCATAGAGTCCCCAGACGGAGAAGGGCGAGTTGCGGTCACCCTGGTAGGCGAAGGTGCGCTCGTAGATCGTGTGCAGCGAGTCATGCGTAAAGGCGGGGATGCTGGCGAGCGCGCCGATCGCGACGAACCCGAGGAGGAACGTCGCGATCAGGCGCAAGCGCGTGCGCGAGGCGACGAGGACCTCACGCCCGTCGGCCGAGCGCACGGTCCGTTGCCAGAGCCCATGTGTCGCGAACAAGGGGGCAAGAGCGAGCGGCGCGAACTTGGTGAGCCCTGCTAGCGCGGCGAAGCCTCCACGAGCGGCGGGCGCGAGCTTGCCTCGATAGGTAGCGGCGAGCAGCGCGGCGAGCACGAACACCGCGACGAGCGTGTCGTTCGAGTTGCTCTCCATGGCATAAAGCGTGAAGGGAAAGGCGGCCCAGCCATAGGCGAGCACGACGCCGAGACCGGGGCCGCGCACGCGACGGCCGATCAGGAACAGCAGCCCGATGGCGAGCAGGTCGAAGAAGATCGCGGCGGCATGCGAGGCGGGCAGGTCATCCCAGCGCCCGCTCCAACCGAAGATCTGCTGAAAGGGGATGTAGGACTCATATGCCGCGGGTCCGTAGGTGTCGCCGTGTTCGTTGTCCTTGGGCCAGTGGCCGTAGAGCGACTTGCCGTCGACGATCCTCTCAGCGCCGATCACGCCCGCGTAGCCGACGTCGATCACGTTCGCGTCGGTGACGTTGAGCGCGACGCGAAAGCCGATCAGGAAGACGACGGCGAGCGCGAGCCACGGCACGGGGACGAGCAGGCGCAGCGGCCCGGGCTCACGGCGCGGGCGGCGGCGCAGCGCGATCACGAGCGAGCGGACGAGCAGGTAGATGAGCGGCGGATAGACGAGTGGGACCGATTTGTAGATCTCACCGTGGTTGAAAAAGGCGAGCGAGACCGAGAGCGAGAGCAGCACAAGCAAGTCGAGATGCAGCAGTCGCAGCGGGCGGCGGAAGTCAAAAAAGGGCGCGAAGAACAGCACGCACAACGGGAGCCAGATGTAGAGCGCGTTCACGTGACGCCCGAAGGCTCCGGGGTACCCGCGCGCCATGGTCCAGGCGACCTGAAAGCCGGTCCATTGTTCGAGCACGCGCCCGGAGACGTCGTCGATGGTGACCTGCCCGATCTCCTTCTTGCCGTTCTTTGAGAAGTAGCTGACCTGCCAGTGCAGCGTGGGCTTCAGGTAGGCGCCGCCGTAGGAGCCGGGGTATTCGCGGCGGACGTTCTTCATCTTCTGAAGGCGTCCGGCGATCACGAGGACTTCGTTCGCGGACAACCTCCGCCCCGCGGGCGGCGTATCCGAGGGCGGGACGGGGATCGGTGCGTTGGGGTCGGTCCAGGAGGGAGAGGATGGAGAGATTGACGACGATGACCCGCCGCTGGGCGCGGCCTCGCTCGTGGTAGAACCGCCCGCGATCGGGAGCGGCTGGGGCGCGCTCCCGAGCGATCCCCCAGCCGCATCGGCGGCGGAGGGCAGGGCGCACGCGAGCAGGCAGAGGAGAGCGAGGGGCAGCCGTCGCATCGACCGAGCGTAACGCCGGCCCGGCCGGATTTGGGCGGCTGCGCTCAGGGGAGCCGTGCGCCGGGGTCGTCGCTCGGGCTCCGGGCTCCGACTCCGAAGTGCGCGAGCACGATCGAGGCGACGTCGCGAATCGCCCACTGCTCGGGCTCTGGCTCGGGCAGCTCGGCACCGCAGAGTACGAGCGCGCCCAGCGAGTCGGAGGCGTGCAACGAGCCGTGGCTGCCGCCGCCGACGTGCGCCTGACGGCCCCAGTCGATGAACTCGTATCCAGGCGCCGCGGAGAGCAGCACCTCGCCGGAGCTGGGACAGGTGAGCGCGGACCAGGCACGGGAGAGGACATCGGGGAACTCGGGCGTGAACAGCCGGCCGTCCTGGACGCTCCCGTGGATCACCTCCAGCGGCCCGTCGACGCTCCAGTGCGCGCCGCGCACGTCTTCGAGCTCGCCGCCGGGAGCGAAGCGCAGCTCGCCGTGCTTGCGGCTTGAGATGATCGCCTCGCTGACCCGTTCGTGGGCGTCGCGGGCGAGCCACATCACGTGCTCGACTCCCTCGATCTGTAGTGAGCGGGTGACGACCGAAGCGCGCATCGCATCGCGCTCCTCCGCGCGCAGCGCGTAGACCATCGCGGCGCGCTGGGAGGGGCACACGGCGATGCGCGGATGCTCGTCCTGGTCGCCACGCGGCGCGAGGACGCCCAGCTCGGCGAGCTCGTCCTGCAGCGCGATCGTCGCGGTGACCGGCGCCTGGGAGTGATCGGCCATCGCGATCACCGCGTGCTGTTCAAGGAACTCGTCGACGCCACCCGCGGCCTCGCAGACTCGCGCGAGCTGTTGGTCGGCCTGGGCGAGCGACTGCAGCTGGGCATCAGGCCCGCGCTTGTGCGAGTGCCAATCGTTATCGGGCAACGAGAGCAGCAGGAAGTCGAACAGGTCGTGTTCGACCATGTAGCTGGAGACGCAACCCGAGTGTCGATCGCGCACGCCGGGCATGCCGAGGCCCGAGCGGCAACCCGTCCGGCGCGAGGCGAAGATGTCTGCATAGAACAGCTCGCGCGGGCCCATCACGGAGTGGCGCATCAGCGCAGAGGCCACACGAGTCAGAGCGGTATCGCGCTGGGGCTCGTGCCGGTGGCGCCCGCGGTACATGAGGTACGTGGTGCCGGCGGTACGCACGCCTGCATCGTCGAGCTCCTCGAACAGCGTGAGCGGCTCGGGGGCGAGGTGGGCGCGGTTCATGTTGTAGACCGTGTCAGTCAACTGGCGGCCGATCCCGAAGCGCTGAGCGGAGCGGAAGCTCGAGCCGTATTCGACGTAGCGGCGCTCCTCGCGCAGGTACCAGTTCATGCCGGGGATGCGGTGCTGCTCCTGGCCGGTGCCGGTGATGATCGAGCCCGCGCAGACGGGTGTGACGGAGGGAAAAGCGGCGACGCAGTCGGGCACGTAGCGCCCGCGCTCGATCAGCGTCGCGAGCACGGGCGCGACGCCAGCGGCGACGGCTCGCTGCAGCATCTCGGGCGCCATCGCGTCGATCACGCAGAGGACCAGCTTGGGTGGCTTGCCGGGCGGCGTCGTGGGCGGCATCCAGCCGGCGCCTTCCTAGCGCCGCAGGATTCGCAGGCCGGCGTACTTCTGCTCGCCGCGAGCGCGCGTGCGCAGCAGCAGCCACGCGAGCAGCGCGAGCGCTACATAGCCGAGCGGGTGCAACAGCGCGACGAGCGCGGCTAGCAGCAGCGAGACCGCGTCGAGGTACACGGTGAGCGCCTGTTTCGCGGTGCCATCGGCGAGTCGCGCGCGGGCGCGCACGAACAGGGGCAGCACAGCGCTCTGCGCGAGCCATACGCAAGCGAGCCCGCCGATCAGGCCGGGCCACCAGATGTCCCGGTGTGCCGCGAGCGTGCCCGCGAACAGGACAGCCCCCGCACCGTAGGCCAGTCCCGCGAGCGCGGCAGCGAGCGGCGTGGATCGCGAGCGCTCAGCCCCGTCCTCGGGCAACGCGGACTGACCAAGAAACAGCTGGAGCACGTAGGCGATGAGCAGCGCGGCGACGACCACGAACAGCCACCAGTCGTCTTCCAGGAAGCGGAACGGGTCGTGCACGAAGCTGACGTCGAGTGTTTCTCCGGAGGCGAGCGCCCCGGCGAGCAGCACGGGCAGGAAGGGCCGCAGCCCGCAGGCGGCGGCCAGACCGGCGCCGAGACCTATGTCGAAGAAGGTGCCGTGCATGCGTTGGGCGGGCGGGTGTGCGCTACCGTCCCTTCTCTGGCCGGTGCGCGACCGGCCAGGACGATAGACGACAGGCGCGTCGAGCCGTGCGCGCGGCGAGGTCCGCGAAGCGCGGCGGCGAATAGGAGTCAAGAGCAGATGGACCGACCGACCAGCAAAGCGGGTGGCGGGCGTACAGGCCGAGCGACGGCGCATGAGCTCGCGCGTTACGAGTCGCTGTTCGCGATGCGCACGCGTGGGATGAAAAGCTCGGCGATGCGCGACATGATGGCTCTGACCGAGCGCCCGGACGTGATCTCGCTCGCGGGCGGTCTGCCGGACACGAGCACGTTCCCGCCGGAGCTCTACGCGAAGCTGATGTCGGAAGTCGCCGCCTCCTCGACGGCGCGCGCCCTGCAATATGGCCCGACGGAGGGGATGGCCGCGACGGTGCAGTGCATCGCTGAGGTGATGGCCGCGGAGGGCACGGAGATCGACACGGGCGAGGTGATCGTGACGACCGGCGGTCAGCAAGTGATCGACCTGGTGTGCAAGACGCTGGTCGACCCGGGGGATGTGATCGTCGCCGAGGCGCCGACCTACCCGGGGGCGATCCCGACGTTCAGCGCCTACCAGGCGCAGGTCGAGCAGATCGACATGGACGCCGACGGAATGCCGATCGACGAGCTGGAGAGAACGCTCGACCGCCTGCGATCCGCCGGGCGCACTCCCAAGTT
>DATJOE010000260.1:0-32169 GCA_035507305.1 Solirubrobacteraceae bacterium | reverse complement strand
GTCAAGCACCTGGTCAACCGCGGAGCCGAGGTCACCCTGCACCCCTGCACGGTCAGCGCTGACGAGCTGCTGGCCACCGACGCCGACGCCTTCTTCCTGGCCAACGGCCCGGGCGATCCGGCCGCGCTGGACTACGTGGTCGAGACCGTGCGCGGGATCGTGGGCCGCAAGCCCGTCTGGGGCATCTGCCTCGGCCACCAGCTGCTCTGCCGCGCCGTGGGCCTCCAGACCTTCAAGCTCCCCTTCGGCCACCGCGGGTCCAACCACCCGGTCAAGGACCTCACGACCGGGCGCGTCGAGATCACGAGCCAGAACCACGGCTTCGCGGTGCTCGGCCCCGGCGGCGCGAAGACGCTGCCGAGCGACGAGCCGGTGCGCTGGGAGACCGACTTCGGCGCCGCGCAGCTTTCGCACGTCAACCTTTACGACCGCACGGTCGAGGGCCTCGAGCTGCTCGACGTGCCCGGCGGCACTGTCCAGTACCACCCCGAGGCCGGCCCCGGTCCGCACGACTCGCTGTACCTGTTCGATCGCTTCCTCACACGGATTGAGGAGGCCGCGTAGCCCGTGCCCAAGCGCGAGGACATCCAGAAGATCCTGATCCTCGGCTCGGGGCCGATCGTGATCGGCCAGGCCGCCGAGTTCGACTACTCGGGTGTGCAGGCCTGCAAGGTGCTGCGCGAGGAGGGCTACGAGGTCGTGCTCGTGAACTCGAACCCCGCCACGATCATGACCGACCCCGAGTTCGCTGAGGCCACGTACATCGAGCCGCTGCTGCCCGGGCCCGTCACGCAGGTGATCGAGCGCGAGCGACCCGATGCGCTGCTCGGCACGCTCGGCGGGCAGACCGCGCTGAACCTCGCCAAGGCGCTGCACGACGACGGCACGCTAGAGCGCTTCGGCGTCGAGCTGATCGGCGCGAACTACGAGGCGATCGCCACCGCCGAGGACCGCGAGCTGTTCCGCACCGCGATGGAACAGGCCGGGCTGCGCATGCCGCGCAGCGCGATCGCCACCTCACTCGAGCAGGCCCGCGCCCAGCTCGCCGAGGTCGGCCTGCCCACCGTCGTGCGTCCCGCGTTCACGCTCGGCGGGCGCGGCGGCGGCATCGCCTACACCGAGCAGGACTTCGAGCGCATCGTCGCCGCGGGGATCGAGGCTTCGCCGATCGGCCAGGTCCTGCTCGATGAGTCCGTGATCGGCTGGGGCGAGTTCGAGCTCGAGGTGATGCGCGACAAGGCTGACAACGTCGTGATCGTCTGCTCGATCGAGAACGTCGATCCGATGGGCGTGCACACCGGTGACTCCGTCACGGTCGCCCCGCAGCAGACGCTCACCGACCGCCTCTACCAGCAGCTGCGCGACCAGGCTTTGACCGTGATCCGCGCGGTCGGCGTGGAGACCGGCGGTTCGAACGTGCAGTTCGCTGTGAACCCCGAGACCGAGGAGATCCTCGTGATCGAGATGAATCCTCGCGTCTCGCGTTCCTCCGCGCTCGCTTCCAAGGCCACGGGCTTCCCGATCGCGAAGATCGCCGCGCGCCTCGCGGTCGGCTATCTGCTCGAGGAGATCGACAACGACATCACCGGCGTCACGCCGGCCTGCTTTGAGCCCACGATCGACTACGTCGTCGTGAAGTGGCCGCGCTTTGCGTTTGAGAAGTTCCCCGGCTCGGACCCGCGCCTGTCCACGCACATGAAGTCCGTGGGGGAGACGATGGCGATCGGGCGCACCTTCCAGCAGGCGTTCGCGAAGGCGCTCTCCGCGCGCGAGCTCGATAAGTCGCCCGCGGTCGCGGACGTTCCGGAAGAGGAGCTGCTCGCGCGCTCACAGATCGCCGACCCGGACCGCTTCGAGGTCGTGCTCGAGCTGCTGCGCCGCGACGCGGGCGTGCAGAAGGTGCACGAGCGTACGAAGATCGATCCTTGGTTCCTGGCCGAGCTCGAGCAGATCGCCCGCGACCCGCAGGCGCCCTTCGCGGGCGAGCGCTCGTTCATGTCGGTCGACACCTGCGCGGCCGAGTTCCCCGCGCGCACGCCCTACTTCTACTCGGGCTGGGAGCGCGCAGCGCGCAGCGAGGTCAGCCGCCCGGTCAACGGCGCCGGCGAGCCCGAGCAGGCCTCGATCGTGATCCTCGGCTCCGGACCCAACCGGATCGGCCAGGGGATCGAGTTCGACTACTGCTGCGTGCATGCCGCGATGACCGTGCGCGATTCGGGGATGGAGGCCGTGATGGTCAACTGCAACCCCGAGACCGTCTCCACCGACTACGACACCTCCGACCGGCTGTACTTCGAGCCGCTCACGCTCGACCACGTCCGCGCGGTCGTCGAGGCCGAGCGCCCCCGCGGCGTGATCCTCCAGTTCGGCGGGCAGACGCCGCTGAAGCTCGCGGCGGGCCTTGAGGCCGCGGGGGTGCCGCTGCTCGGCACGAGCCCGCGGGCGATCGATCTCGCCGAGGATCGCGGGCAGTTCGGCGCGCTGCTCGAACGCCTCGGCTACAAAGCGCCGCCTTACGCGACCGCGCGCTCGGTTGGCGAGGCGCTCGAGTGCGCCGAGCGGGTCGGCTATCCGCTGCTCGTGCGCCCCTCTTATGTGCTCGGCGGCCGGGCGATGGAGATCGTCTACTCGCGCGATGCCCTGGCCGACTACTTGGAGCGCGAGGGCGTCGCGACCGCCGCGGACGCCGAGGGCGCGCGCGAGATCTTCCTCGACCGCTTCCTGGAGGACGCGACCGAGGTCGACGTCGACGCGCTGTGCGACGGGCGCGAGGCGTGGATCGGCGGGATCATGCAGCACGTCGAGGAGGCCGGCGTGCACTCGGGCGACTCGGCCTGCGTGCTGCCGCCGCACTCGCTCGGCGAGGAGATGCTCGAGCAGATCCGTACCGCCACGCGCGAGCTCGCGCTTGAGATCGGCGTCGTTGGGCTGCTGAACGTGCAGTACGCCGTGCACGGGGGCGAGCTGTATGTGATCGAGGCCAACCCGCGGGCCTCCAGGACGGTTCCGTTCGTCTCAAAGGCCGTGGGCCTGCCGCTCGCCAAGCTCGCCTGCCGGATCATGCTCGGCGAGTCGATCGCCGATTTGGGGCTGCCCCGCGAGCGCGAAGGGATCGGCTTCGGCGACCACGTCTCGGTCAAGGAGGCCGTGCTGCCGTTCGACCGCTTCGAGGGAGCCGATGCGCTGCTCGGCCCCGAGATGCGCTCGACCGGCGAGGTGATGGGGATTGCGCGTGACTTCCCCAGCGCGTTCGCCAAGGCTCAGGCCGCCGCGGGCGTGCCGCTGCCCCAGAGCGGGACCGTGTTCATCTCGGTCACCGATGCCGACAAGGCCGGGGCGCTGTACGTCGCCCAGACGCTGCACGACCACGGCTTCCGCGTCGTAGCCACACGCGGCACGGCCGAGGCGCTCGCGCGCATGGGCGTGCCGGTCCAGGCGCTGAACAAGGTCGGCGAAGGCTCGCCGCACGTTGTCGACTGGATCGAGCGCGGCGACGTCGATCTCGTCGTGAACACGCCCACCGGCGTGGGAGCGCGCACCGATGGCTATGAGATCCGCCGCGCCGCGGTCGCGCACGGGGTTCCCTGCCTGACGACGCTCGCCGCCGGGACCTCCGCGGCGCGCGCGATCGCCAAGCAGCGGCGCGACGGCGCGCCCGAGGTGCTCTGCCTGCAAGAGCTGCACGGGAGCCGCACCGCGTGAGCGAGTGGGGCGCGGCGCCCGCTCCGCTGGAGCGCCGCTTGCTGACCGTGCTCGGCGTCGAGCGCCTTGGCGCCTATCGCGTGCTGCGCGTCGCCGATGTCGAGACGCCCGAGCCCCGGCCCGGGCAGTTCGCGATGCTCGCCGCGGCCGAGCGCTGGGGTGGGGGCGAGGACGAGCGCCCCTACCTCGCGCGCGCCTTCTCGGTCGCCCGGCGACGCGTCGGCGAGTCGCACTTCCTACTGGAGGACGTCGGACCTGGAACCAAGCGCCTGTGCGAGCTCGGCGAGGGCGACGGGCTGTGGGCGCTCGGGCCGCTCGGCAAGGGCTTTGACCCGCCTACCGAACGGCGACGCGCGATCCTCGTCGGTGGCGGCGTGGGCATCGCACCGCTCGCGATTCTGCAGGACGCGCTGGAGGCCGAGGCCGAACGCGAGGTCACCGTGCTGCTCGGCTTCCGCGACCGCGAGCGCGCCGAGGGCGCGGCGCTGTTGCGCGGTGCGCGCGTCGCGACCGACGATGGCTCGGTCGGCCACCACGGCTTGCTCACCGAGCTGCTCGCCGACGAGCTCGCGCGCGACGCGCGCGCGGTCGTCTACGCCTGTGGCCCCGCGCCGATGCTCGAGGCCGTGCGGACGATGTGCGCGAGCGAGGACGTGCCCGCGCAGCTCGCGCTCGAGGCCGGCATGGCTTGCGGCTTCGGCGCGTGCTTCGGTTGCGCGGTGCCCAAGCGGGGCGGCGGCTACCTGCGCGTGTGCCTCGATGGCCCGGTGATCGACGCCGCCGAGCTCGAGCACGTCGATGCTCACGCCGGGGCGCCCGCGTGATCGAGTTCTGCGGCCTGCACCTCGCGCACCCGATCATCAACGGGTCGGGCACGTTCGACGCGATCGCCGCGCAGCGCGTCTTCGGTGAGGCATTGCTAGACGAGTTCCCCTTCGCGGCGTACGTCTCGAAGACGATCACGCTCCAGGCGCGCGCCGGCAATCCGCCGCCCCGGCTGTGGGAGGCCGCAGGGGGGATGATCAACTCGATCGGCCTGCCGAACAAGGGGCTCGCGGGCTACCTGGAGCAGGATCTGCCGCAGCTCGCGCAGCTGCCGGTGCCCTTGATCACGAACGTGATGGGCTCGACGGGCGAGGAGCTGGCGCAGCTCGTGGGCGCGTGTGACGAGCGTGAGGAGATCGCGGCGATCGAGCTGAACGTGTCCTGCCCGAATGTGAAGACGGGCCTCGACATCGGGGCCGATCCCGGGCAGCTCGAGGCGGTCGTAGGTGAATGCCGTGGGCACACGCGCAAGCCTTTGATCGTGAAGCTAACGCCGAATACTGCCGACGTGCCGGCCTGCGCGCGGGCGGCCGAGGCGGGCGGCGCGGACGCCGTCTCGCTGATCAACACGCTGCGCGCGATGGCGCTCGCGCCGGGCACGGCCTCGCCGTGGCTCGGCGGCGGCAGCGGCGGCCTGTCCGGTCCGGCGATCCGCGTCGTGGCGCTGGCCCAAGTGGCCGCGGTGGCTGCGTCGGTTGCGATTCCCGTCGTGGGGATGGGGGGTGTTCAGCGCGCGGCCCACGCACGCGATCTGATCGAGGCCGGCGCAACTTTGGTGGCGGTCGGCAGCGAGAGCTTTCGCGATCCGACGGTGGGTCGCACGATCGCGCGCGAGTTGACGGCCTTGAGCTGAAACACATCGCCTCGGGTGTGTCATCCGCGGCGAGTGTTTTGACAAAAATGCGCAACGAGCGCCCGTTTAGGAGTTGTAAAAACCGCAGCAAACGCGCGACGAGACCGTCCAGGAGTCTCGATGCGTCTGCACCTCAAGTTGAGCTTCAGCTGAATTAGGCGAGTTTGTCTTGATCGACTGCTTGGGGTGTGTAGACTCGCCGCCCATGACGACGGCGACCAGTACGACGTCCTCTACTACCTCCGTGGCCCCAGAGCGATCCCTCAACCAAAGAATGGACGCGCTCGCGAGGGCGAACCAGATCCGAATCAAGCGCGCTCAGCTCAAGCGCGACCTGAAGGCGGGACGCCTCTCGATCCACCAGCTGCTGCTGAACCCACCCGAGTACGTCGAGACCGCGAAGGTCTTCGACATGCTGCTCGCCGTCCCGAAGTACGGCCGCGTGAAGGTGAACAAGATCCTCGCGCACTGCCGCATTGCACCGAGCAAGACGATCGGCGGGCTCTCCGAACGTCAACGTTCGGAGCTGATCAGCCTCCTTCACCGGTAGACGGCCGCCAGCCTGCGTGCTGCGGCCTCTCCGTTGCCTCTAGATTCGTTCCCCCGAGTCCGCTACTAGGGTTGCCCGCCGTGGCGCGCGTGTTTGTCATCACTGGGCCTTCGGGGGTCGGCAAGGGAACGCTGATTCGCGGGCTGATGGAGCGCCGGCCCGAGCTTGAGCTATCGGTCTCGGCGACTACGCGGGCGCCGCGGCCGGGGGAGCAGGACGGGGTCGACTACCACTTTCTCACGCGCGAGGAGTTCGATCGCCGCGTGGATGCCGGGGACTTCGTGGAGCACGCCGACTACGCGGGTCGCCGCTACGGCACGCTTCGCTCGGAGCTTGAGCGGCGCGTGCAAGCGGGCGCGCCGGTCGTGTTGGAGATCGAGGTGCAGGGTGCGCGCCAGGTCCGCGCGGCGATGCCCGAGGCGGTGCAAGTATTCATCGCGCCGCCGTCGCGCGATGCGTTGCGCACCCGGCTGATCGGGCGTGGAACCGACGACGCCGAGACCGTCGAGCGACGGCTCCAGGTAGCCGAGCAGGAGCTACAGGCTCAGCCGGAGTTCATGCACGTGGTCGTCAACGACCGCTTGGAAGACGCGCTCGATGAGCTGACCGGGATCGTCGGCGGCGAGCTGGACTGAGCGCCTGCGCCCGAGCGCCTCCTAGGAGCGCACTACACTTCTCGGGTTACCAACGGAAAGGCACCCGCCAGTGATCTCCCCCCGCATCGACCGTCTGCTCGAGAACGTCGACTCCAATTACGCCAGCGTCGTCGTCTCGGCAAAGCGCGCGCGCCAGATCAACAGCTACTACCACAACCTCGGTGAGGGAACCTTCGACGAGTTCCCGCCGCCGATGATCGAAACCGGGTCGAAAAACTACCTCACGATTGCCCTTGAGGAGGTTGCCTCAGGCAAGATCAAGTACCACTACCGCTGAGCGAACGCCTGGGCGGCGCGCTACTGCGTCCTCGGTCGCTCGCGTGCTATCCGCACGCCACGCTCCCTGCGTCCTTGTATCGCTTGCCCATGCGCCTGCTCAGTCGCTGAGTGGGGTCCGCAATTCGCTGGTCTCGACTTGCTAGGTCACCGCACTAGCTCTACAACCTAGGCATGGCGCGCATCCTCTTGGGTGTCAGCGGTGGGATCGCCGCGTATAAGGCGCTGGAGTTCGTGCGCCTGGCTACGGAGGCGGGCCACGCTGTGCGCGTGGTGCAGACGCCGAATAGCCGCCGCTTCGTGGGAGAGGCCTCGTTCGCAGCGTTGACCGGCGCGCCGGTGCTCGTAAGCGAGTTCGAGCGCGACCCCGCGCGCGGCGCGTTCCCGGGCGATGAGTCTCCCGCGCACGAGCCGCTGAGCCACTTGCAGCTGGTCGCGAACGCCGACCTGTTCCTGGTGGCGCCCGCCTCGGCTAACACGATCGCGAAGCTCGCCACCGGCCTGGCCGAGGACCTGTTGAGCAGCTGTGCGCTGGCCGCAACGTGCCCGCTGATCGTGGCGCCCGCGATGAACAACCACATGTACGAGCATGCGGCGACGCGCGCGAACTTGCAGACGCTGCACGAGCGCGGCGCGCGGATCGTGGACCCCGGTACCGGCCGCCTGGCCTCCAAAGGCGAGCAGGGCGTCGGCCGCCTCGCCGAGCCGGCGGAGCTGCTCGCCGCGTGCGAGGCCGCGCTCGCGGCGGGCGAGCCGTCGGCCAACGGTCATCGACCGCGCGGAGAGTGGGAGGGCGTGCGCGTGCTCGTGACCGCGGGCGGCACCCGCGAGCCGATCGACAGCGTGCGCTTTTTGGGCAACAGCTCCTCGGGGCGCATGGGCCTCGCGCTGGCGGAGGCCGCCGCGGCGCGCGGCGCCCAGGTCACGCTGATCGCGGCGAACGTGGCGCTGCCGAGCAGCCCGACGATCGCGCGGCGCGACATACGTACCGCGGCCGAGCTCGACGCCGCCTGCCGCGAGGAATTCCCCGCCACCGACGTGCTGCTGATGGCCGCTGCGGTCGCCGACTTCCGCCCCGCCTCTCCGCTCGCGGAGAAGATCAAGAAGGAGGGCCGCGAGGGGCTGACGCTGGAGCTGGAGCCCACCGTAGACGTGCTCGCGACGCTCGCCGCGCAACGCCGTCCCGGCCAGACGCTTGTGGGCTTTGCCGCCGAGCACGGCGAGCGGGCCGTCGAGCTGGGGCGCGAGAAGCTCGCGCGCAAGGGCATCGACGCGATTGTCGTAAACGACATCTCCCGGGCGGACATCGGCTTTGACGCAGATGCGAACGAAGTAACGATCCTCACGGCCACGGCCACGGCCACGGCCACGGCCACGGCTCGCGCGCAGGACGTGAGCCGCGCGCCGAAGGAGGAGGTCGCGTGCGCGGTGCTCGACGCGGTCGACACATTGCGTTCGGCCAAGGCGTCCCGCGACGAGCGAGATTCCTCCGGCGAGTCACCGCCCACCGAAGCGCCGCACCCCGCCGAGGCGCCGCGGACTGCCAGTTAAACTGGCGCTGCATGGACAGCGTGTATGACCTCTATCGACGTGGCTGCGAGCTGCTCGCCCACGGCGATTACCAGGCCGCGATCGTCCCGCTGAGCAAAGCCCGGGACCTGGAGCCCGAGAAGGCCTCGATCCGCGAGACGCTCGGGCGGGCGCTATTCCACGCCCAGCGCTATGAGGGCGCGGCGGCGGAGTTCGAGGCGGTCGCCGAGGGCACGCCAACGAACGACTACGCGCTGTTTTGCCTCGGTCGTTCGATGCAGTTGCTCGGCCGTCACCGCGAGGCCTGCCAGCCACTCGCCTTGGCCTGCTCGCTGCGCCCGGAGCGTGAGGATTACCGTAAGTACCGCGACCGCGCGCGACGCGACGCGACGCGCTCATAGCGCTCCTTTAGAACGCGTCCGAAAGGCCGGCGAGACGGGCGATCCTGAGCGTCAGGATCGCGCCCCTTGCAGGGAAAGCTGCCCGGCGAGAGACGGCCAATGCTATGCTCGATCAAGAACTTTCGAACCGGCGTAGCGGCGTCGGCGGCAGTACCGAAAGTGGGCGCAGGCCCGCTTTTTTTGCGTAAAGGAGCGATTTCATGACACCGATTCAGGCCGACATCGAAGCGCGGCTCGCCCACAGCGAGCCCGATGTCGAGGTGCTGCTCGCCGAGGTCCTCGGCGGTCGCTGCCTGCGGGTGTTCATCGATCATCCCGACGGCGTCACGCTCGATTTGTGCGAGCGGGTGACGCTCGATCTGAACGACTTGCGCGAGCGCTACTCGCTAGAGGTGTCTTCACCCGGCAGCGAGCGGCCGTTGACGAAGCCCGCGCACTTCCGCCGCTTCGTCGGCAGGCGCGCGCGTGTGCGCATGCGCCACCCGCGCCAGGCTCTACGTCCGGCGGGCGAGCCGTCCCGCGAGTCCGCGCGGACCGTGAGCAGCTTTACCGGTGAGCTGGTGGGCGCCTCCGAAGAGGAGGTCACGCTGGCTGCCGAAGGGGGAGTAATCGCGATCCCGTATTCGGAGATCCGCCGATCCAACCTCGTCGAGGAGTAACCACTTATGTCACGCGAAATTCTTGAGGCCATGCACGCGCTCGCGCGCGAGAAGGGAATCGAGCCGGAGAAGCTGATGATCGCGCTCGAGGACGCGCTGCTCTCGGCGTACAAGAAGCAGCCGGGCTCGGCGAAGTACGCGCGCGTTGAAATGGACCGCGAGACCGCGGACTTCCGCGTGATCGAACTGAAAATTCCCGAGCAGCTTGAGGCGCACCTGATCGTCGAGACGATCGACGAGGAAACGACGATCGACCCCGAGACGGGCGAGATGCGCGAACCGGAGGAACCGGAAATCGACCCGGCGAAGTTCGAGGAATATCGCGACCAGATCGATGAGGCCGACGTCACGCCTGACGACTTTGGGCGGATCGCTGCACAGACCGCGAAGCAGGTGATCCTGCAGCGCATCCGCGAGGCCGAGCGCGACATGATGTACGAGGAGTACCGCGATCGGGTCGGCGAGCTGATCACGGGGATCGTGCAGCAGTCGGACTCTCGCTACACGCTCGTACAGTTGCGCGAACGCGTCGAGGCGCTCTTGCCGAAGTCCGAGCAGGTCGACGGCGAGCGCTACGACCACTCGCAGCGGATCAAGGCCGTGATCAAGGAGGTCTCGCCCTCGACCAAGGGGCCGGCGATCATCGTCTCGCGGCGCGACCCCGAGCTGATCAAGAAGCTGTTCGAGCTGGAGGTCCCCGAGATCGCCGACGGCCTCGTGGAAATCGCGAACGTCGCTCGCGAGCCGGGCTACCGCTCGAAGATCGCGGTGATCTCGCATACCGATGGCGTCGACCCCGTCGGCGCGTGCGTGGGCCCGCGCGGCTCGCGCGTGCGCATGGTCGTCTCCGAGTTGCGCGGCGAGAAGATCGACATCATCCCCTTCAACGACGAGCCTGCCCGGTTCGTCGCCAAGGCGCTTTCGCCCGCGCGTGTGCGCGAGGTGCTGGTAGATGACGACGCCAAGCAGGCGACGGTGATCGTGCCTGACGACCAGCTTTCGCTGGCGATCGGCCGTGAGGGCCAGAACGCGCGCCTGGCGGCGCGCCTGACCGGCTGGCGCGTGGACATCCGCTCGGAGACTGAGTTCGCGGCCGAGGAGGCCGAGCACGGCTTCGAGGAGGAGGAGGTCTCGGGGCGCTGCGCAGCGGTTCTCTCCAACGGCCGCCGTTGTCCGAACGCCGCGCTGCCCGGCTCGCGTTACTGCGGCATCGAGAGCCACCAGGCGCTCGCGAACATCGACAGCGACAACGTCGCCGACCTGAACGGCAGCGCAGGCGCCGAGGCTGGTCCGCTGCCCGAAACCGAAGCCGCGGTGATCGCTCCGGAGCCAACCGAGGACGGGGCGGAAGCTCAGGAGGAGCTCGCCGAGAAGCTCGAGGAAGAGCAGCAGGAGCAGGCGACATAGACCCGCACGTTGCCCGACGCCGTTGCGTCGGCTGTGGACGGGTCGCGCCGAAGCACGAGCTGCTGCGCATCGCCGCGGTCGATCAGTGCTCCTCGCGCGACACGCATGCCGCAATCGACCCGCTTGGGCGGATGCCGGGACGGGGCGCGTATCTGTGTCGCGCCGATGCTGCTCGGGGTGACACGAACGCCGCTCAGCGTCCCGCTGCGACCTGTCTAGAGCGCGCCAATAAGCGCGGCGCGATCGCGCGCGGTCTACGCCGCGCAATTCCCGGCGGGCTCGTACTGAACGACGTCAAGCTCGTAGAATCGGTGAGCCCGTGAGCAAGAAGCGCGTACACGAAATCGCCAAGGAGCAAGGCCTCTCGAGTAAAGAGCTGATCGAGAAGCTGAAGGCTGCGGGCATTGAGGTGAAGGCGGCGGCTTCCTCGGTCGAGGAGGCTCTCGCGCTGAAAGCCCTTGGCGTCGGTGGGGGCGCGAGCGCCGCCGCGAACGGCTCGGACCCCGCGCCCGCGAAGGCCGCGGCGAGCAAGCCGCCCGCGCCGTCCGGCAAAGCGCCGGCCGACGCGCCGGCCAAAGCGAAGTCCGCTTCGGCCCCGCAGGCCAAGGCGCCCGCCCCGCAGCCCGCCGCCAAGGCAACGCCTCCTGCCCAGGCACCCAGCTCCGCGCCGTCCGCGGCGACAGCGCAGGCGCCGTCGAGTACCCCGAGCGCGTCGGCTACGGCTGCGCCGCCGAAACCACCCGCGCAGCCGAGTACCCCGCCGGCTGCGCCCGCATCCAGCACAGCCGCGCCCCCGCGTCCCGCCGGAGCGCCCACGCCCACGCCCGCGCAGCCCGCCGGAAGCGGAGGCACCACCGGACCCGGTGGCGAGCGTGTACGCCCGACGCGCGACTCCCGCACAGGCGAGCGCACGCCTGGTGACGTTGGCCCCGGCGGTCGCCGTCGCGTGGTGATCGACTCGCAGGCCTCGCGCCGCCAGCAAGGTGGCCCGGCCAACCAGCCGCAGCGTCGTCCCCGCCGCGGTCGCCGCCGTCGCGGTACCTATGACGACACGATCGCGCCGATCGACACGGCCGCGATGGAGGCTACGGACGAGGTCCGAGTCAACTCAGGCTCGACGGTGAAGGACGTCGCCGAGTACCTCGGCGTGCCCGTGCCGGAAGTGATCAAGAAGCTGATGACGCTCGGCGAGATGGCGACGCTCACGCAGACGCTGTCCGACGAGGCGATCCAGGTTCTCGCCGACGAGTTTGAGAAGAAGATCGAGATCGTTCACGCGGCCGATGACGTCGAGGTCGAGCCGACGTTCCAGGACGCCGACGAGGACCTCGTCGAACGCCCGCCGGTCGTGACGATCATGGGTCACGTCGACCACGGCAAGACCTCGCTGCTGGACGCGATCCGCACGACCGAGGTGGCGGCCGGCGAGGCGGGCGGGATCACGCAGCACATCGGCGCTTACCAGGTGCACCACGGCGAGAAGGAGATCACCTTCCTCGACACCCCAGGCCACGAGGCGTTCACGGCGATGCGTGCGCGCGGCGCGAGCGTGACAGACCTGGCGGTGATCGTCGTCGCCGCAGACGACGGGGTCAAGCCGCAAACCGAGGAGGCGATCGACCACGCGCGCGCTGCCGGGGTACCGATCGTGGTGGCGGTGAACAAGATCGACAAGGAGGGCGCGCAGCCCGAGCGCGTGCGCACGGAGATGACCCAGCACGGGTTGCAACCTTCTGAGTGGGGCGGCGAGACCGAGTTCGTGGACGTGAGCGCGAAGACCCACCAGGGTCTCGACGGCTTGCTCGACACGATCCAGGTCGTCACCGACCTAGAGGAGCTGAAGGCGAACAGCAAGGCCGAAGCGTCGGGCACGGTGATCGAGTCCAAGCTCGACCCGGGGCGTGGCCCGGTCGTGAGCGTTTTGATCCAGCGCGGCACGCTACGCGTGGGCGACGCGCTCGTCGCGGGGGCTCACTTCGGCCGGGTGCGTGCGATGCACGACTTTATGGGCGCGAAGATGAAGCGAGCGACGCCGGGGCAGCCGGTCGAGGTGCTCGGCTTCGACGGCGTGCCCGAGGCCGGTGAGATAGTGCGGGTTGTCGAGAACGAGCGACGCGCTCGTCAGCTCGCGGGCGAGCGCGCGAACCGGCTGAAGACCGAGGCGCTGGCACGCCGCTCGGGCCGAAAGGTCTCGCTGGAGGACGTGTTCAAGCTCGCCCAGGAGGGCACGGTCAAGGAGCTGAGCCTGGTGATCAAGGCCGACGTCGCCGGCTCGCTGGAGGCGATCGAGGACGAGATCGCGAAGCTTCCCCAGCAGGAGGTCGCGGTCAACATCGTGCACCGTGGCGTGGGCGGGATCAACGAGTCCGACGTGATGCTCGCGGCCGCTTCGGAGGGGCTGATCCTCGCGTTCAACGTGCGTCCGGTGGGCGACGCCCGCCAGGTCGCCGAGCGCGAGGGCGTAGAAATCCGCTCCTACGCGGTGATCTACCGCGCGATCGAGGAGCTGCGCGCGGCGATGCAAGGCATGCTCGAGCCCGCCGAGGTCGAGACGACGATCGGGCAGGCTGAGGTGCGCCAGCTGTTCAAAGCCTCAAAAATCGGCACGATCGGTGGCTCGTTCGTCACCGAGGGCAAGGTCCTGCGTGGCGCGAAAGTGCGCGTCGTGCGCGAGGGCACGGTGATCTACGACACGACGATCGACAGCTTGCGCCGCTTTAACGACGACGCCCGCGAGGTGACCTCGGGCTTTGAGTGCGGGATCGTGCTCACGAACTTCCAGGACCTGCACGAGGGCGACGTGCTGGAGGCCTACGAGACGCAGCTGCGCCAGCGCGAGCTTTCCGACTGACGCTGCAGGTCGCGTCGGTCGCGCAAGTGCGACACCAGGGATTGCACGCGCTCGTCACGGATGAGAGAAATCGCTCAGGCTTCTTCGCGGCTGGGGTAGGTGAGTAGGATGAGTACAGGACGCATGCGTCGGGTGGATGAGGCGATTCGCCAGGTGATCGGCGACGCGGTCGCAGGCGATCTGAAGGACCCAAGGGTGGGATTCGTAACTGTGACCGATGTCAGGACAAGCCCCGATCTGCGCCACGCGCGCGTGTATGTCAGCGTGCTTGGTGAGCACGGGCACTCCTCCGGAGAGTCCGAGCGCGAGGCGACGCTTGAGGGTCTGCGCAGCGCGCGCGGCTACCTGCAAGGGCGACTAGCCTCCGAGCTGCGCTTGAAGCGCACGCCGACGCTCGAGTTTTCCTACGACGACACCACCGACCGCGCGCTGCGCGTCGAGGAGTTGCTCGACGAGATCGGTCCGTCGTGAACGAAGCGCCCGCCGCGATCGACACGCGCGAGCAGGTGCTGGCGCGGCTACGTGAGGACGAGCGCTTCGCGCTGGCTACACACGAGCACCCCGATGGCGATGCGCTCGGCTCGCTCGTGGCGATGCACGAGCTGCTGAACGCGCTGGGCAAGGACTCGGTGATGTTTGTCTCCTCGGATGATCTGCCGCTGCCGGAGGAGTACCGGCTGTTCCTGCTCGACGGTGCGATCCACGTGCCACCGAACGACATCGGCGAGCGCACGGTGATCTTCCTGGACTGCGGCAATATCGACCGCAACTCGGCGGCGGTGCTACGTGACGGGGCGCACTTGCTGAACATCGATCACCACCACGACAACACGCACTTCGGCACGCTGAACCACGTCGTGCCGCGCGCCTCGTGCACGGCGGAGATCGTGTGGGACTTGATGCATGGCCTGGGGGTACGGCCATCGCCGGTCGCAGCGCAGGCCCTGTACATCGGGCTGATCACCGACACGGGTCGCTTCATGTATGAGAACACCGGTCCGCGCTCGCACGAAATGGCGGCCGAGCTGATCGAGGACGGCGTCGACGTCGCGGACGTCTACCGACGTCTGTTCGAGGAGGTGCCGGTACAGAAGCTCGCGCTGATGTCACTTGCGCTCGGACACCTCCAGCGCTTCGACCACGGCGAGCTGACGCTCGCGGCGCTTAGCGCAGAGGACTTTGTGCACGCCGATGCACAAGAACACTATTCCGAGGGAATCGTCGATCAGTTGCGCGCCGTGCGCGGCACGAAGGTCGCGGTGTTTGTGCGCGAGCTGTTGGGCGAGGAGCGCCGCGGTGTGCGCAAAGTGTCCCTGCGGGCGACCGACGACGACGTGGACGTCTCGGCGATCGCTCGAGCGCAGGGGGGAGGGGGTCATCGCCGGGCGGCTGGATTCTCGACGGATCTCGCGCTCGATGAGCTGATCGCCTTCCTGCGTCCGGCAGTTGCCGCGCAGCTGCACGCGAGCGACGGTCACGCGACCGCGACCCTCGCCTGAGTCGCCGGCGCCGATGACCGGCGTCCCACCGACGGGCGGCGTCTCCTCGATCGACGGCGCTCGGCCGATCGATGGTGTTCTGTTGATCGATAAGCCCGCAGGAATCACCTCGCACGACGTGGTCGCCCGCGTCAAGCGGGCGCTGGGCGGCCCGCGCACGGGACACGCCGGCACACTGGACCCGTTCGCGACGGGTCTGCTGCTCGTGCTCGTGGGCCGGGCGACGAAGGCGCAGAGCACGTTGATGGCGCTGCGCAAGCGCTATGAGACGGTCGCCCAGCTTGGCGCGACGTCGAGCACGGGCGACACCGAAGGTGAGATTGCGGTGACGGGTCGTCTACCGCCCGATCCCCCGGCCCTGCCGACGGGCGAGGTGCGCCAGCGCCCGCCCGCCTACTCGGCGGTGAAGATCAAAGGCCAGCGCGCCTACAAGCTCGCCCGCCGCGGCGAGCAGGTCGAGATGCCCGAGCGGATCGTGACCGTGTACCGCTTCGTCCAGCTGTGGCGCGAACCCGACTCCGAGTGCGCGGGGCTCGAACGTGCGGGCTATGAGATCGAATGCGGCTCGGGCACGTACGTGCGCTCGCTGATCGCGGACCTCGGCGACGCCTACTGCCTACAGCTGCGGCGCGCGGCGATTGGTCCGTTCGAGGTCGATCGGGCGGTGCCCCCACCGGAGCGTGGGGCCGCCTGGGGCGAGCCGCCACTGATCGAGCTGGAGCGCGCGCTGGCGATGCTGCCCGGCGCCATCGCGGACTAGGCTTCAGTGCCGTGAAGGTCACGCCCCTGCCCGAGGTCGAGCGTCGCGAGGGACGCAGCGTGGCGGTGGGCACGTTCGACGGCGTGCACCTTGGCCATCGCGAGGTGATTTCCGGCGCGGATACGGTGCTCACGTTTGACCCGCACCCCGTCTCGGTCGTGGCGCCGCAGCACACCCCGAAGCTGCTAACAACCTCGGCCCGCAAGGCCGAGCTGATCGCCTCGCTAGGCGTGCAGGAGATGGTCGTGATCCCGTTCGACGCAGAGTTTGCGAAGCGCGGCGCGAGCGAGTTCGTCGAGGACGTGCTCGTCAGCGCGCTCGGGGCCGCGCAGGTCTCGATCGGTGAGAACTTCCGCTTCGGTAACAAGGCAAAGGGCGACCCCGCGCTCCTGCAGTCCGACGGGCGCTTCACGACGACCGTGCACCCACTGCTGGAGGTGGACGGGGAGATCGTGTCCTCCAGCCATATCAGGGGCCTGCTGCTGGCGGGCGACGTCGCGGTGGCGGACCGCTTGCTGGGTGCGACGTTCCAGCTCTGCGGCGAGGTGACCCACGGCGATGAGCGCGGGCGCGAGCTGGGTTTCCCAACCGCGAACCTGATTCCCGAGGAGGCGCTTGCCTGTCCCGGCCACGGCGTCTACGCCGCGCGTGCGAGCGTCCCGGGCGCGCCGGGACCGCTTGGCTCCGAGGGCGTGGCCGCCGCGGTGAGCATCGGCGTGCGCCCGACTTTCCAGACCGGGCGCGGCGAGCTGATCGAGGCTTACCTGCTCGACTTCGAGGGCGACCTGTACGGCCAGACGCTCTGCCTAGAATTCCTCGCTCGCCTGCGCGGGGAGCGGCGCTTTGAGAGCGCGGAGGCGCTCATCGAGCAGATGCACCTCGACGTGGAGGACACGCGCCGCGTCGCCGGCGCTGCGCGCTGAGCGCCTGGCGGGCGTCTGCTACCGTTTTCGGCCGCCTATGAGTGCCATCACCACAGAGCGCAAGCGCGAGATCGCCGCGAAGTTCGGCAAGAGCGAGCAGGACACCGGCGCGACCGAGGTCCAGATCGCGCTGCTGACCGAGCGGATCAACCACCTCACCGAGCACCTGCGCGCGCAGAAGAAGGACCACCACTCGCGCCGCGGGCTCTTGATGCTCGTCGGCCGCCGTCGCCGTTTCCTGGATTACCTCCAGAAAAAGGACCTTGACGGGTACCGAGCTCTCATCAAAGAGCTGGGTCTGAGGAAGTGACCAGAGCGGGCCGATGGCCTGCGTGCAGCGGCGTCCTCGGTCGCTCGTGTGCTGCTCGCACACCACGCTCCCTGCGTCCTTGCTGCACTTGGCCTTCGACCCTTGGGGCGAAGCCAGCTAAATCCCTTATTCGGCCATGAGCGTGATCGAGCCCGGCACGCCCGCTCCCGCGTTCAGCTTGATGCGCGAGGACGGCCCGCCCTTTACGCAGGACGACCTCCAAGGCCAGTACACGGTTTTCGTCTTCTATCCGTTCGCGTTCAGCCCGGTCTGCACCGACCAGCTGCAGCTGTATGAGCAGGCGCTTCCGGAGTTCGCGGAGCAGAACGTGAAGCTCTACGGCGTCTCCTGCGACGCGCCGTGGTCGCAGAAAGCATTCAAGGAGAAGCTGGGCGTCTCAAGCGAGCAGCTTTCGGACTTCGAGCCGAAGGGGAAGACGTGCGCCGCGTTCGGCGTGCTGCATCCTGGCGGCTTTCCGGAGCGCGCACTCGTTGTTGTCGGGCCCGACGGCGTGGTGCGCTGGAGCTTTCAGGCGGCATCGCCTGGCGAGCTGCCCGCGCTGAAGCTGCTGCGCGAGGGCGTCGAGGTGGCGCTCGGCAGCGAGCCCGCGACGGCTTAGTCAGCCTTAGTCCGGCCTCGCCCACGCAGTTCAGAGACAGGCAAGCGCCCATTCACCGCAAAGTGCGCGGAAGGGATCTGCGTCGCTTTCGCTAAGCTCGTGCAGTTCGGAAACGAAGAAATGAAACAGTCCGCCGACCGACGGGCGGGACAGGAAGGCAGTGAATATGAGTAGTGACGTGACCCGGGTCTCCGTGGAGATCGCAGGCAGCGAGATCTCGTTCGAGACGGGCAGGATGGCCAAGCAGGCCTCGGGCGCAGTGGTCGTCCGCCAGGGCGACACGATGGTCCTCTGCACGGCAGTCGCAGGCGGGATCCGCGACATCGACTTCATGCCGTTGACGGTGGACGTCGAGGAGCGCATGTACGCCGCGGGCAAAATCCCCGGCTCCTTCTTCAAGCGCGAGGGTCGCCCCGGCGAGAAGGGCACGCTGACCGCGCGCATGATCGATCGACCGATCCGGCCGCTTTTCCCGAAGGACTGGCGCTATGACACCCAACTCGTGGCGATCCCGCTTTCGATCGACCACGAACACCCCTACGACATCCTCGCGATGAACGGGGCCTCCGCGGCGCTGATGATCTCTGACATCCCGCTGCCGACCCCGGTCGGCGCGGTGCGCATCGGCAAGATCGACGGGAACTTCGTCGTCAACCCCAACGAGCCCGACCTCCTGCCGGACGCCGAGAACCCCTCGGACCTCGACCTGATTGTCGCGGGCACCGAGGAGGCGATCCTGATGGTCGAGGCCGGCGCGAACGAGATTCCCGAGGCCGAGATCCTCGACGCACTCGACATCGCGCATGCCGAGATCAAGCGGATCTGTGAGCTGCAGCGTGACCTCGCCGCGAAAGTGGGCAAGGAGAAGAAAGAGATCGTTTCGATCGAGACCGACCCGGCGCTGGTCGAGGCGGTGCGCGCCTCGCACGGCGCGAAGCTCGACGCTGCGACGCAGGTCGAGGACAAGCTCGAGCGCCAGGACGCGACGAAGGCCGTCGAGGAGGAAATCCTCGAGCAGCACGGGCCGGCTGCGCCCGAGGGTTCCTCGGAGGAGCAGATCCTCGCCGCCAAGGAAAAGCGTGCCGCGGCTCAGCGCGCGTTCGACAAACTCGAGAAGGCGATCATCCGCGAGCGGATCGCGGTGCAGAAGAAGCGCCCTGACGGCCGCTCGGAGAACGAGATCCGCGACATCTCGATCGAAGTGGGCGTCACCCCGCGCACGCACGGCTCGGCGCTGTTCACGCGCGGTCAGACGCAGGCGCTAAGCGTCGTGGCGATGGGCACTCTGAAGGAGGAGATGCGCATCGACACGCTGGGCCTTGAGACGAAAAAGTACTACTGGCACCACTACAACTTCCCGCCCTTCTCGGTGGGTGAGGCGGGCCGGATGGGCGGCGTGAAGCGCCGCGACATCGGTCACGGTGCACTGGCGGAGCGCGCGCTGGCGCCGATGGTGCCCTCGATCGAGGAGTTCCCCTACTCGATCCGCGTGGTTTCGGACATTCTGGAGTCCAACGGCTCCTCCTCGATGGCCTCGGTGTGCGGTTCCTCGCTGTCCTTGATGGATGCGGGCGTGCCGATCAAGCGTCCGGTGGCGGGGATCGCGATGGGTCTGATTAAAGAGGGTGAGGACTACATCGTCCTCACCGATATTGCCGGTGTCGAGGATCACCTTGGCGACATGGACTTCAAGGTCGCGGGCACCGAGCGCGGGATCACCGCGCTGCAGATGGACATCAAGATCACGGGCGTGACGTTCGAGATCCTGCGCGACGCGCTCGCCCAGGCGAAAGAGGCGCGCACGTTCATCCTCGGCAAGATGGCCGATGTCATCCAGGGCCCGCGCGAGCAGCTCTCACAGTTCGCGCCGCGCATCGAGACGATCCAGATTGACCCCTCACAGATCGGTCTGCTGATCGGCAAGGGCGGCGAAACGATCCGCGGTCTGGCCGAGGAGTTCGAGTCCCAGATCGACGTCAACGACGACGGCCAGGTGCTGATCTACTCGGCCAACGGCGAGCTGGCCGACGCGCTGGTCGAGCGAATCAGGATGATGATGAAGGAGGTCGAGGTCGGCGATGAGTACCTCGGGAAAGTCGTGAAGACCACGACGTTCGGCGCGTTCGTCGAGCTGTCGAAGGGCACCGACGGCCTGCTGCACATCTCCAACGTCTCGCCGGGCAAACGCGTTGACACGGTCGAGGACGTGCTGAACAAAGGCGATGAGATCAACGTGCGCGTGGTCGAGGTCGACCGCGAGCGCGGGCGGATTGGCCTGCGCCTCGCCGATGACCCGGACATCGCTGGCAAGTCGGTCGAGGAACTGGCGGGCGTCGGCACCGGCGGCGGTGGCGGAGGCGGCCGTCCGCCGCGCGACGGTGGCGGTCGCAACGGGCGCTCCGACCGCGGCCCGCGCGGCCCGCGTCGCGACGGCGACCGTGGATCGGGCAGGCCGCGCCGCGACCGCGACTGAGGACCCGCTGCAGCCAGAGCATGAGATAACCACGCTCGACTCGGGCGTGCGAGTCGCAACCGAGCGCATGCCGAGCGTGCGCTCGGTGGCACTCGGCGTCTGGATCGGCACGGGCTCGGCCTCCGAGCGCGACGATCAGGCGGGGATCTCGCACCTGCTGGAGCACATGCTGTTCCGCGGCACCGAGCATTTCGGCTCGGAGGAGATCGACCAAATCTTCGACGCGATGGGTGCGGAGATCAATGCGGGCACAGACCGCGAAGCGACCTCGCTGTATACGCGCGTGCTGGACCGACATCTGGAGCGCGCGTTTGAGGTGATGGGCGAGATGGTCTTCCAGCCGCGCTTCGGTGAGCTTGAGACCGAGCGTGAGGTCGTGTTGGAGGAGATCGCGATGTACGAAGACGACCCGCAGGAGCGGGTCTTTGACGTGCTGGGCGAGGCGGTGTTCGGTGCGCACCCGCTAGGGCGCGCGGTGATCGGTACGGCCCAGGTCGTCGGCTCGGTGACGCGCGATCAGCTGGCGGCCTTCCACGCGGCGCGCTACCGACCGCGCGAAATCGTGATCTCGGCCGCGGGGTCGATCGAGCATGAGGCGCTCGTCGCGCTCGCCGAAGGGCTACCGATTGGGCCGCCTCCACAATCCGGAGCGACCGGGGCGGAGCGTCCGACGCTCGAGGCCCCTGACTTCGCCCGTCGCGTGCGCTTCACCGAGAAAGAGACCGAGCAGTTCCACCTGTGCCTCGGCGGCTCGGGCTTCGCGCGCGAGGACGAGCGGCGCTTCGCGCTGCGCGTGCTGGAAGGCGTGCTGGGCGCCACTTCTTCCTCGCGCCTGTTCCAGGAGGTGCGCGAGCGCCGCGGCCTGGCCTATGCGGTGTTCTGCTTCTCGAACCTGTATGCGCACACGGGCGAGGTGGGCCTGTACGTGGGCACGCGCCCGGAGAACCTGACCGAGGCGTTGGCGGTGATCGCGGGCGAGCTCAAGCGCTGTGTGGAGTCCCCGGCGAACGCCGCCGAGCTCGCCCGCTCGCGCGAGAACCTGAAGGGCCGCGTGGTGCTCTCGATGGAGTCGACGGCCGCGCGGATGAGCCATCTGGGCGGCGCGCTGTTGCACGAGATGCCGATCCTCTCGGTGGACGAGGTGATCGAGCGGATCGACGCGGTTACGCTGGAGGACCTGCGGGAGATCGCCGCCGAGCTGTTCGCACCAGAGTGCCTGTCGATTGCGTGCGTAGGGCCGGACGAAGGCATCTTCGAGAGCGCGATCGCCCCGCTCGGCGGCCGCACTCAAGCCGTCGCGGGCGGAATTGCGGAGGGGGGAGCGGGATGATCCGCGTAGCGGTCGCAGGCGCCGCGGGACGCATGGGACAGACGGTCTGCGCCGCGGTCGAGGGCGCGGATGACATGCAGCTCGTTGGACGGGCGGACCCACAGCTCGGGATCTCGCTCGCGGACGTGCTCGGCGACACTGCCGCGAGCGCGCAGGTGATCGTGGACTTCACCCAGCCCGAAACCGCGCTGCCGAACGCGCTGGCGTGTATCGAGGCGGGCGTGCACGTCGTGCTCGGCACGACGGGGTTCGACCTCGATGCGCTGCGCGAGGCGGCCTTCGCCCAGGGCGAGCCGCGCGCGAACGTGCTCGTGGCCCCGAACTTCGCGATCGGCGCGGTGCTGATGATGCGTTTCGCGACCGAGGCCGCGAAACACATGGCGAAGGCCGAGATAGTCGAGCTGCACCACGACCGCAAGCTCGACGCTCCGAGCGGCACGGCGGCGCGGACCGCCGAGCTAATGGCGGGTGCGACTGGGAGGGAGCCGCCGCCGATCCACTCGGTGCGCCTGCCGGGCTTCGTCGCCTCCCAGGAGGTGATTCTCGGCGATCTCGCGCAGACGCTCACGATCCGCCACGACACGATCGGGCGCGAGTCGTTCATGCCGGGGGTGCTGCTGGCGGTGCGCGAAGTCGCCGGGTTGCCCGAGCCGCTTACGGTTGGGCTGGAGAACCTGCTGTTTTGAGGACCTCCTGCTGGTTTGGGACCTCGCCGGCCGCTTTGACTGATTTGACGGCATCCTGCCTTCTAGGTCGAGCCGACCTCCGCTTCTCGTTTCAATCGGTAACCACTCCGGTCGCCACGACGGCTACCACGACCGGTCATCCGGACCGGTCAGGGCTCGTGACCGATCTGCGCTCGTGAAATACTGGGTGGCATGACTGAGCTGGGCGCGGTGCTGACCGCGATCGTTACGCCGTTTGACGCGGAGACCCTCGAGATCGACGAGGGGGCGTTCGTGCGGCTGATGCACCATCTGGCGGAGAACGGGTCGGACGGGTTTGTGGTGGCGGGGACGACGGGCGAGGCCTCGACGATGAGCGACGAGGAACAGCTGGGCTTGATCGAGCTGGCGCTGGCGGAGCGGCCTGCGGGCAAGACGATCGTCGCGGGGACGGGAACGAACGACACGAAAGAGGTCGTGCACCTGACCGAACGCGCGACCGAGCTGGGCGTGGACGCGACGCTGGTAGTGAACCCCTACTACAACCGGCCGAGCCGCCTGGGGATCGTGCGCCATTACGAAACGGTGGCGAAGGCGACCGACAAGCCGATGCTGCTGTACAACGTCCCAAGCCGCACGGCGACGAACATGCCCGCGGACCTGCTGGCGGAGCTGGCTCAGATCGAGCATGTCGAGGGCGTTAAGCAGGCCAACGGCGATGAGCTTCAGCCGATCGACGGCCTCGCGCTGTACGCGGGGGATGACGGGACGTTCGCGCGCACGCTGGATATGGGCGGAGCGGGCGGGATCCTCGTCGCGAGCCACCTCGTGGGTAACCAGATGCGCCGCATGGTCGACGAGCCCGAGAACCGCGCCTCGATCGATGCCTCGCTGCGCGACGTGTACGAGACCTTGTTCATGACCGCGAGCCCGACGTGCACGAAGGCCGCGCTCAATCTGCTCGGCCACGAAGCCGGCGGGCTGCGCCTGCCGCTCGTGCCGGCGACCGAGGAGGAGCTTCAGGTAGTGCGCGAGCTGCTCGCGCGCCACGGGCTGCTCAACGGCGAGGGCGCGGCCACGCAGACGACGGACCCCGGCGCAACGCCGGCGCAGGCTCGCACCGCGTGAGCACAGTACGCGTCCTGCCGCTCGGGGGCCTCGGCGAGATCGGCAAGAACATGACGGTCGTCGAGCACGACGGCCGGATCGTCGTAGTCGACGTCGGGCTGCGCTTCCCGACGCCGGAGATGGTGGGGATCGACCTCGTGCTACCCGATTTCTCCTACCTGCGTGAACGCGCGAAGGAGATCGAGGCGATCGTGATCACCCACGGCCACGAGGATCACATCGGCGCGCTTCCTTGGGTGCTGCGCGAGCTGGCCGCGGAGGCCGAGCTGCCGCCGATCTACGGCGGCGCACTGACGATGGCGATGGCCCGCTCAAAGCTCGACGAGCACAAACTGAAGGACGTGACGCTCGAGGAGGTCGAGCCCGCAGAAGTGCTGGAGCTGGGGCCGTTCTCGCTGGAGCTGGTGCACATGACGCACTCGATCCCCGATGCGAGCGCGGTCGCGCTCGGCACCGAGCTCGGCACCGTTTTGATCACGGGCGACTACAAGTTCGACCAGACCCCCGTGGACGGCCCGCCCGCCGACGTCTCGCGCCTGGCGGAGCTCGGGCGCGAAGGCGTGCTGCTTTTGTGCGGCGACTCAACGAACGTGGACCGCGAGGGATTCTCGCCTTCGGAGTCGGTCGTCGGGCCGCACCTGGAGGAAGTGTTCGCGCGCTGTGAAGGGCGCATCGTGGTGACGAGCTTCGCCTCGAACATCCACCGCGTGCAGCAGGTCGTGGACGCGGCCGCGGCGCTCGATCGCAAGGTCGCGCTCGTGGGGCGCTCGATGCGCAAGAACGTCGGGATCGGCCGCCAGCTCGGCCACATCGAAGTCCCCGACGGGATGCTCGTCGGTCCCCGGGAGATCAACGACTTCCCGGACGAGCGGGTGGTGATCATCTCGACGGGCTCCCAGGGCGAGCCGCTCTCAGCGCTGCGCCGGATGGCCTACCGCGATCACCGCCAGGTAGAGCTGCGCGAGGGCGACACGGTGGTGTTCAGCGCGACGCCGATTCCGGGCAACGAGCGCGCGGTAAACGAGACGATCGATCGCCTCTACAACATCGGCTGCGAGGTCGTGACCCCGCGCGACGCCCCCGTACACGCCTCGGGTCACGGCTACGCCGAGGAGGTCAAGCTGATGCTGAACCTCGTCAAGCCGCGCTACGTGATGCCGTTCCACGGCGATTTCAAGCGCCTACGGATGCACGCGCAGCTCGCCGAGGCGGTGGGCGTCCCGCCGGAGAACACCTACCAGGGCGAAAACGGACTGCCGCTGGACATCGACGAGCGCGGCGCGCGCTTCGGCGCTCCCGAGCAGGCGGGAATGGTGTTCGTGGACGGCGTGGAGATCGGTGAGATGGCCGACGTCGCGCTGCGCGACCGTCGGATGCTCTCGGCGGACGGGATCTTTATCGTGGTGGTCACGATCGCCGAGCAGGACGGGCGCTCGATGGCCGACCCCGAGGTGATCTTCCGCGGTGTGCCGTTCCTGGATGAGGCCGACGAGCTGATCGAGGAGATCCGCGCGACGGTCGAGGACTCGATCGAGCGCGCGGCGCGCGAGCAGATTCGCGAGGTGGACGTCGTGCAGGAACTGCTGCACGACGACATGGCGAAGCTAGTCTACGACCGCCTCAAGCGCCGGCCGATGGTGCTGCCCGTCGTGGTGGAGGTCTAGCTGCTGGAGGCCTAACAGGTGGGTTCCTCCTTTTTTGATTGATAGCGAACGTATATACGCGGGCTGCTCGCACGGGAGCGCCACTCGCTTCGAGGCTGAGTCCGGTTCCAAGGCGTATATACGATTGCTACCGCAACCCAAAAACGAACCCCCAATCCCCGAAACTCGCCGGAGGCCGAGGCCGACCCAGATCGGGCCCCTAGCGCGAGAGCGCCGCGCCCGAGGGCTCCGGCTCCGCGGGCGGCGCGCCCGCTTCGCCCGCCGTGGCGTCCGCCCCGGGGCGGGGCACGCCCTGAGGGTTCTCCGCGAGCGGTAGCGTCACCACGAAGCGCGCCCCGCCATCGGTCGGGGACTGAAGCTCGACGCTTCCGCCGTGCGTCTCGGCGACGGCCTTGACGATCGCGAGGCCGAGGCCGAAGGAGCCGCCGCGGTCGCCGGCGCCGCGCACGAAGCGCTCGAACAGCGTGGAGGCAAGCTCGGAAGGAACGCCGGGGCCGTTGTCCTGCACGATCAACGTCGCCTCCTCGCCTGTGGCCTGCGTGCTGATGAGGATCCGCGTGCCGGGCGGCGTGTAGCGCAGGGCATTCTCGATCAGGTTGATCGTGACGCGGTGGATCTCATCGCGCGCGGCCTCGATGATCGCGGGGTGGACGTCGAGCACGATCTCGTGCTCGCTTGAGACGGGGCCTAGCTCACCGGCGGCCTCGACGGCGATCTGCGCGAGGTCGCAGGGCTCGCGCGGCACGACGCGGCCGACGTCGGTGCGGGCGAGCAACAGGAGGTCGGCGACGAGCCGACGCATGCGCTGTGAGGAGCGCAGCGCGGAGCGAGCGGCTTCGCCCTCATCGCCGTGCAGCGATTCGGCGAGCAGCTCGAGGTTCGCGAGCACGCTGGTCAGCGGCGTGCGCAGCTCGTGCGAAGCGTCGGCGACGAAGCGCCGCTGGCGCGCGAGCATCGACTCGGTCTCGCCGCGCGCGGCGTCGAGCTCGCGAAGCATTCCCTCCAGCGTGCGCGCGAGCTCGGCGACCTCGTCGTCGGCCTCGGGCTGGGGCACCGTCTGCGAGGGGTCGCGCGTGCGCGCGATCGCCGCCGCCGCCCTTGTCAGCGCCGCGATCGGCGACATCGCCCGGCGGGCGATCGCCATCCCGGCGAGCAGCGCGAGCCCTGAGCCGGCGAGCACGCCGAACAGCAGGAACAGCTCGACGCGCGCGACCGTGGCCTCGGTGTCGGAGATCCGCCTGCCGTATTGGATGATCACCTGACCGATCGGCTCGTCGTTGCTGGCGAGGCGCACGACGCCCGCGCGGCTGACGACGCGGTAACCGTGGATCGTCTTCGGCTCAACGCTCGGCGTGCCGAGCGAGGGCGCGCGGGCGGGTTCCTGGGAGACGACCGTCCCGCCGAGCGTAAAGATCCGCACGATCGCGTGGTCAGCGGGCGCGGCGTAGGCCGCGAGCGCGGGGGTGATCGTGATCGCGCGGCGCACGTTGCCGGGGGAGACTTTGATGTTGAGCTGCGTGGGCAGCTCGTTCGCGGTGTCGGTGACCTGGCGGTTGAAGTCCGAGCGGATCCGATGGACGGTGAAGGAGCCGATCGCGACCGCGAACGCGCACAGGATCACGAACGTCAGCAGGGCGGAGACGCCCGCGAGACGAACGCGGATCGGCAGCCGGTCAAAGCTCGCGGAGACGCGTGCGAACCCGCGCCGGACGAACCCGGCAAGGCTACGCACGAAGGACGTAGCCGGCTCCCCTGATCGTGTGCAAGAGGCGCGGCTCGCCGCCTGCCTCGAGCTTGCGGCGCAGGTTTGAGACGAACACCTCGATCGTGTTCGTGGTCGAGAAGGGGTCATAGCCCCACACCTCATCGAGCAGCCGCTGGCGCGAGATGACGATCCGCTCGTTGCGCATCAGGTACTCGAGCAGCTCGAACTCGCGCTGGGTCAAATCGACGGGTCGCTCGCTACGTACAACCTCGTGCGTGTCGACGTTCAAGGACAGATCCCCGACGCGCAGGGGAGCAGAGCCGCGCGGGGGGCGGCGGCGCAGCAGCGCGCGCATCCGGGCGAGCAACTCCTGGCGCTCGAACGGCTTAACTAGGTAGTCGTCGGCACCAGCGTCAAGTCCCTCGACGCGAGAGTCGAGTGCGTCGCGCGCGGTGAGGATCAGGATCGGTACGTCGTCTTCGGCGCGCAGCGTCTTTGCGACCTCGACGCCGTCGATTCCCGGCAGGCCGAGGTCGAGGATCACGAGGTCGGGCGCGAACGCGCGTCCATTCTCCAGGGCGGTTGGGCCGTCAGGGGCGGCGCGGACCTCATAGCCCTCCATCCGCAGCGAGCGCTGGAGCGCCTGGGCGATGTCCTCGTCGTCCTCGACGACCAAGACTCGGGGTGCACGTGAGAAGTCGTTCATGGTCTTTAAGTATCGACGAGCACTAAAGCGATGGTAAGCCCAAAGCGCGCGGATCCTAAGCTGCCGCCCGCGAGCCGGCCTCGGATCGAAGGCCGGTGCTTACGTCCTGTGGAGGTGCACGCGTCCCGACGTCGAAGTCGGGAGCGTATGCCCAGCACACGCAAGCGCGCCCCTGCGCGCTCCACCCGGGGACGCTCGACGGCACGCGGCAAGACTCGCAAGCGCACGAGCGCTCGCCGGGGCGCAAAACGCGGCGGGGGCTCGGGCCTGGGCGCTCTGCTGCCGCGCCGCCTGCGCGAGCTGCCGCCGCTTGAACAGCGCGGGCGTGATGTGATCGGCCTGGCGCTCGTGGCGCTGGGCGTGTTTATGGGCTTCGTGCTGTGGGGCAACTGGGACGGCGGTCGCGCAGGCCATGGCCTGGCGGTGGCGTTCGGCTGGGTGTTCGGCAAGGCGCGGATCTTCGTGCCGCTCGCGCTGGCGGGTATGGGCGCGACGCTCCTGCTGCGCGAAGTGCTGCCGGCGAGTCGGCCGCTGCCGCGCGATCCGCGCACGATCGGCGCGGTGTGTCTGTTCGCGGGCCTGACGCTTGCGCTCGCAGCGGGGACGTTCGGGATCACCTCGGCTCCTCACGAAGGCCAGGCGGTCTGGGGCTCGGCGTTCATGCAGTCGCACGGGGGCATCCTGGGCACGGCGCTCTACCAGCTGGCCCACCGCTTCGTGCAAGACGTGGGCGTGGGCATCCTCGTTGTTTTCCTGCTGCTCGTGGGGACGATCCTCGTGACGGGCGCCTCGTTCGGCGGCACGCTGCGCGCGACGGGGAGCGCAGTCGTGGAAACGACGAGCATGATGCGGGCGCTGGGCGAGCGGCACCGGCAACCGGCAAGCCAGGGCGAGCAAGACACCTCGCCGGAAGGCTTCGACCTAAACGAGTTCGCGGAGAGCGCGTTTGTGCAGCCGCCCGACCCGCAAGCGCACGAGCTGGTCGTGCGCGCGACGCACGTGGAGGGTCCCGCGCAGGAGGCTCAAGGCGGTGCCGAGTCCGAGGGCGCGGAGGCGGACCGAGCGGCATTCGACGCGCTGCCGGACACCCCAGGGCCGCAGACGCCCGCGGCGAAAGCTCCGGCGGCCGAGATTGAGCCCCCCGCGGGCGAGGAGCCCGAGGAGGAGGAAGTCACGGGCGTGGCACGGACCGACGCGAGCGATCTGACGCCGCAAGGCCGCCTGCGCGACGCGGTGACCGACGACCCGAACTTCGTGTGGAAGCTGCCGGACGCGAGCAAACTGCTGACGCGCTCGACGGGCGAGCAGACGCGCCCGGACACGGCGGGGCAGGCGCAGACGGCGACGAGCTTGGTCGAGGCGCTGGGCCACTTCGGCGTACAGGCGAAGGTGATCGGCACGGTGGCGGGACCGCACATCACCCGCTACGAGCTGCGCCTGGCGCCGGGCACAAAGGTGGCGAAGGTGGCGCAGCTGAAGGATGACCTCGCCTACGCGCTGGCGGCGACGGACATCCGGATTCTGGCGCCGATCCCGGGCAAGCAGGCGGTGGGCGTCGAGGTCCCGAACGCGAATCGCAAGATCGTCCGACTGGGCGACGTGTTCCAGGAGCCGCCGAAGGACTGGTCGCCGCTGACGGTGTGGCTGGGCAAGGACGTGGCGGGCAAGGCGATTGGGGCGGACCTCGCGAAGATGCCCCACCTGTTGGTGGCGGGCACGACGGGCGCGGGAAAGTCGGGGGCGATCAACGCGATGCTCTCGAGCGTGCTGCTGCGTGCGAGCCCGCACGAGGTGCGCCTCGTGCTGGTGGACCCAAAGCAGGTGGAGCTGAACCACTACGAGTCGATTCCGCACCTGCTCACGCCGGTGATAACGAGCCCGCGGATGGCGGCGAACGCGCTGCAGAACCTCGTGAAGGAGATGGAGACCCGCTACGGGATCATGTCGATGGCGCGCACGCGCGGTCTGCCCGAGCTGAACAAAGCACGGGAGAAGCGCGGCGAAGCCCCGCTGCCGTACATCCTCTGCGTGATCGACGAGCTCGCGGATCTGATGATGGTGGCGCCGGCCGACGTGGAGGACTCGATCATCCGCTTGGCGCAGAAGGCGCGCGCGGTGGGGATCCACTTGGTGCTGGCGACGCAGAGCCCGCGCGTTGACGTGATCACGGGAATGATCAAGGCGAACGTGCCGTCGCGGATCGCGTTCGCGGTCTCAAGCCAGACGGACTCGCGCGTGATCCTGGACCAGAACGGGGCGGAGTCGCTGCTGGGTCAGGGCGACATGCTGTTCAGCCCGGTGGGCAGCTCGCGCCTGCAGCGGATCCAGGGCGCCTACATCGACGAGCGCCAGATCGAGAAACTGACGGCGGGCTGGCGCAAACAGGGCGAACCAGAGCTGCGCGAGGAGCTACTGGAGGAGGTCGAGCCGGCGGAGCCGGAGTCGGGCTCTGACGAGTTTGACCCGGACGAGGACCCGCTGCTGAACGACGCGATACGCCTGGTGGCGGAAATGCAGACGGCCTCGACCTCGATGCTCCAGCGTCGCCTGCGCCTTGGCTACACGAGGGCGGGCCGGATGATCGACATGCTCGAGCGCCGCGGGGTGATTTCAGGCTATGAAGGCTCAAAGCCCCGCCAAGTGTTGATCACGGAGGCCGACCTGCCGCGCGTGCTCGCGGCGCTGGGCGACGCGCCGCAGCCCGCCGAGTCGGCCGCCGGCCCACCGAGCGACTAGCGTAAGAGCGACAAAATGGCCGCGATCGGTGAAACGCTACGCGAAGCGCGTATGCGCGCCCGAATCGACGTCTCGGAGATAGAGGCGAAGACGAAGATTCGCGCGAAGTACCTGCGGGCGCTGGAGAACGAGGAGTGGGGCCTGCTCCCGGGACCCACCTTCGTCAAGAGCTTCCTGCGCACGTACGCGCAAGCGCTGGGCCTCGATGGCAAGGCGCTGGTCGAGGAGTACCGCCTGCACTACGAGAACCCGAGCGACGCGGTGCTCGAGCCGATCGTCTCGCGCCCGGACCGCGCGGGTCGGGGGCGCTCGGCGGGCGGCGGACGCTCCTCCGGGGGCGGTGGCCCATCGCGCGGCTATCTGGCGATCGTCGGCGTCGTAGTGGTCGTGATCGTCCTCTTGATCGTCGGGCTGCTCAGCAAGGGCGGGGGATCGAAATCCTCCTCTCAGCAGTCCGCGGGGGGTTCTTCTTCTCTTAATAAATCTTCGAAAAAAAAGGCCGGGACGAATACCGGCAAACATGCTGGAAGCGCAGACGGCGCGCGCTCGCACGGTTCGGTCGTCGCCCTCTCGTTGCGCGCTACCGCGCCGGTTTATGTCTGCCTGATCGGCAATGGGCGCAAGCGGATCGATGGGGAAGAACTGCAAGCGGGGACCAGCACGTCGACCTACCACGCGCGCCGCTTTCTGATCACGCTCGGCAACAGCTCGGTAAAGATGTTCGTGGATGGGCATGAACGTCCGGTCGCTTCCTCCAGTCAGGCGATTGGCTACTCGATCACGAGCGCGGGTCGTAAGCGGCTAAAGCTCGGCAGCCTGCCGACGTGCAAATGAGCTGACGGTAGGGTCTGGCGTGTGAGCGCACGCGCAGGCATCGTGGTGACGGGGACGGAGGTGTTGAGTGGGCGCGTTAGCGACCGCAACGGTCCCTGGCTAGCGGATCGCCTGCGCGAGCTGGGCGTGGACCTCGCGCACATCATGATCGTCGGCGATCGCCCCGAGGACATGCGCGAGGCGCTTGGCTTTATGGCTGCACGGGGGATGGATGTCGTGGTCACGAGCGGTGGGCTCGGACCCACGGCCGACGACCTGACCGCCGAGGTCGTGGGAGGCTTCCAGGGTCGGGGGATGACGCTCGATGAGGCGCTTGAGGCGCGGATCGCGCAGATCGTCGCGCCGCTCGCGAAACGCTGGCCGAACCTCGATGTGAAGGCGATCGAAGTCGGCACTCGCAAGCAGGCGATGGTCCCCGCGGGCGCGACGGTGCTTGAGCCCGTCGGCACCGCGCCCGGGCTCGTGGTCGCTCCCGCGGAGGGTGAGGGGCCGACGATCGTCGTGCTGCCCGGCCCGCCGCGCGAGCTACAGCCAATGTGGGGGCAGGCGCTCGCGACAGAGACCTTGAAAGCCGCGCTGCGCGAGGCGACGACCTACGAGCAGCGGACGCTGCGCCTGTTCGGGATGCCCGAGTCCGAGATCGCCGAGACGCTGCGGGTCGCCGAGCGCGAGGGAATCGAGCTCGACCGCCTGGAGGTCACGACCTGCCTAAAACGCGGCGAGATCGAGGTGGTCACGCGCTACGAACCCGACGCCGCGGACGCATACGCGGCGCTGGAAGCGCTGATCGCCTCACGCCACGCCGACACGCTGTTCTCGAGGGACGGCAGCACGATCGACGACCTGGTCGCGCAGATGCTCGGCGAAGGACACACGATCGCGACGGCCGAGTCGTGCACGGGCGGGCTGCTCGCGGCGCGCCTGACCGAGCGCCCTGGATCCTCCGAGTACGTGCTCGGTGGCCTGGTCGTCTACAGCAACGAGGCGAAGGTCACGCTCGCGGGCGTGGATCGCGCGCTGATCGAGCGCCACGGCGCCGTCTCCCAGGAGGTCGCCGAAGCGCTCGCCGCGGGCGCGCGGGCGCGCCTGGATGCCAAGATCGGCGTC
>DATJOE010000259.1:0-4005 GCA_035507305.1 Solirubrobacteraceae bacterium | reverse complement strand
AGCTCCTCGCCGACCTCGTGAAACGGGGCCAGGACAGCCACGTGTTCGCACAGCACCTGCCGGCAGGCATTCTGAGCCAGCTTGCCTACGGCGCCGTGTTCGCCATCGCCGACAGCGACCGGTCGAACGGGACCCTCGGCCTCCGATCAGCGACGATCACGAGCCTGCTGATGCTGGGAGTTCCCGAGACGCGCGCAATCGCTCTCGTCGGCGACCAGCCCTGACCCGCAGCACTCGAGCGGCCCGGGAGCGGAAGTCATCGAGCACGCACCCGCGCCGGCCAGTGACTCGTTGCCCATTCGGGCAGCCCGATCTGCCTTGCCGCTCACGACGGGGTGCGTGATACTCGTGACGTTCGACCAGGGCTGCGAGGGGATGAAGGCTCGCGACGACGATTCTGAACGGCGCGCGACTCGGAGCAAGGGCTACGTGCCTTCGCCTGGCGGGCAGGGGCACGCCCGCGTGGCCCGAGGAGCGGCGGCGACCGTGCTGGCGCTTCAGTCCGGTGCGGGCAACGGCGCTGTCGCGCGGGCGCTGTTGCAGCGCAGCGTCGGGACCGTGGGGCGCGGACTCGGCAAAGCGCCGATCACCGTCTACGAATGGAACGGCGGGGGGTTTACACCAACGACGAACACGATCGCGCGCGGTAGCGAGCTCGCCGAGGCTCGCCGCACGATGCAAGACGCCAAGTTCGCGTTCGTGCGCACCGAGGATCCGGCTGCGGTGCAAGCGGGGCCCAAAACAATGATCCAGAGCTGGCAGCAAGGGCTGGGGTTCGTCCGCGTGAGCGACATCCGCGTGCAGCGTCTGGGCGCGCCGTACGACGCCACCGCGGACTACGCGGATGCTCACCGCCTGCTCAACGTCACCGGCAACCGGCATGAGCGCGACCGCTACGACCCCAGCTTCGAGCAGTGGTACCTCGACCAGGCTGTGCTCATGGAGGCCTACCATGAACTAGACGCGCGCGCGCTCGAGCTTCAGGCCGAGGGCGAGGACACGAAACGGCTCGAGGACACGAAGCGCCGGCTCGCGCTCGCGATGACCCAGTCCTTCGCGAAAGGGGCCGAGCTGCAGACGGGGGCGACGCCGCACGAGGTGCCGCTGGGAATGCAGGCCTCGCCGATCTTCCAGCAGGGCCGATATCACCGCAGCGCGGAGGGCGGAAGCCAGGCGCTGAGCGAACTGCGTGTCGCGATTGCGGGCAAGGCCGGGCTGAGCGGCGAGCAGATCGAGCCGATCGGCGACGCCCACTTCGGCGAAGTGCTCCACCGGGAGATGCCGGTCTACTCGGTGCGGGACACCACCGCGAAGCCAAACAAGAAGGTCAACACCGTGATCGCCAGCGTGTCCGACTTCAGGCGGGCCGTGCGGGCGCTGCTCGCCAACCTCAAAGCCGGCATCGCTCCGACGCACACGTTCGTGCTCGACGCCTCGTTGTTGTACGTCGCCGCGAGCGCCACGCCGAAGGAACTGCAGGCGAAGGTGGCCGTGCCGCTCCAGAACGCGCTGCTGGAGGAGGCCGACGAACACGTCAGCAATACCAAGAAGCGCCGGCGCAAGGCCACGAGCAAGCAGGTGGCCGCCGCGATCCTCAATCGCCTCCAGCTGGTGGTGTTCACCGAGCACGACGGCGTTCGGCTCGTCCTGATTCCCAAGCTGCTCGAGGGCCTGGGCAAGCCCGACGCCTTCGGGAGCAGGGACGTACGGAAGTACGTCGACGAGGCCGAGCGTAAGCACTTTCGCACGCGCAAGGCGCACGCGCCAGGGACGCTTACCACCGCCATTGTCGAGAGCGGCGCTCGTCTGGACCCGAGCGCGACGCGACAGGCGCTGCTCGGACAGATGCCGACCGCGGAACTCCTCAAGCGAGGGCGCGCGGTCGAGGTCGAGCTTGCCACGGCGGGCGCATGGGCCCGTGCGGTTACGGGGGAAGGAGGGTCCGCGGAGGAGCGACTCGTCGCCGCGCACAAGGCACGCATGGACCTCGCCGGCTTCCTAGGCACCAACGTGTACAAGTCGTTCCGCGGCCTGTCGACCAAGGGGTTGGCCGGCGGAAAGCCGGCGCCGGCGTACCTGCGCTTCTACCCGGAGGCGACGTGCGGGCTGCTCGACGGCCTGGCGGACGTCAAAGGACCTCTCGGCGGCGTGGACAAGACGTTCGCGAAGCGTGGGATCACCCAGGTCCTGCAGGCGGTCTACGTGCGCGCGCTCGGAGCGATGGCGAAAGCGATCACCGTCGCCGGCGAGATGCCTCGCTTTATGGACTGCATCGAGACGATCCACGACCAGCTCCAGCTGATCCTGGGCATCGTCGAGCCCCACTCTCAGGGAACCGCGTTTGCGAAGGGGATCGTCGGGGCGCTGCGCGAGCCATTCAAGGACCCCTCGGTGAAGCGCGATCGCGCGCGCCCCACGCTGCCCGACGACCTCGACGCGAGCGTCCAGCACAAGGCCTCCTCGATGCACAGCCTCGCGAGCATCATCTCCGGCGTCGAGGCCCAGGCCGCGGCGGGTGGCCGCACGTCGCTGAGCATGCTCGTCCTCAAGGACAATTACTACGAATCCGCGGGCGCCGCCGAGCACTCGCGCGCCCACCTGGTGAGCGTTCTCGACGGCTACAAGGTGGGCCACGACCCAATGAAGGCCGAGCACTTCGAGGGGGGCCAGCCGCCCCCGGCGCCGGTGGACATCTTCATCTGCGACTTTCACCACAACATCTCGGTGGAGCGCAATGAGTACCAACTCGAGAACGTTGTGCACCAGGTGGACGAGCTGTTCCGTCTCGGGCTGGTAGCCGATCGGTTCACGGTCGCGATCGACTGCACGGTGGACTTCCTGCGCTCGCGCGATGTGCGCGCGTTCCTCGAGCACTTCAAAGACCGGATCGACCGCGGCGAGCTCAACGTGGTGCTTTACCGCAGCGCGCAGAAGTTCGACATGCTCGGGATGGACAACTACTACGGCGGCTACACGATCACCATCAACAACGCCCGCGCGTACGCACAGTTCGACACTCGCATGAAGGCCGCCGACGACCAGGTCACCGGGCTCGCTCACCAGGGCTTGGCCCACCTGGCCCAGTTCGGGTCCAAGGCAGGAGACGACTACCGCCGCGCGCTCATCGAGAACACCGCCGCGCTCTACCGCAAGCTGATGGCCAAGGGCCTGGGCGATCAGAAGGGCCCGCTCTGTATCGGGCAAACGAGCGACCCAAACAACTTCTTCCTCGACATCCAGTTCCCCGAGACCGAAGCGCTGCCCGACAACGCCTCCCCGAACCCGGGCAACTCCTTCATCGACTACTTCAGGCGGTGGGCCCCGACCGCCGGCGTCGCGCTCACCGAGCGACCGAGCTTTGGGTTCGCCACCACAAACCTCACCACGATCGCGGGGTCCAAGACCCGCCTAAACCCCGGGCTCGAGGACGACACGGCGCTCGACCGCTACGCCGACTTCTTCGCCTCGTGCAAGCAGCGCATGCTCACTCCACGGGCGCACGCGCACGACGACATCTCCGCCATCGCCGGGCCGCCGTGGCCGCACCCGGACGACACCTCGCGCGAGATGGCGCTCGCCCGCGCGATCGCGGTCCGGTACGAGAGGATGTTCAAGGGCGATCGACCCGGCCCGCTCCCGGCGCGCGCCGTCGAGTCGGCCGAGCTCCCGGAACCGGAGATGATCGCCCACCCACGCGAAGGCGGCTCGCAGCCCCTCACGCTTCCAGCCCCACGTCGGCGCGCTCGGCCCGCGGTCTCCCCCGCGGCCCCGGCCGACGTCCTCCCAGCCCGCAAGGACCTCGAGATCGCCCCCTCGCTGCAGCCCAACCCCTACCTCTGGTGCTGCGCTAACAGCGCGAACGACTACAACTGGGCGATTGCCGACCATAGGCCGGGGCGCGGCTGGTGGTACATCGAGCAGTTCTGCTGTGCGCTGGCGATTCACTGGCTCCAGAATGGCGCTACGCGTGGAAAGCTCCGGTTCGTCGACCTCAACACCTCCGCG
>DATJOE010000258.1:0-5162 GCA_035507305.1 Solirubrobacteraceae bacterium | reverse complement strand
GTCGGCAAGCACCTTCGCGACCGCGGAGCCGGCGCCGGCGTCGCACCCGAGTTCTTGTCAAAGCAGAATTCCGCGCTTGTCGGAACAACGGCTGGATGGTCGACGACGCGCCGTGTCTCGAGTTTGGCGAATCAGGGCCCGTGCACCATGGCGACGATGCCCTGCTATTCGGTCGACGCGCTACCTCTGCGGTCGCAGATCGGAGTGCCGCCGACGGTGCGATTGCCCGCTCCCGGTGGTCGTCGAAGCATGGGGTTCTGGGTTCTAGGCGGCCTGATGGGACTCGGCGGCGACCTCGGCAAGCCGCCGCACTGAAGCGCCCATCATCGCCCGCTGGAATTCCTCGAACTGCTCGACCTTCTCGTCGGGAATTGCTACGTGGACCGAGATTCGCGTCGCCTGGCCCCCGTCGAGCGGCTCGAGTCGCCAGTCGTAGACGAAGTCGTGCAGCAGGCAGGAGATCACGACTGCGGATCCCACGTCCCGCACGTCGAGGCGGTTGGGAATCTGCAGCTCGGGGAAGTCGACGTGCTGGAGGGTGAACTCGCCGTCGCCGACCGATGTTGTCTTCATCCCTTCCCACCATTCGGCGAACCGTGCGGGGTCGTAGAGGATCTTCCAGACCTCCCGCGGGGGCGCTTCGCTGCGGGCGCTGTCTTCGAACTCGAGCATCTCGTTCTCCTATGCGGTGGTCGGTTGTGTCTCTCGGAGGGCCGCAAGCTCGGCTTCCACTCGCTCGAGCTCGCGGCGAGGCTCGATTAGACCGACGACGGGCGGCCGCCCGAAGTCGGTCAGCACCGCCATGTAGCGATCCCCGGGCTGTTCTGCCGCGGCTCGCCGTTGCCAGGTGCGCGCCGCCTCCTCGAGGCGCTTGGCTGCCATCGGGTGGTCGCCTCGCGCGAGTGCGATCAGGCCCTGCAAGCGTGTGAGGCGCGCAACCAGGGTGTCGGGGAAATCGCCCGGCCCAAGCGGCTCGAGCGCCGTCGCGTCGAGCTCGTCCTCCGCTTCCTTGAGGCGATCCAGCGCGACGAGCGATTCGGCTCGTGCGAGCCGTGCCAGGGGTCTGCTCACAGGGGGATCGCGCTCGAGCGCCGCAGCTAGCCGCGTCACGGCGTGCTCGTGGTCGCCGGCGGCGTGGTTGGCCATCCCCCGGTCGTGGTCCGCCATCGCAGCCAGCGCGGGGTCGTCGAGCCGCTCGGCCAGCGCGGCCTCGGCCGCCGCACTGGCGTTGGCCTCCTCCAACCGACCGAGGCGCACCAGGATGTGGCAGCGAGCGGCGAGCGCATTCGCCTCGAGCGGCACGAGACCGGCCTGGTGCACGATCGCTCGGCACTGGTCCGCGAAGGCGAGCGAGCGTTCGAACTCGCCGGTGCAGGCGGCGCTGACCGAGGCGTTGATCAGACACGCGTACGACATGTCCGGGCGGCCACGCTCGCGGGCGAGCTCCGCCGCGCGTGTGAACGGGCGATAGCTGTCGGTGAAGCGTCCGGTGCGGATCAGCAGGTGGCCGCGAGCGACCTCGCGATCGAGCGCGGCGTCCCGGTCGGGATCGGGGTCCTCGTCGAGGAGGTCGAGCAGCTCCTGCGAGCGCCTCGGACTGCCGGCTACGGCCTCGGCCCACGCCAGGCCGGCGAGCGCCTCGGAGCGCACCCCGGGCATGGGATCTGTCGACGCATCGAGGTGCTCGAGTCCCTGGATATAGGCCGCCCGCGACTCGCTTGGGTAGCAGAGCGCGCCCCGCAGCCAGCGGCCCCGCCTGATCCACGCGAGCGCCTGGGCACATGGGTCGGCGTTCGCGAGCGCCACTTCCGCCCGCTCGAACGCGGCGAGCGCCGCGTCGCGCCGGCCGCGCCACGCCTCGACCTCGGCCAGCTCTTCGAGCAGCGACGCGCGTTGTGGCGCGATCCGCGCCGCCTGCTCGAGGAATTCGGCAGCCTCGGCGTACGCGGCCACCGAGCGCGCATCCTCGGCCGCGCGCTCGAGCTGGCCGACCGCCGCCTCCTCGCGCCCGGCCAGCAGGAGGTGCCGAGCCGCCTCGGCCGCCCGGCGCGAGGAGCCCTGCTCGGCGAGCACGGCGGCCAAGCGCTCGTGCAGCTCCGCGCGCCTCGGCTCAGGGATCTGGGCATAGAAGGCCTCTCGCAACAGCGCGTGCCGGAAGGCGAGGCGTCGCGAGCGCGAGACGAGCAGGCCCGTCTCGATCGCAGCGCTGGCCGCGCCGGCAGGATCGTTCACGGGCAGCCGCTCTAGCTCGGCGGGCTCAATCTCGCGCCCTGCGGCCGAAACGAGTTCTGCGAGGAGCCGCGCGTCGCCGGTGAGGTCCGCCCCGGCGGCTCGGACCACGCCGCGCAGGCCCGTAGCCGGGTCCCCACGGCCAGCGGCGATCGCGCGCGCCGCCTCGAGCGCGAGTAACGGGTTGCCATCGGCGAGCGCCACGACCCGCTCGAGTCGGTCGGGTTCGAGACGCGCCGCGGTGCGAACGAGGTTGCGCACGTCCTCCGGGGCCAAGCGCGCGAGTTCGATGTCGCAGACCGGTATCCCGCGCTGCGGCAGCCGGTGAAGCAGCGAATCCACGTCGGGGCGAGCGGGAAGATCGCGCCGCGTCAGCACGATCAGCATCCGAAGCCGCGGGAGCCGTCGCGCGACGTAACCGATCAGCTCGAGGCTGGCCGGATCGGCGGTGTGTATGTCCTCGAACAGGAGCAGGCAGGGCCGGCGGCGGGCCGCCCATTCGAGCATCGCCACCATGGCCTCGAACAGCCGCACCCGCTCGAGCTGGGGCGATGAAGAATGGCGGGACGGGGGCGCCGGGTCCAATGCGGCCTCGAGCTCAGGTGAGAGCCGAGCGAGGTCGGTGACCCAGGGCAGCTCATCCGGCGGCGTTCCGTGGACGCGGACCATTCCGCGCAGGAGCTCGGCCCAAAGTCCAAATGGCGCCCCTCCACCAAGATCCAGGCCCGCGCACCACGCGACCGCGGCCCCCTCAGCCCTCGCCGTCTCGATCAGCTTCGCGGCGATGCGGGTCTTGCCGATCCCTCCCTCTCCCGCGAGAGCGGCGACGCCGCCATGGCCGCCTCTGGCCTGACGCCAGACCTCGACCAGCGCCTCGAGCTCGGCGATCCGGCCCGTGAACGGGTGACCGTCACCGAGCGGCATCGCATCATCGCTCGCCTCGACCCGGGCGACCTCCAGCCGCGCTTCAGGCGCGTCCGGTCTGCCGAGGTCACGAGCCAGAGCCCGCGTCTCGCCGGACGGGCTGATCCCGAGCTGGCTGCGAAACCGCGCTCGAAGCTGGTCGTAGGTGCTCAGCACACCCGCCCGGTCACCGGTCGCGGCGAGCATGAGCATCAGCTCGCGCACGGCCTCCTCGGAGAGCGGATCGATCGCCACGCGCCGTCGGGCCCAGCGGACCGCAGCGACGCGATCCTCGTCCGAGTCGGCCTCGGCAGCCAGCTCGGCGAGCACGCCGCTCAGCTCGCGCTCGTACTCCGCGCGCGCCTGGAGCACCCACTCGTCGTCGAGATCGCCCAGGAGTCGGCCGCGACAGAGATCGACAGCGCCGACCCGGTCGCCTTCGGCGACCCGCCGCCGGAACTCTTCGAGATCGGTTCGCACCTCGACTGCGAGCCCGACTCGGTCACGCGTCGCCTCGAGCTGGGAGGCTGCCTGGCCAAGCGCGGACCGCAACGCCCAGAGGGCGCTGCGAAGGCTGCCGCGCGCGCTGGAGTCGAGCACTTCGGGCCAGAGCCGCCCTGCGACTTCGCGGCGCGGCTGAAGGCCAGGATGGAGCGCCAGCCATGCGAACAGGCTGCGCGGCTTTCCCGGCGGCAGAGCGACCTGCTCCCCCTCGACCTCGACCTCCATCGCTCCCAGTACGCGAACAAACACCGCGGAGAGCCTAACCCGACTCGCGACCGCGCCTCGCTGTTTTGACGGTGGATTGACGGAAGGCTTGACGAGTGCTCTACGGACGCCGGCGAGCATCACCGAACAATCGAACGAGGCCGCCCCGCAGTCCAGGAAGGAGGCCCAAATGGCAACTACAGACACCGCCCACGAGACCGAGCACAAGGGGTTCCAGCACCCCGACGAGACGCGCCAGTTTCCGAACGGCCGCGCCGAGATCCTCAAGGTCGGCGGCGGCGAGGTCGGCAGATTCGTGTTCGAGCCGGGCTGGCGCTGGTCCAATGACGTCCAACCGATCGCGGGAACCCAGAGCTGCGAGGCGCCGCACTTCCAATACCACGTCAGCGGCCAGCTCGCGATCCGGATGGACGACGGCACCGAGTTCGTCGCCGGCCCCGGCGAGATCACCTCGCTGCCCAGCGGCCACGACGCCTGGGTCGTCGGCGACGAACCCGTCGTGGTCATCGACTGGTACGGCGCCAGCAACTACGCCAAGCACAGCTGATCACAACCCGAAGCCCGCGCTGGGAGGCGCTCCGACGCCCTCCTACCAAGAAAGGAGATAGAAATGCCACGGCTCGAAGGAAAGAGCTTCGACTCCCCCGACGAGACAAGAACACCGGAGAAGGCAAAGATTGATTCCGTGACGATTGGCGGCTTGACGTTCGCCCGGGAGACTCTCGAACCGGGTTGGCGATGGTCATCCCACGTCAGGCCAACCGTTGGTGGAGAGAGTTGCCAGCGACGTCACGTCAAGATCTTCGTCGCCGGCCGCCAGCGCATCCGTATGGACGACGGGACCGAGCTGGAGTTCGGACCCGGCGACATCGCCATCATCGATCCGGGTCACGACGGCTGGGTCGTGGGTGACGAACCGAACGTACTCTTCGAACTCGCCGAGGCGACCAGGGAGAAATGACCACGGCGAGGCCTAGGTCCGCTCCCGAAGAGACCCGCTTTTGTGAAGGCACCGGCATCGGTCGCGCGTCGGCGAAAGACCCGGTTTGCGCGGCGGATAGGGCGCGTCAGCGGCCGTCGGGAGCTCGTTCGGCAGAGCGACGTCACCGGCGGTCGCGCTTGCCGCGCAGGGAGGTCGGCCGCGAGCAGCGGCCGGATGCTCGAGACATCGCGGGAGCAGGTGTCTGCGCTGCCGGGTGCCGGGACTTCGCTGCGTCCACCTCGACCGTCTAGCGGGCGATCTCGTCCCCTCTACGGCTTCAAGTGCGCTTCGAAGAACGCGAGGATGCGCCGGCGTGCAT
>DATJOE010000257.1:0-4262 GCA_035507305.1 Solirubrobacteraceae bacterium | reverse complement strand
CAGATCAGCTCGTACAGGAAGGTGGGCTGGAAGGTGGCGTACTGCGCATATGCGGCGGGGCGGTGCGCGGCGGTGATTTCCAGCGCCCACGGCAGCTTGCTCGGCAGCCCGAACAGCTCCTGGTTGAAGTAGTTGCCGATGCGTCCGATCGCCTGCGCCACCAGCAGGCCCGGCGCGGCCGCGTCCATGAACATCGCCACGTTGGCGCCGCGGCGGCGCAGCACGACGATGCCGGCCGCGGCCCCCAGCGCGATCCCGCCCCAGATGCCGAGCCCTCCCTTCCACACCGCGAACGGTCCCCACCAGTGCGGCGGCACTTCGTTCCAGCTGGTCGCGAGGAAGTACAGGCGCCCGCCGATCACGCCCGCGGGGAAGCCCCACAGCGCCACGTCGTAGACGAGCTGGCGGCTGCCGCCGAGGGCCTCCCAGCGCCGGCGGGTGACGGTCACCGCGCCGAGCACCGCGAACACGTAGGCGAGCCCGTAGAAGTGCACGAACAGCGGGCCGACGTAGAAGCCGTTGCTCGGGGGGCTGGGAATGAAGGCCGGGATCATGGGCGGGCGCTCACCGCGTAGGCGCTCAGCAGCGCCCCGCAGCGTCGCACGTTCGCGCGCCCGGCCACGCGCGCGAACGAGCGCGCGCGCCCGGCGCGTGTGGCCTCCGTCGAGGCGCTGCGGTCGAGCTGCGCGGTCACGCGGAGATCAGTAGCAGCTATCGCCCGCAGCGCGCGCCGCCGCGCCGGCCGTCTCAGGCGGCCGGCTGCCGGCCATCGGGAGGGGAGCTGCGCGCCTGTTGCACGGTGCGCTCGCGCAGCGCTTCGCGGCGGATCACCGCGAGCAGCTGCTCGCGCGCCTCGCAGGCGGCGCGCTCGGCCCGGACCAGCCGCTCCATCGCCTTGCGCTCGGCTTCGCTCGCGGCTCGCGTCACGCTCACACCGCGATCAGGTTCAGCCGCTCGAGCCGCGCCAGCGCGCTCGACGCCTTCACCGTACGCCCCGCCGTCACCAGCACGCCCGCCTGCTCGAGGCTCGCGATCGCCTCGTCGATCGTCTCGTGAGAGAGCTCGCGCAGCGTGCGGTACATGCGCTCGCGGTCACGGCCCCGCGGCCGTCCCAGCAGTTCGATCGCGACCAGGCGCTCGGGATGCTCGCCGGTCTGGTTGGATGGGCGTTGCATGGTCTCCTTTGCGGCTCCGCACCCGGTGCACGAGAAGGAATGGGAACTATATGCGGTGGAACTCTATGTGGTGGAACTAATCTCGTCAATCGGACAGGCTGGGTAGATGGCGCGCGTCAAGACGCCGACCAACATCGCTCTCGGCAGGGCCGTCCGCGAGACCCGCAAGGCCCGCGGCCACACCCAGGAATCCTTCGCCCTGAAGGCCGGCCTCGACCGCTCCTACTACGGCGCCATCGAGCGCGGCGAGTTCAACGTCACCGTCGAGACGCTGTCCAAGGTCGCCGCCGGGCTCGAGGTGGCGGCCTGGGAGCTGCTCGAGCGGGCAGGGCTGTAGCGGGGGTAAAGATCGCCACGCATATGGCAGATGGCCTACGGGACGTGACCAAGCCCGATCATGTTGCTGCCGCCCCGATCTTCGCCGCGCCGACCGCTACAACGCGCCGGGCAGGTGGCCGTGGCCGCCCTGCGGCCCGACCGTCGTACCCATAGTCTCGGGAGTCAGTGACGCGCCCGATCGTCTGGGCAGGGAACCGACGTTCGTGGGGACTGAGATTTGGCAAGAGCGTGGGCTGAGCGAGCGCGCTTCGATCGGTCCGAGGGAGCGGGACTACATCGCGCAGCCCAAGAGCAGCGGATATCGGGCTCTGCACTTGATCGTGAGGCGTATGGGCTTCCCGATAGAGGTCCAACTCCGAACGATCGGCCAGGACGTGTGGGCAAACCAGGTGGAGGAGACCGGGCGACAGCTTGGTCTAGATCTCAAGTTCGGCGCAGGGGACGAGCGCCTTGGCACCGTCTTCGTGGCGATGGGCGAGCTGATCGCTCGCTTCGACAGAGCGAAGCTTTCGCCCGACGAGCTGCGTGAGGGTTTGAGGAGCCTGCCATCATTGACGATACGCACACCGCCCCCAGCCTGATCCAGATGAGCCCAGACGACGACATCAAGCACTTCCTCGTGACTCGCGACGTTGCGCGCGAGGAGACGACTGTCGTCGAGTTCGGTACGGACTACGAGGCTGCGCAGCACGCCTACCAGGAGGCCGAGCAGAAGACGCGTGGGCGTCGAGACCTTGATGTCGTGCTGCTCGGCGCCGACTCGCTGGAGACCATCAAGCTCACACACTCCAGCTACTTCGAGCCGAAGTCGCTCGACGAGTTGCTGCCTGCGTAGGAAGGCAGCCGAGGGAAAGATCGGTAGGTGGTCGCTCAATGGTCATGCAGCGCGTAAGCATCACGATCGGCCCGCTGACCTTCGATCACGCCGACTACGACGCCGACAGCGACGTGCTGTACCTGCATGTCGGCGAGCCGCAGGTGGGCGAGGGTGAGGAGACGCCGGAGGGCCCACGTCGTGCGCTACGCGCCTGGAACTAGCCGGGTCGTCGGTCTGACCAGGACGAGCAGCAGGCGCTCCGCGCCCTTGTCGATGGCCGGAATTGGCAGAAAGCGGCAGACGGCCGCTCGACCGACCGGCCTGCCGCCTCCGACGCCAACCCCGCCTGACCCCCGAATCAGGTCCACCAAGCGGATTCCGAACACGCGCCCGGCAAGATTCGAACTTGCGGCCTCTCGCTCCGGAGGCGAGCGCCGAGAGGGGATCGTTGGGGCCGGATCCCGCATGGGAGTTGGGATCTCGGGATGAAGCCGGCGCTGGCGGCTGTGTTTTGATCGCCCCGATTTGTGGGCGATTCGGGGCGATAGTGGCAGGGCTGCCATTTCGTTGTGCTCGTCGCGCCGTTTGCCGGAGTGCCGCTCGGCGCCCACCCACGCAGCTTCGCCGGGGCGCGGGCGGACGATCGATCCATGCTCACGGTTGCCCAAGCGGCGCAGCGGGTGGGGAGGAGTCCTGGGACCGTGCGCCGCTGGATACGAGAGGGTCGTCTGCGGGCGGAGACGACACACGGCCGGCGCTTGATCGATCCGGGCGCTCTCGATGAGGTGCGGAACGAGATGTATCCGTTGCCGCCGGAGTGGCGGAAGCTGGAGGACGGCACGCCCGCCCCGAACTGGGTCGCGGCTGTGGCTCTGTCTCGGCTCGGACGCTGAACGAGGTCAGCGACCGGATTGGCGCGTCAATGGCGAAGACTCGACGGCCGTGCGTTGCATCCGGGCCGACGGCCATGCTGAGCAGTCGTGGTTGCCGACGACCTCGCAGGCGAGACGACTGACCCCGACGGCAAGCGGGTCGTTCTGCTCGATGCTGTCTGGCGCGAGAAGATCGTCCGCGACCACCCAGAGATGACCGCGCACATGGCGGCCGTCTTGGGAGCCACGAACACACCCGATCACGTTGCGGCTGACCCCGTGTTCGGGCAACGCACTCGATACTACGTGCGAGGCGCCGGCCCGAGTCAGTGGCTGCTGGTCGTCGTAAGCTATGAGCAGACGCCAGCGCGGATCGTCTCCGCGTTCGCCAACCGGAAGGACCCCAAGTCATGGAGCGCGTAGAAATCACGATCGGGCCGCTGAGTTTTGATCACGCCGACTACGACGCCGACAACGACGTGCTCTACCTGCACGTCGGTGTGCCCCAGCCAGCGGAGGGCGAGGAGACGCCAGAGGGCCACGTCGTTCGCTACGCGCCCGGAACCAGCCGCGTCGTCGGCTTGACGGTGCTCGGTGCACGACACGTATTGGAGCGAGATGGGCGCCTTGCGGTCACAGTTCCTGAGACTGTGGAGACGACCGCGGAGGAGCTCGCCCCCGCCCTTGCTGCTGTTTAGCGATAACCACGACCGGACCGCTGATTGCCGAGACGCGTTAGCGCCCGACATGCTCGTTGCGCGGCCGACAGAAACGTCCGTGAGAACGACGGCCACTACGGCGATGACTCCGAACGCCGTCGACACGCCCAGTGGCTGGTCGCCATCACTCGAATCAGGGCGCAACAGAAGGCGACGATAGAAGTGCGCTCGATGCCCGTCGGGAGCGGCCGCTGCGCTCTGGGTGGCGGGCCCGAGACCCCGTGCGTCGCGGCCGTGGCCATGGCACAACGCAGCAGGCGAGGCGAACCGAGTAGGGGCATCGCAGGCGACGGCGAATAGGGTATGCCCCATCGCGATTTCGCCCTTGGTAGAGTTGCCG
>DATJOE010000256.1:0-7513 GCA_035507305.1 Solirubrobacteraceae bacterium | reverse complement strand
GGGCGGCGGCGAGCGACACAACCGATGTTGGTCAGACCAACTGGTCGACACCGAGCATAAGAGTCAGCTCGCCGCCGGCCCGAGAACCAATCCGGTCGGTCGGACGTCACCGCCCGGCAGCCCAGACGTTGACACTGACGCCCGATCATAGGTCTAGGAGCGAGCGTTCCGTCCCAAGACCGCTCTAACTTATTTCTCGTGTCCCACAGGCCTCTGGCCATAGTCACCGGGCTCACCGTCGGCGACTACTTCTTGTGGAACTGGTCGCTAGGCGGCAGTCATGACGTGCTCGCGCTCGTCTCTGGGCTCTCGCTGCCACCGCTTGCGGCCGCTTCCATCTGGTTGATCGCCCTGACCGCCGCCCGCCTGCTCGGCCGCGTCGCGCGTCGCTCTCCGGCGCAGGTCGCTACGCCCCGCCGTTCCAGGCAGAGCCGCTCGATCGCACGCTCCCGACGGGCTCTGCGCCGTGCGACCGCCGAAGCCGCCCGGACGTCGGCGCATGCGACGCCGCAGCCCGCCACCCTGGCAAGCTCTCCGACATCGTTCGCCCAGCGCGCCTCCTCCGGTTCCCGCAAGCTCGCTGCCTGAGGGCGGCGTAGGCCGCGATGAAGGACCGCCTCCGGCGACTGATCCCCCGTTCGAAACGTGCGCGCCTGCTCACCGCGGGCGGCTTCCTCCTGTTGCTCGCGGCGATCGCCCTCGCGGGCTGGCTCTATGAGAAAAACCGCACGGGCAGCATCTACCACCCCCACGCCCGCTTCATCCCCACGCCCACGCCGGCGCTCCCGAAGAAGCCGGAAAAGGAATTCGAATGGCCGCTGTACGGCTACGACAAGGAACACACGCGCTTTTTCCCCGCGCCCGCGAGCCTGCACGCCCCGTTCGAACGGCTGTGGGTGAACAACGCGAAGACGCTGCTGGAGTTCCCCCCGGTGATGCGGGGGGACTACATCTTCCAGCTCGGCGACAACGGCTGGCTGCGAGCGATCAGCAAGAAGACAGGCCACACGATCTGGACCCGGAAGGTGGGTCAGCTTTCGGCCTCGACCCCCGCGGTCGCGGGCAAGCTCGTGTACGTGACGGTCCTGAAGAACCCCCGTGGCGGCAAAGGTCGGATCTGGGCGCTCGACTACGACACAGGCGTCGTGGAGTGGTACCGCAACCTGCCGAGCCGCAGCGAGTCCTCGCCGATGGTCGACCACGGCAAGGTGATCTTCGGCACCGAAAGTGGTCGGGTCTATGCGCTGAACGCGCTGAACGGCAACCTGGTCTGGAGCTATAAGGCCGCGGGCGCAGTAAAGGCGAGTCCCACGCTGCAAAACGGGATCCTCTATTTCGGCGACTACTCCGGCCACGTGCAAGCGATCGGCGAGCGCACGGGACATCGCTTCTGGATCAGCGGCTCAGAAGGCGCGCTGCTCGGCAGCGGCACGTTCTACTCGACCCCCGCCGCGGACTACGGCCGCATCTTCCTCGGCAACACCGACGGCCGCGTCTACGCCTACGACGCGTCCTCGGGCAAGCTTGACTGGGCGGTGCAGACCGGCGCGTATGTCTACTCCTCCCCCGCGGTCACAAACGCCCCCGGCCTTGGCCCCACGATCTACATTGGCTCCTACGACGGCACGTTCCGTGCGCTGAACGCCCGCTCGGGCCACGTCTCCTGGAAGTACAACGCCCACGGCAAGATCTCGGGCTCGCCCACGATCGTGGGCCGCACGGTCTACTTCGCGGACCTCGGCACGCACCGCACTTACGGCCTCGGGATCTCGACCGGGAGGGTGCAATTCGAGTTCGATTCCGGGTCCTTTGACCCCGTGATCTCCGATGGGAAGAATATTTATTTGACCGGACTCACGGGCCTCTATGCCCTGACTCCGCGCCACAAAACCACGAAGCCAGCTACCCCGACGCGCAAGCCTCACCCGAAGAAGAAAAAGCACGGCTGAACGAGAAGTCGGCCCGCACGAGCAGTGGCCCGGGCCGGCGCGCCCGCACCCGCGTCCAGCCGCCCGCCGCGCGCGAGACACAACCGTTGCCCCGCACCACTCGCCAGTAGGGCGTCCAGCGCACGCGCACGAAAAAGCCACCCGGCGCGTCGGCCGTGAGCCCGAACGATTCGTGCCCGAGCAACGTCAACCGGCCGGGGCCGACGGCGATCGGCGTCGGCGCCCGCACCGCGTAGATCCGCCAGTGGCGACTGAAGTAGACGAGCCGCAAGTAGGGCAACCCCGCGCGGATCAGATCCCCCTCGCGTGCGCTTGACGGGTCGAGCTTGACGCTCGGCAACGCGACGTAGGACACGGCCTGCTCGCGCAGCCAGTGCTCGTAGTTCGCGGGGCTCAGCGCCGAGGAAAGCAGCACGCCGTCATAGCGCTCGTCCAACTGCTTCTCCCACCCGCGCGCGAGCGACACGCGGGGCGCAAGCTCCGCGGTCTCCCAATGCGTGCGAGTCAGCGGCACCTCGATCCGCACCGGACCGCCCCGCGCGTGCGATGCGAGGAAACGCTCGACCGGCGCGTAGAACGCGCCGTTCGTCGAAGGATCTGAGGCGACGGCGAGCGTCTCGCGCACCGGACCCCACCCCGCCCACACGGCCCACAGCCCGAAGGCAACAGCCGCTAGCGCACGGGCCACCGCCGACCGCGGCACCCCCCTCTCGCGAGCGCCCACAACCGCGCAGATCAAAAGCGGCCCCGCGAGCAGCACCCCGTAGCGCTCGACGTTGCTGCCCACCGGCGTAGGCACGAGCAGCAGGACGACACTCACCAGCAGGTAGACCCCCGCCCCGAGCCGCAGCCTCCCCTCTCCCCTAGGCAGCGCAGCCGCGAACGCAACAACGACGAGAGCGGTCGCGAGGAACGACACCGTCGGGTACGGCTCGGTCCCGCCCTCGGGAAACAGCGCCGCGAGCGCGAGCACCACGAACACCGCGGGCACCCCAAGCGCGAGCAACGAGCGCGGCGAGCGCTGCCACAGCGACTCGCTCGCCGCCGCCAGCGCGAGCAACGCTCCAGCGACAGGGCTCGCCGCCGCGGACATCGCCGCAAGCAAGCCCGCAACCGTCGTCCGTGCTGGAGTTCTTGCGCCCGCGAACACGAGCACCGCTGCCATCGCGAAGGCGAGACCCAGCGCGAATGCCAGCCGTCCAATCCACACATCGCCCACCGCCGCGAGGGCGAATGCCACCGAGGCCCAGCGGCCCGCGGACCCGTAGCGCGCGAACGCGAGCCGTTCGAAGCACAGCGTCGAGACCAGTACCGACAGCGCACCCACCGCGCGCAGGCCCAACAGCCAAGCCAGCGGCGGGAACAGCACGCTGTAGCCCGGCAGGTCGTGACCCCCGTACCAGTGCTCGTCGTACACCGCGAACCCGAGGTGCTTGAACAGGTCGAGGCGATACGCCGCCGCCGCGAGATCCGGCGTGCGCGGTGCAACGAGCAGCCATGTCAGCAGCGCCCCCGCCGCGCAGAGCACCCCCCAGGGCACCGCCCCGGCGCGCCGCGTGGGAAGATCAACCGGGGTCCGGTGTGCTACCCCACCGGACCCCGGCCCACCCGCCTCCACTACGGCGGATCTGTACCCACTAGAACCGTTGACGGGGTCCGAAGTAGCTGTGGGCCTGCGCACCACCAACGAGATAATGACGGCGATGGCATCCGCGAAACGCACTCGCGCGCCCCTGCGAATCGCGGCGCTCGCCCTCGCGATCCTCGCGGCAGTGTTCGCCACGGGCTGCGGCACCGGACACCCAGGGCCTGTCGCCGCGGGCGAGCTCGCCGAAGCCGAGACGTTTCCCTACTTCCGTGTCTACTGGGTCGGGCATAGCTTCCTCGGCTATCCACTCTCGGCCGCCGACGGGCAAAAGGGCTACCTTGAACGAGTCGGCGACAGCGTCTACTACGGCGACTGCGTCAAGCGGAAAGGGATCTTCGGCGGGGGCAGCTGCATCCTGCCGCTGCAGGTCACCTCCGTGATCTACCGCCTGCACTCGAACACCACGCTCGGTGCGCAGCGCAATGCCGTCGTGCGAGGCGTCCCCGCTGTCGTCTACGACGGCGGTCGCTCGATCGAGCTGTACTCCGGCCGCCTCGCGATCGACCTGTTCTCCGACACCTTCGCCCATGCCTACGCCGCCGCCCAGCTGCTGCGCCCGCTGAACGCACCGGGCAATGCGGGCGGCAGCCTGCCTCCTCCCGTCTACTGCCCCGGACTCTCCGGCCCGCAGAGCCCCGCGGTCAAGGCCGTGATGGAACACCTCCCTGGACGCGCCTGCCAGAAGGCAAGCGAAGCGTTGGAGGCCGCCGCGCCGTTGCTTGCCAGCCGCTAACCCGGCGCGCTGCCCGAGGCCAGCGGCTCGCCGATCTCGCGGCGCAGGCTGAGGAACGCGAGCGAGCCGATCACCGCTGGGATCCACAGCGAGATCGCCCGGTAGATCACGACCGCGACAACCAAGTGCGAGGCGGGTCGCACGCCAAACAGCAGCAGCATCCCCACGAGGCTGCCTTCCACCGCGAGCATCCCCGCCGGGATCGGGATCGAGTTCGCGAGCATCCCCACGAGGTAGGCCATCGCCACGACCCAGAACGAGGGCGCTTCGCCGAACGCTCCGATGCACGCGTACAGCGCGACGTTGTCCAGCAACCAGTAGGCCACCGCCCCCAGCAACCGCCAGTCGTGCGCGCGGATCAGCGCCAGCGCGTCCGCGACGCCGTCGCCGATCGCCTTCAGCGCCACGGCGCGGCGCGAGCCCGAAACGTGCCCCGCGGCCTTGCGCGCCCAGCCCGCGAGCGCGAGCGTGCCTAGGATCAGACTCAGCGCACCCACCGCCGGGAGCAGCGTCAGCACCGCGCGGCGCGAGCCCGGCAACACGCCGAGCCACATCGGGATCCCGATCACGACGACGGCGCCAACGTTCACCGCGCTCGTCAGCACGAAGATCAGCACCGAGCGACGCGCAATCCGGTCGACCGAGACTCCCTTGCTGCGCAGCACCCATGCTCCCAGCGCAATCCCCGCCAGGCCGCTGACCGAGACCACCGAGTTCACCGCCAGCTCCGAGAGCGACAGGCGCGAGGTCAGCCGCCGGTCCAGCATCCCGAACACGAGCCCGAACAGCACCGCGTAGCCCACGCACGAGAGCAGCTCCAGCACGATCGCCGCGCCGATCAGCGAGGGATCCGCGTGCGAGAGCTTCTCAAGCGCTGAGCGCAGGTCTGGCACCGAGAGCAACAGCGCCGCCTCGATCCCGAAGAAGATCGCCAGGCTGATGATGCTCGTGCGCAGCGTCCGCGACTGTGCGCGGATCACTGCCCCGCCGTCCGGCAGCGGCGTCTCGGCGGTTCCCGGCGCCTCGCCCTCGGACTCGATCTCCCGGCGATCCCTCACACACTGCACGGTAGCCTCATGGTTCGACGCGACATGTCAGAACAAGCACGCATACTGGTCGTCGACGACGAGCCCGCCGTGCAAAGCGCCCTCTCTCGCGCGCTCACGCTCGAGCGCTACGAGGTCGCCCAGGCGATCGACGGCCTGGACGCGCTTGAACAGCTCGCCGACGCCGCCTACGACGCGGTGATCCTCGACATCGCGATGCCCCGCCTCGATGGCCTCGAGGTCTGCCGCAGATTGCGTGACGGCGGCGACCGCACGCCCGTGCTGATGCTCACCGCCCGCGAGACGATCGACGACCGCGTCGCGGGGCTTGACGCCGGCGCCGATGACTATCTCGTCAAGCCCTTCGCGCTGCGTGAGCTACTCGCGCGGGTGCGCGCGTTGCTGCGCCGCTCAGGCGAGGAGGACGAGCAGGACGGCACGCTTGCCTTCGAGGACCTCCGCCTGGACCGACTCGCCCACGAGGCCTGGCGGGGCGAGCGGCGACTCGCGCTTACCCGCACCGAGTTCCTGCTGCTTGAGATGTTCATGCACCATCCGCGTCAGGTGCTCAGTCGCTCGGAGATCTTCGAGCATGTATGGGGCTATGACTTCGGCGCTACCTCGAACTCGCTCGGCGTCTACATGGGCTACCTGCGCCGCAAGACCGAGGTCGGCTCCGAGCCCCGCCTGCTGCACACCGTGCGCGGCGTCGGCTACGTGCTCAGGAGCGAATCGTGACGTCCGACGGCCCCGCGCGCAGGGGTAAGCCGTGACCTTCCGCCGACGAATTGCGCTCGCCGCCGCGCTCGCCGTCGCCGTCGCCGTCGCGCTCGCTTCCGTGCTCGTCTACATCCTTACCTCCGACCAGCTACACAGCCAGGTCGACAAGCAGCTCGCGAACCGCGCGCGAACCGCGGGGCGCCTGGAGCGCTACCTCAAACCAGGCGAGCAGAGTCGCGCCGCGGCCAAACGCGACAGCGAACGGCTCGGCCTCGACCTCAACGGGCTCTCCGACAAGGACAACGGCGAAAGCTCGAATACCCCAAGCCAAGGTGAAGGCTCGAGCCTGCCTCGTTACGGCCCCGCCGCGCGCAACCTGTTCGGCAAGCTCCCCCCCGGTCCCGACCAGGTTCGTGGCTATCAGCAGGTCGTCAACTCCGCCGGCACGATCGTCGCGCGCTCCGCACGCGACGTCTCACTACCCGTCGACGCCGAAACGCTGCGCCTCGCCAAACAGGGCGGCGAACCCTTCTACCGCGACGCCCACGTCAACGGCTTGCACCTACGCGTGCTCGCCGAGCCCTTTGGCTCCGGGCGCGCGATCGAGCTCGCGCAACCGCTCACCGAAGTCGACAGCCTGCTCGGTCGCCTGCGCCTGCTGCTCGCGCTGCTCGACCTCGGCGGGATCGCACTCGCCGCCGTGCTCGGGCGGATCGTCGCGGGCGCCGCCGTCCTGCCGCTGAAGCGCCTCACGCAAGCCACCGAGCACGTCGCGCTCACCCAAGACCTCAGCGGGCGAATCAAATCCGTCGGGCAGGACGAGCTCGGGCGCCTCGCGGGCAGCTTCAACGCGATGCTCGACGCGCTCGAGCGCTCGATGAACGCGCTCGACGCCTCCGTGCACGCGCAGCGCCAGCTCGTCGCCGACGCCTCACACGAGCTGCGCACCCCAATCACGAGCCTGCGCACCAACATCGAGATCCTGCAGCAGGCCGAGAGCATCGACCCCGCCGACCGGCAACGCCTGCTCAGCGACGTCGTCGAGCAGATCGAGGAGCTGACCTTGCTGATGAACGATCTCATCGAACTCGCCCGCGGCGAAGAGCCCCGCGCCGCGGCCGAGGAGCTGCGTATCGACCAGCTCGTCGCCGATGTCGTCGAGCGCGCGCGACGCCACTCTCCTGAGACCCCCTTCAAGCTGTTCCTGCGCCCCACGATCGCGCCCGGCGTGCCCGCTCGTCTCGAGCGGGCGATCACGAACCTGATCGACAACGCCGTCAAGTACAGCCCTCCCGGCGAGCCCGTCGAGATCGCGCTGAACCAAGGAGCGCTCACCGTGCGCGACCACGGTCCCGGCATTTCCGCCGCCGACCTCCCTTACGTGTTCGATCGTTTCTACCGCGGCGCCGAGGCCCGC
>DATJOE010000255.1:0-2196 GCA_035507305.1 Solirubrobacteraceae bacterium | reverse complement strand
CCTGGTTGCCGAGGTGCTGGATCGGCAGACCGAACGGGTCAGACGGCTACTCCTGCGCACCTCGGTGCTCGATAGGGTCAGCGGGCCGCTGGCAGATTTGTTGACGGCAGGCTATGACGGGCAACAGGTCCTGCAGGAGTTGGAGGAGGCCGGAGCGTTTGTGGCGTCGCTGGACACGGCCCGATCCTGGTTTCGGTATCACCCCCTATTCGCTGACCTGCTCCAGCTCGAGCTTCGGCGGACCGCAGCGGACGAGTTGCCCGCGTTACATCGCGCGGCCGCCATGTGGTTTTCCGAGCACGGCTACGCGGTTGAAGCGATCCGGCACGCGCAGGCGGCCGAGGAGTGGACCCTCGCTGGTCGCCTGTTGTCGGACAATTGGTTTCGTTTCATCCTGAGCGGTGAAAGGGCCACGGCCCATCAGCTCCTTGCCGGCTTCCCGCTGAGCGCTGTAGCTACTGATGCTGAGCTGAGCGCGCTGAGGGCGGCCTGTGAGCTGGACCGGGGATCGCCGGACGAGGCCGGACGCTGTCTCGCGATCGCGACGCAGGCCGCGGAATCGGAGGCGTTGGACCGCCGCGCTCAGCTGCAGCTAGTGCTCGCGATCGTGCGGCTCTCGATCGCCAGTCACCGCGGCGACCTCCAGGCCGTGGTGGAGGAGGCACATCGGCTTCTCGCTCCCGCGGAGGCGCCGGACGTGGCACAGCTCGGACTTGGCGATGACCTGCGTGCCCTAGCGCTGCTGGAGTTCGGCGTCGCCGAGCTGTGGACGGGTCGCTTTGACGCGGCAGAGCGACACCTCGAGCAAGCGCTCGCGGTGGCGAAGCGCATCGAGCGGCCGTTTGTCGAGCTCGGCGCCGTCGCCCATCTGGCACAAATCGCGATCTTCGATTCGGTACTGCGGGGCGCCGAGCGCAGCAAGGAGGCGATCGAACTCGCTCAGCGCCACGGCTGGTCCGACGAACCAGTCACCGGGGTCGCATACGCAATCCACGGTATCGCGTTCGTCGTTCAGGGACGGCTCCAAGAGGCGGAATCGTGGCTCCAGCATGCCGAGGCTACGCGCCTGCCCTGGGTCTCACCCGCTGGCGGGCTGATGCTCTACGTGATGCGCGGGCTGCTCGAAGCGGCCAACGGTGATGATGCGGAGGCCCTGAAGGCCTTTCGCTCGGCCGAGCGCCTGGGCGAGCCCCTCGTCCAACCCCACGTGCTCGCGGCGCGGATCCCCGGCCACCTTGTCCGAACGCTGGTGCGGCTGGGTGAGCTCGGGCGCGCCGAGGATATTCTCGCCGAGATGAGCGATGCAGAGCGCGCGCTCCCGGAGATGCGGATCGCCGGCGCGGCGTTGCGGCTCGCCAGCGACGACCCCGAAGGGGCTGCGGATATGCTGGCTGCGCTGCTCGACGAGCAGGCCCTGGCGATGCGCCCCCGGGTCTGGCCGGTCCAGGCCCTTCTCCTGGAAGCGATCTCCCGCGATGTGCTCGGCGATACCGATCTGGCCGAGCGTGCACTGGAGCGCTCGCTTGATCTCGCCGAGCCCGAGGGCCTGCTCATCCCATTCCTCCTCTACCCGGCCGCCGGGCTACTGGAGCGGCATCGGCGGCGTCGCACCTCGCACGCCGCGCTGATCTCAGAGATCCTCGACCTGCTGGCCGGGAGGGCACCGCCGCGGCGACGGGACACGACTCAGCTGCTGAGTGGGCCGCTCACGGAGAGCGAGACGCGCGTGCTGCGCTACCTGCCGACCAATCTGTCGGCACCGGAGATCGCAGGTGAGCTCTATCTCTCGCTAAACACGATCCGGACCCACATGCGGCACCTCTACTCCAAGCTCGGAGCTCACACTCGTGCCGAGGCCGTGGAACGCGCCCGCGCCCTCGGCCTACTCGCACCTTCGTCACGGCCCGGCTGACCCGACGACGCGCGACGCCAACGGATCGGCGAACGACGTGGCGTCCGAGGCGGACACTGAATCACATTAATCATGTGATGACAGATCACATCGTCGTGCGCCACCCTGATGCCCTAGCCGCTTGACTGAAATCGCCTCAGTCTCGCCGTACATCGAAAGCTTGTCTAACCCTGGAGGAACGCGATGCTGGCAGAAGAGGAAACCCGGACCCCGCACGAGGGAACCCGCTTGACGATGGTGCCCGTCGAGGAGTTCGACCCCGAGCTGCGCGAGCTTGTCGGCGC
>DATJOE010000254.1:0-22185 GCA_035507305.1 Solirubrobacteraceae bacterium | reverse complement strand
TGCCCGGTGGACGTCCGCGTGCTGGTGGCACGTGGACGGCCGCCGGGTGCCGTCAGGGGGCGAAGAAGGACTGAGAGACGTAGCGCTCGCCGGAGTCTGGCATTACGACGACGATCCGCTTCCCTTTCATCTCTGCGCGCCCTGCCACCTGAAGCGCCGCCCACATCGCCGCCCCGCACGAGATCCCCGCTAGCAGCCCTACCCGCTTCGCGCACGTCCACGCCGTGTGGATCGCGTCGTCGTCTGTCACCGCGATCACCTCGTCCAGTAGCTCACGATTCAGCACCGGCGGCACGAAGCCCGCCCCGATCCCTTGGATCCGGTGCGGTCCCGCTCGCTCGCCCGAGAGCACCGCCGAGCCCCGCGGCTCCACCGCCACCACCCGCAGCTCTGGGTTTCGCTCGCGCAGATACTCCCCCACCCCCGTGATCGTTCCCCCCGTCCCCACGCCCGCCACCAGCACGTCCACCTTGCCCTCCAGCGCCCGCTCGATCTCCGGTCCCGTGTGTTTGCGGTGCGCCTCCGGGTTTGCCGGGTTCGTGAACTGGTCCGGTAGGAAGGTGTTCGGTTCGCTCGCCATCGCCTGCGCCGCCGCCACCGCCTCGTGCATGCCCCCCAGCGACTCCGTCACCTCTACCCGCGCTCCATATAGGCGCAGCAGGCTCTCCCGCTCCCGGCTCATCCCCTGCGGCAGTGTCAGCACCAAGTCATAGCCCTTCGCCGCGCACACGAACGCCAGCGCGATTCCCGTGTTTCCGCTCGTCGCCTCCACGATCCTCGTGCGGCCCGGCTCGATCCGGCCCTCCGCCTCCGCCGCCTCGATCATCGCCACCCCGATCCGGTCCTTCACGCTCCCGCCCGGGTTGAACGCCTCCAGCTTCGCGAACAGGCCCACCTCGTTCTCCGCCGCCGGGGTGCCCGCCAGCATGTCCCGCACCTCGACCAGCGGCGTCTCCCCCACCAGCTCCGAAATGTTGATCGGGATTTGGGCCATAAGGCCCACGACAATAGTGCGACGCGCGCCAGGGCGTCCCGCGCGTCGGGTGCTACTTCGCCAGCGTCACCTTTTTCGTTTTCTTCAGGCTCAGGCGCACGCTCGCGCTGCGCGCCAGCTTCGGCGCCGGTAGCGAGCGCACGAACGCCAGGCTCGCGTTCAGCTTGAACCCGTGCCTGCGGAACAGCTTGCGGCCCGTCTTGTTCAGGTCGATCTTCAGCACTTTGCTGCTCGCCGAGCCCATTGCGAACGACGCCGTCCCGATCGTCTGCAACTTCGCCCGCTTGCCCCGAGGGCTCTTGTTGTAGCTCAGCGTCAACTTGCCGCTACACGCGCTCGTGCCCGTCCGCTGTAGGCGCAACGCCACCGTGCGATAACCCGTAACCGCCAAGCGCTTGCTGCGCAACGACAGCACGCACGGCGCTCCCGCCGCGCTCGTCGCGCCCAGCACCCCGCCGCTCGGAGCCTGCGAGCCCGTCTTCGTGCCCGGTGTCGTCGAGGTCTGCGTCCCCTCTTGGCCCCCGCCGCTCGTCTGACCGCCGCCTCCGACCGGATCGCCGCCACCTCCCCCTGTGCCCGGTTCTTCGTTTCCGCTCCCGCCGCCTTTCGCTTTGCCCGTCGTGTAGCGGAACGTGTCGCCCGAGTTCACCGTGCTCGTTCCCGCCGGCGTCTTCACCGTCACGTCCACCGTCCCCACCACGCCCGGCGGCGCCACCGCTTCCACCGTCACACCCGACTTCGCTTTGAAGCTTGTCGCCGGGGTTTCGCCGAAGAACACCTGCTGCGCTTCTGAGAGGTTCGTCCCTTTCACGCGGACCGCCGTACCCGCCGGGCCGAAGCCCGGCACCACGTTCGTCACCGCCGGCGGCGGTGGCGGGATCAGCGGCGCTTCCACGAATATCCATGCCGCGCCTACGCGTGCGTTGTCGTGCGGCGCTCCGATCGCCCCCACTCTCCCGTCGCTTGACAGCGCTACCGACGCGCCCATCCAACCCTTGCCGCGCCGGTCTGAGCCCACCAGCTGTACGCCTAGTTCGCTCCACTGCGAGCCGCTACGAACCAGCTGTGCCACCGCCCCGCCTTCCGGCGCGCGCTGGATGCCCACCAGCCCCTCTGTCCCATCTCCCGACAGCGCCACGCTGAAGCCGTAGTGATCCGCTTCGCCTTGCGCTTCTTCCGGGCCCTTCAGCGGTGCGCCCTGGGCTTCAAAGCCCGCCGACCCGCGCGCGAACGGCCATACCGCGCCGTCATTTTCCGCGTTGCTAAGCCCGCCTACCAGCGCTGTCGTGCCGTCGCCCGATAGCGCCACGCTGCGACCGAAGCGTCCTTCCCCCGACTCTTCCGCGCCTTGCAACATTTGGCCCTGCTGCTGCCAGATCCCGCTCGTGCGCGTGAACGCCAACGCCGCCCCCGTGTAGTGACCCACTCCTGGAGCGCCAATCAGCGCCGTTGCCCCGTCCCCCGACAGCGCCACGCTGCGACCCAAGTGGTCGAAATGTTCTGGCGCCGACTCCACCAACGTCTGCTGCACTTCCCAGCCCGAGCCACCCAGCACGAAGACCCACGCTGAGCCCCGCTGGCCTGACGCCGAAGGGTCACCGATCAGCGCCGTCGTCCCGTCTGCCGACAGCGCCACGCTCTTGCCGAAGCGCCCTTCGTTCGAACCCGGGCCCCCCATCATGATCGCCGCCTTGCTCCACGTTTCCCCCGAGCGCGTGAAGATCCACGCGTTGCCGTGACGCGTGCTTGCCGACGGTTCCCCCACCAGCGCCGTGTTCCCGTCCGCCGATAGCGCCACGCTGTTCCCGAACGCGCATTCCCCCACTTCTTCCGGGGATTCTTCCGCGCATTGTTCTTCTTCACCCGGTTCGCTCGACACTTCCGCCCCCGTCAACTTCGAACCCTGCTGGACCCACGAGGACCCTTCGCGCACGAACACCCATGCCGCCCCCCGCGCCGGATTCGCGTCCTGCGGGCCGCCCACCAGCAGCGTGCTTCCGTCCCCCGACAGCGCCACGCTCGTGCCCATCAGCCCTTCGCCCAGCTCGTCGTTTGCCGTCAGTCTCCCGCCCGCCTGGATCAGCGGGTCAATCCGCAGCGGGTACGCCGCCTGTGCCGCATCTACGTGGATCAGCAAGCGCCTGCCCTCGAGCTCCAGCCATGTGTGCAGCGCCCGGCCCTTTGCGTCCGTGCTTAGCAGCTTGCCGTAGTGAAGCAGCGTTGAGCCCCGCCTCAGCGTCAGGCTCTCGCCGTTCGCCGCCAGCTTTCGCTGCGCGTTTGCCGAGAGCGCCAACGTCAGCGTCAGCGGTTCCGCGGGACCCGCCGGCTGCGATGCCGGCGCTCGCGCGATCGTGAAGCCCTGCTCCAGGCCCGCCGGGCCGTTTGCATACCACTCGCTTAGGCCCGTGCCGCCGTCGCCGTCGCTGTGCGCGTAGGTCACCCGGTTTGAGTGTCCCCTCGGGATTACTTCAGTTGTCCTTTGCTCTCGTATTGCGTTGCTGCCCCAACCGAGCGACTGAAGGCTTAGGTGCACGTCGATGCCTCTCGCCGCCAGCGCAACCCCCGAGCGCGTGAAGCTCGTCGCCATGCCTTGCGCTGGGTTGCTCGCCTGCAGCCCTTCGCCGCTTGCCAGTGGACGCACGTGGAACGCCTTCCGCGCCGCGCCCAGCGCCGCCGAGACCTCGGCCTGCGCGTTTGCCGGTATTGACTTCGTCGACGACCCCGCCCCAGCCGAGCCGGCAGGAATCCCCTTGCCCGACTCAACGCCCGCCACAATCGCCGTCGTCAGCGCCAGCGACGCCAACAGCACTAGCATCGAGCGACGGGCGCTCGCCAACGCTGTCATTGACATCGCCATCGCAGCCATCGCGCGATCCATCGCCGCCAACGGACTCATAGATCCGAGGTCCATCCCTTCCGTAGTTGCGTCCGTCGCTTGCCGCCCGCAGCACGAAGGGTGGTCCCCCGGTCGCAACTACCGACGATTTACAACCCAAAGTAAACGCAGGATGACGCGAAGTCAATGATTGGTGTAAATCTCCACCACGCGTCCCAAAACGGTCAACGCCCGTCCCGCCACGTGTGGAATTCGCCCGGGCCTACGGGCTAGATGTGATACATGCTCGCGCCCGCCTCGCGCGCCTCGCGCTCGATCACGTCCGCGATCGTCGTCTGCTCCAGCACCGCCCGCGCCGCCGCCGCCGCATCCGCGAAAGGCCCCTGCGCCTCGCGACCCAGCGGTCCGTCTAGCAGCTCCACCACCTCAAGCACCGTTACCTCCCCCGGGTCCCGGGCGAAGCGGTAGCCCCCCTTTACTCCGCGTTGCGAGCTAATCACCCCCGCCCTGCGCAGCACCGCGAACAATTGCTCAAGGAACTGCACCGGCACGTCGCGCTTGCGTGCCAGCTCGCCGATCGGCACCGGGTCCCCACCGCTGCTGCGGCCCAGCTCCGCCAGGGCCAGCACCGCGTAGGGGGACTTGCTCGTGATCGAGATCATCGCTCTCCAGCGATGCTACGGAACTGCGAAGCCGCGCGGGGGCCGGAGCGATCGCCGAAGGTGCGATCGTGATCGCCGAGGTCGGATTGCTGATCGCCGAGGTCGGATTGCTGATCGCCGAGGGTCGGAGCGCTGATGGCCGAGGGTCGGGTTGCCGATGGCCGAGTGCGTTGGTGATGGCAGAAAACGCGTTTTTCGGGCCAGACTGCCTACAACCAACCGCGCTCTGTCGCGATCAGGACCGCTTGCGCACGGTCGACCGCTCCCAGCTTCCCGTAAATGTTGTGCAGGTGCGTGCGCACCGTGCTCGTCGAGAGCGTCAGCTCGTGTGCGATCTGCTTGTAGACCTTGCCTTCCGCCAAGCGCTGAAGCACGCCGAGCTCGCGACCTGAGAGCGGACACGGATCCACATGGCGACGGCGCTGGCTCGGGGCGCTTGGAAGTTCGTACATCACCCGGCGCAGCTCGTCCGGGCCCAGCCCGATCGAGCGCGCCGTGCGCAGCATCTCCGCCGGTGAGACCGGCGCGCCCTGCTCGTAGTGAGCCAGCATGTCCGCCAGGCGTACCAGCGCCGCCTCACCCTCCACTTCAGGGTTGTGGTGTCGCTCGATCGTCGTCGCGATCGTCGCCGGCAGCCCCCAGCGCCGGGCGAGCACGCCGCCCACCAGCGCATGGTCCACGCCCAGCTCGCGACGCTCTTGATGGATCCGGTCCTCGGGCGTGCGTGCGCCGCGGTGCACCTGGCCCGGGTAGCCCGGGTATGCGTGGAGCAAAACCAGCTTGCCGATGTCGTGTAGAAGGCTCGTCGCCGTGAGGCGGTCGCGGTTCTCAAAGCCCACCTCCGCCGCGATTCGGTCCGCCGCGTGCTGCGTCGCCAGCGCGTGCAGACGGAAGCGCTCCGGCGCCGCCTCCCACACGCTCGAGCGCTCGAAGAAGTCGAATGTGCGCAGGCGCCCCGCCAGCCCCTGCACCGTCTGCGGCGTCAGCAGCTCCACCGCCGCCACCGCTGTGTCCACGCGTCCGCGGCCATCCTGCACCTGGTTTGCCAGGCGTAGCACCGCGATCAGCAGCGCCACGTCCGACTCCACCGCCGCGACGATATCCGCCGTCGCTACGTGGTCTTTCGAAATCACCGCCAGCAGCCGCGCGCGCGACTCGGCCAGTGCCGGGAACGCCTCCAGCGCTTCGAACGCCATCGTCAAGCGTCGACCGTGTCCCTCGTTCTGATGGCGCTCGCCCGAGGGCTTCGGCGTCTCGCCATCGGCCTTCGGCGCCGTCGTCACCTTGCCCGGCGCCGCCGCGACCTTTCCGTTCGTCAGGCTCGCTGGAACCTTGCCGTTCGAGCTCGCGCGCTTGACCTCGACCTTCGTGGCCGATGCCGTCGTCGCTTTTGCTTTCGCCTTCGCCGGGGCTTTCGTCTTTGACTTAGAAGCAGTTGCGGGCATTCGTGCGTGAACTGGTCAATCGGCCATCCGTGGCGGGCCGCTCCCCACCCATATCGGCAGCTCCCGCGTAGAAATTGAGCCGTCGCGCGATCAAATAGCGCGACCCGCGTGCGACGGGACGGACGGTCTGGCCTAAGCGGCTGTGGCCGGCTGTGTTCTCAGCGCTGCGTCGATCCGCCGCAGGGTCTCCTCGCGCCCCAGCAGAGCTAGGCTCTCGAAGATCCCTGGAGAGATCGTGCCCCCCGTCAGCGCCACGCGCAGTGGCTGGTAGACCTCGCGCGGCTTTAGCGCCATTTGCTCCACCAGTGCTTCAAGCGCAGGCGCGATCGACCCCTCCTCAAAGCTCGGCAGAGCTGCCAAAACCTCGCGCGCCCGAGCCAGCGTCGTCCGGCCCTGCTCATCCAGCCAGCGTCCGCGCGCCTTCGGGTCATCGATCGGCACGTCCAGCAGCGGGCCCGTCAGCGGCCAGAAGTCCGCCAGCGTGTGGATCTTCTCCTGACTGATCTCGACCGCACGCGGAAGGCGGGGGTCATCCCCGAATCCCCCATCTCTAGTGCGATCGAGATATGACGCCACCTCCTCGACCAGCCGCTCGCTTGGCATCTCGCGGATGTACACGCCGTTCAGCCAGCGAAGCTTCACCTCGTCGAAGCGCGCCGGGTTGCGGCTTACCGTCTCAAGCGTGAAGCGCTCGATCAGCTCTGACGTCGAGAGCACCGTTTGATCATCCCCCGACCCCCAGCCCAACAGCGCCATGTAGTTACGCACCGCCGCCGGCAGGTAGCCCGCCTCGCGCAGCTCGCCCACCGAAGCCGCACCGTGGCGCTTTGACAGCTTCTTGCCGTCCGGGCCGTGCAGCAGCGGCAGGTGCGCGTAGATTGGCAGCTGCGCGCCCTCGCCCAGGCCCACCGATTTCGCCGCCTCCAGCGCCAGCAACTGCTTCGGCGTGTTCGACAAGTGATCCTCGCCGCGCACGACGTGCGTGATCCGTGCGTCCAGGTCGTCGATCGCGACCGCGAAGTTGTAGAGCACCGAGCCGTCCGCGCGCGCGATCACCGGGTCGTCCATGTGCATGTGCTCGAAGCGCGTTTCCCCGCGGATCGCGTCGTGAACCACCGTCGCCCCTTCGTCCGGGACTCGCAAGCGCACTGCACCGCTCGTTTCCGGCTCGCCGCGGAAGCCGCGCTCCGCGCCGTACATCTCCTTGAACGCCTTCACCTCCTGCGCCGTCGCGTTCGAGCGATAGGCCAGGTCCGCATCCAGCAGCGCCTGCAACGCTTCTGAGTGGCGTTCACCACGGTCGGTCTGCATGATCGGCCCCTCATCCCAGTCCAGCTCCAGCCAGCGCAGCGAGTCCAGGATCTGCTCCACGTTCTCAGGTGTCGAGCGCTCGCGGTCCGTGTCCTCGATCCGCAGCACCAACTCGCCGCCTTCGTGGCGGGCCAGTAGCCAGTTGAACAGCGCCGTCCGCGCGCCGCCGATGTGTAGCGCGCCCGTCGGAGATGGTGCGAAGCGAACCCTCATAATGCGCACCGCATGCTAATCGGCGCACACGTATCGCCCGCTGGCGGGCTACCGCGGGCGATCGAACGAGGGGTCGAGCGCGGCTGCGAGGCCATCCAGATCTTCAACCAGTCGCCGCGCATGTGGAAACCCACTGCCTATACCGATGAGGACTTCGCCGCGTTCCGCGAGGCCATGGCCGATAGCCCGATCGGCGCCGTGCTCATCCACGCTGTTTACCTGCTCAACTGCGCCTCCGAGGATCGGGAGATCCGCCGCAAGTCGCTCGCGTCACTCACTCACTCACTGCGCGTCGGCGCCGCGATCGGCGCGAGCGGCGTCGTGCTTCATCCCGGCTCAGCCAAGACCGGGCACGTCGGCGAGGCCATCGCCCGCGCCGGCAAGACCATCTCCCAAGCACTCAGCGACAGCGAGGGCTGCGAGCTTCACCTCGAGAACACTGCTGGCGCTGGTGGCACGCTCGGACGCTCCTTCGAGGAGCTCGCCGCGCTGATCGACGCCGCCGGCGGGGATCCGCGACTCGGCGTCTGTCTCGATTCCTGCCACCTGCTCGCCTCCGGGTATGACATCCGCACACCCGAGAAGACCGGATCCGTCTTGCGCCAGTGCTCGCGTACCCTCGGGCGCCGCGTCGTGCGCTCGCTGCACCTCAACGACTCGCAAACCCCGCTCGCATCAAACCGCGATCGTCACGCCAATCTCGGTAAAGGCGAGCTTGGGCGTAAGGGGTGTGCTGCGTTTCTCTCTGCACCTTCTCTGCAGAAGCTGCCCTGTGTGCTCGAGACGCCCGGCGAGAATCGCGAAGGGCCGCCGCGCCAGGAAGTACTGCTTGCGAAAAGACTGCGCAAGCAGGGGCTGGAAGCCCGCTGACCGGCGGGGCGCGGTGTCCTACGCAGTCGCCGCGGCCGGGAGCGGCGCTACCGATGCGGCCAGCGCGTTCTCCAGCTCGGAGAGCAGCGTCGGCGTGTTCTGCACGCGGTAGGCCTCGCCGAGCAGCAGACGCTTCGTGGTCTGCTCCGTTTCAACGTCCAGCACCACTTCCGCCGGCCCTGGGAAGCTCTCGATCGCGTGCTTGACGTCCTCGATCAGCTGCGCACACAGGGCATTCGCGTGCACGCGCAGGTACACCGGCTTCGCGATTGCCGTCGCCGTCGCCGCGCGGCGGCCCGCCTCCGCATTTGCCTGCTCGATCTCCTCTTCGCTTGGCGCGAAGCGCTCGACGCTCTGCACGATCAGGCACGTCTTGCCCGCTTCCTTGTGGTCGACCCGGCCCCTCACCAGCACCACCTCGTCCACTGCCAGCGCCGACTCGTACTCCGCGAGCGCCTTGCCGAACACGAGCATCTCCACGCTGCCCTCGAGATCGTCGAGCGTCGCAAACATCATCGGGTCGCCGTTGCGCGTGCGGATTTTCTTCGCCTCTACGATGATCCCGCCGACCGTGACCCAATCCTTGTCGCGCTTGCCAGCCAGCGCCGCTAGCTGGCAGTCGGCGCGGGCGCGCAGCGCCTCGCGTAGGGGCTTCAGCGGATGCGCCGAGATAAACAGGCCAATCGCCTCCTTCTCGACCGCCAGCAGCTCGTTCTGCTCGAACTCCTCGCTTGAGATCGGCGGGTGCACCGGACGCGCAAAAGCCGTCGTCGGCGCGTCAGCCGTGCCACCTGCGCTCGGTGCCGCTTCTTCCAGGTCGAAGATCGAGCCCTGGCCAATCTGGGCGTCCTGTTGGATCTTCTGCCCCGCCGCTTGCGCCTGCTCCAGCACCGCCAGCATGCCCTTGCGCGAGGCTCCCGTCGAGCCAAACGCGCCGCACTTAATCAGCGCCTCGATCGCCTTCTTGTTCACCGCGCGGTTGTCCACCCGCTCGCAGAAGTCCCACAGCGAGGCAAACTCGCCGTCCTCACGCGCCCGCTTGATCGCCTCCACCGCCTGGTAGCCCACGCCCTTCACCGCGTCCAAGCCAAAGCGAATATTCCCGTCCACGACCGTGAACTCGTGGTCTGAGAGGTTCACGTCCGGCGGCAGGATCTCGATCCCCATCTCCTCGCAGCGAGCCACGAAGAACGGGACCTTGTCCTTCGTGGACATCACCGAGGAAATCAGCGCCGCCATGTACTCCGCCGGGAAGTTCGCCTTCAGCCAAGCCGTGCGATACGCGATCAGCCCGTAGCAAGCCGCGTGACTCTTGTTGAATGAGTAGTCCGCTGACTTTTCGTTCGTCTGCCAGAGGAACTCGATCGTCTCTGGGCTCGTGCCCGAGGCGCGGCAACCCTCGACGAACTCCGGCTTCAGATCCGCCATCGCCGCCCGGTTCTTCTTGCCGATCGCCTTGCGCAGATCGTCCGCCTTCGCCCCCGAGAAGCTCGCCAGCTCCTTGGAGATCTGCATCGCCTGCTCCTGATAGAGGATCACGCCGTTCGACGATTTCAGGATCGGGCGCAGGCGCTTGTCGCGATAGTTGATCGAGTCCGGTTTGTGCTTCCCGTTCGCGTACACCGGGATCTGGTCCATCGCGCCCGGCCGGTAGAGCGCCACGAGCGCCACGAGGTCGTTGAACTCGTCCGGGCGAACTTTCTTCAGCGCCTCGCGCATGCCCTCGGACTCAAACTGGAACACCCCGATCGAGTCGCCGCGCGCCAGCATCTCATACGTCTTCGTGTCGTCCAGCGGTAGCGTCGTCATGTCTGGACGCTGACCCGTCGAGCGCTCGATGATGTCGAGCGCGTCCTCGATTACGTCGAGGTTCCGCAGACCCAGGAAGTCCATCTTCAACAGCCCGATCGTCTCGATCGGCTTCATCGAGAACTGCGTCACCGTGCGGTAGGCCTTCTCGCCGTTCTCGTCCATCCCCGCGTCGGCCAGCTGCAGCGGGACGATGTCCGTCAGCGGCCTGTCCGCGATCACCACCGCCGCTGCGTGGATCGAGGAGTTGCGCACGATTCCCTCAAGGCCCTGCGCGACCTCCACGATCTGCTTCGCCTGCGGGTCCTCGTCGACCGCCTTGCGCAGCGGTTCACCCGTCTTCAGGCAATCCTCGAACGACGGCGCACGGCCCATGATCGGGTCCGGGATCAGCTTCGCCAGCCGATCGCCCATCCCGTAGTCAAAGCCCAGCACACGCGCCGCATCGCGCGTCGCCGCGCGCGGGAACATCTTGCCGAACGTCACGATCTGCGCCACCGACTCTCGTCCGTACTTCTCCGTCACGTAGCGCATCACCCGCTCGCGTCCGCGCACCGAGAAGTCGATGTCGATATCCGGCATCGACACGCGCTCAGGGTTCAGGAAGCGCTCGAACAGCAGGTCGTACTTCAGCGGGTCCACATCCGTGATCGCCAGGCAGTAGCTGACCAGCGAGCCCGCCGCCGAGCCACGTCCCGGGCCCACCGCGATGCCGTTCTCCTTCGCGTACTTCACAAAGTCCCAGACGATCAGGAAGTAGGCGTTAAAGCCCATCCCGTCGATCACGCCCAGCTCCATGTCCATCCGTTCGATCGCCTCCGCCGGCGGTGGGTCGCCGTAGCGCAGGCGCAGCCCATCTTCCACGCGCGCCCGTAGATACTCGCGCTCGTCGCTGCCGTCCGGAGTCGGGTAGCGCGGGATCAGCTGCTTGCCCAGCTCCAGCTCCACGTTGCAGCGCTCCGCGATCTCCAGCGTGTTCGCGATCGCCTCCGGCCACTCTTCGAACGCCGCGATCATTTCGCCGCTGTCGCGCAGGTAGAACTCGTTCGTGTCGAACGTCAGCTTCGGTTCCGCGATCGTGCTCTTCGTCTGAACGCACAGCAGCGCCGTGTGGTGGTCGTAGTCCTCGCGACGCAGGTAGTGCACGTCGCCCGTGCCAACCAGGCCGCCGCCCATCTCGCGGGCGATCTTCACGATCCCCTCGTTGCACTTGTCCTGCTCGGCCAGCCCGTTCTTCTGCACCTCGAAGTAGACGTTCTCCGCCCCGAACACGTTCAGCAGCTCGTCCGCGTGGGCGCGCGCGTCGTCGTCGCGGTCCTCCAGCAAGCGCTGGCAGAAGCGCGAGGCCAGGCAGCCCGTCAGCGCGATTACACCCTCGGAATGGCGCTCGATCAAGCCCATGTCCACCGAGGGCTTGCCGCGGTTCAACCCATCGATGAAGCCCGCCGAGGAGAGCTTCACCAGATTGCGGTAACCCGTGTCGTTCTCCGCCAGCAGCGTCAGGTGGTTGCGCTCCACGCGACCCGGGCCACGCGCCTTGTGGTCCTCCACCAGGTAGATCTCGCAGCCCAGCACCGGCTTTACGTCGTGCTTCTTGCACGCCTGGTAGAGCTCGACCGCCCCGTTCATCACGCCGTGATCGGTCAACCCGAGCGCCGGCTGGCCGAACTCCGCCGCGCGCTTCGCGAGCGCATCGATCTTGCACGCGCCATCGAGCAGCGAGTACTCCGAGTGCACGTGGAGGTGGGCGCAGGACTGGTTGCTCAAGGTCTTACGATCTTAGGTCTCGCCGCGGCGGCCGATTAGCTCGCGCGTCGCTGTTTGCGTCGTTCTCGCCGGCGCCTCAGAGCGAGTCGCGTGCGACCGATCAGCGACACGCTGTGCTTGTGCGGCTGGCGCTGCGGCGCCATCGGCTCCGGGACCGGAGCCTGCTCCTCCTCAACGCGCGCGCGCAGGCGCTCGACCGCCGCCGCCAGCGCCTCCGCCATCTCACCCCCGCGCGCCTCCGTGGGGACGGGTGGCTGTGCGCGTACCTGCACCATCGGCGGTGGTGTCGCCGACTGCGGCGGGGTGGCTGCACGAGCCTGGCCAGGCTCGCCCGCCGGAGGCCTAGTCAGCTCGGAGGGAGCCGGAGCCCGCGGCGGCTCCGGGTTCGCCGGGACAACCATCGTCGGCGGAGTCGTGGGCGCCGCGGCGGTCGGCGAGGGCGTGAGTGCGGCAGGCCTTGGTGGTGTCGGCGCAGCGGGACTCGATGCGGCTGGCCTCAGCGAGGCTTCACGCAAACGCGACACCGTGTCCGCTAGGCCCGCCAGCAGGCCAAGCGCGCCGCGCTGCGTCTGCTGCATCGCCCAAAGCAGCGACTCCGCCCGCTCGCGTGCCGTGCGCTCCGCCGCCAGGCCCGCTTCGATCTCTCGCGCCTGTTGCTCGAGCTCCGCCAGCCGCTCGCGTAGCGCGCGCTCGCTACGCAGCACCGCCGAGCGCTGAGCCGCCACTGCCTGCTCGGCCTCCGCCAGCTCGCGCTGGGCTGTCTGAAGGCGCGCGCCCAGCGCCTGCGCCTCCCGCTCGCTCGCGTCCAGGCGACGGCGAAGACGATCCAGCTCCGCACGAGCCTCGCGTTCCAGCTCACCGCAGCGGTCTTCGGCCTCGATCCTCAATCGCTGCTCCGCGTACTCGCGCTGGGAGACGCGCCGTAGCTCGCGCTCCAGCTCTATGCCACGCGCCGGCGGCGGCTGCCAGCTCGGCTCCTCACGCTCGCTCTCGCGCGCCTCTTTTGCCTGCTCGATCCGCTCGCTCAGGCGCTCGCGCTGCTCCTCCGCCTCGCGTAGGCGCCCCTGCAGGCTTGTCACGTGCGTCTCAAGCGTGCGCACCGTCGCCTCCGCTGCCTCCGCGCGCAGCGTCAACGCGTGCTCGCCCGATTCCGCCGCGCGGCGCGCGCGGCGTTCCGCGAGCAGGTCTCCTTCACCGCGGCGCGGAGGCGCACCGCCTGAGTCACCGCCTGGCGTCTCGTTTCCCTCAGGGACCATCTCGCCTGCAAAATTACGCTCGGCAGCGGACGCCGTCGGCGGACGGCCTCCGGTCCGTGCAAAGCCCCTGCAAGGGGCGTTCTTCAGCTCGCCAGGCGGCGGGCCAGGACTGCCGCGCCTGCTAGCGCAGAGACGCCACCTGCCGCGCGCACCAACACCTTGCGGCGCGAGGGGAGACGTTTTCGCAAGTACCACTTCCCGCCGCGCCACACCGCGAGGCCGAGGAACTTGTAGCCCGTTCCGTTCATCGTCTCGATGCTACCCCGTGCGGGCCTCGCTCACTCATCTACCAGTTGCATCCCAAGCGATCCCTACGGTCGCTTCAAATGCCGAAGAAGTACAGAGACGTACGCAAGGCACTCACCCGAGCGGGATGGCGCGTGGTCCGTCAGCGCGGCTCCCATGAGATATGGGCGCGATTCGGTGCAGACACTCGTATCATCGTTGCCGGAAAGGAAAACGACACCGTGCCCAGGGGCACCCTCGCCAGCATTCGACGCGCAACCGGTTTGGAGCACCTCCGATGAGTGAGTACGTCGTGATCTACGAGCAGGGCGATGATGAGGGCTGGGGCGCTTACATCCCAGACCTGCCGGGCGTCGTGGCACTCGGCTCAACTCGTGCCGAGGTAACGGAGCGCATTCGAGAGGCGCTCGATGCCTATGTCGATGACGTGCGCGAGCGAGGCGGCTCGATGCCCGCACCGCATCACGTCGCGGACACTGTCGTGACCTGATTTAGGCCATTACTCATTGCGCAGTCGCCACGCCATCCGCGACTGCAGCGACCACAGCTCGATAAAGCCAGGCGAGGCCGTCTGTGAGAACAAGCCGCCTGACTGCGCGAACGACGCCAAGCTCGCGTCGTAGACGGCGTTCGGCGAGTTGCGCGTCACCACGCGCGCGTGACCCTTGTAGAGCTTGATCCCGATCGTCCCCGTCACCTGCTCGTTCACCGTGTTCATGTAGGCGTCCAGGTCGCCACGCAGCGGCTCCCACCACAGCCCCGCATAGACCAGGTAGGCCCAGTGGGCGTCGAGCTGGGGCTTGAACTGGTTCTGGTGAATCGTGCACACCAGGCGCTCCAGCTCCTCGTGCGCCGGCAGCAGGATCGCCGCCGCCGGGACCTCGTAGATATCGCGCACCTTTAGGCCTACGATCCGGTCCTCGATGTGGTCCACGATCCCCACGCCGTGGCGCGCCGCCAGCCCCGCCGCCGCTTCGAGCAGCGCTACGAGCTCCATGCGCTCGCCGTTTAGCGCCACCGGCACGCCCCGCTCAAACTCCACGCTTACCGTCTCCGGCTCATCCGGCGCCAGCTCCGGGCGCGTCACCAGCTGGAACACATCGTCCTCCGGGGCGTGATCCAGATCCTCGATCCAACGACCCTCCGAGGAGCGCCCCCACAGATTGTCATCGATCGAGTAGGGAGCCGACTCGGCTCCCCCCTTAATAGGAATTCCGTGCTCGCGCGCATACGCGATCTCCTCCTCACGCCCCATCTGCCATGAGCGCACTGGGGCGATCACCTTCAGCTCCGGGGCCAGCGTCGCGATCGTGCCCTCGATCCGCACCTGGTCGTTGCCCTTGCCCGTGCAGCCGTGTGCGATCGTGTCGCAGCCCGAGGAACGCGCGTACTGCACCGCCAGCTTTGCGATCAGAGGTCTGCCCAGCGCCGTGAATAGTGGGTAGCCCCCGCCGTACAGCGCGTTCGCCTTGATTGCCGGGGCCACGTACTCGCGCGCGAACTCCTCCCGCGCATCCACTACATGGCACTCAAGCGCCCCGAGCTGCAGCGCCTTGCCCTTAACCACCTCGTAATCCTCACCAGGCTGGCCCAGGTTCACCGTCAGGCACACCACCTCAGCCCCGTACTCGTCCTGGATCCACTTCAGCATCACGCTCGTGTCCAAGCCGCCCGAGTAGAGCAGCAACACGCGATGCACGTTCGCGGGATCCGCCTCGTAGGAGGCCGTGCGGGGAATCTCGATCGGGGATGACATCGGCGCGAAAGGCTACTGGCGCTGTGGGCTTTGCGAATTCCGCCTCGGCGCGCGTTCCATCAGCGGGTACGGAGGCTTGTCTTCGTTGAAGCCCAACTTCTCATACAGCCCTTGCGCGTCCGCCGTGTTCAGCATCCAGCGCACATCGTGAAACGAGTTCTCCACCATCTCCCGCACCATCTCGTAGCCCAGGCCACGCCCGCGGTAGGCCGAGAGCACGTACACATCCGCCAGGTAGGCCAGCGTCACCCCGTCCGAGATCGCCCGTGCGAAGCCGACCTGCTTGCCCTCGTGGTAGAGGCCCAGCACCCGCTGCGAGCCCGCCACCGCGCGCTCCACCGGCTCGCGTGGGCGCCCCAGGCCCCAATAGGACTCCGTGCTGATGAACGTGTGCACCGCCTCCACGTCGATCCGCTCCCGGTCGTCGTCCAGCTCGAAACCCCCTGGCAGCTCGCGGCGCATCCGCTAGCCCCCCAGGACCGAACCCAAGCGGCGCAGCGCCTCCTCGACCTCTGCCTCGCTCACCGTCAGCGGTGGCAGCAGCCTGAGCGTCGTCGGACCAGTCGCGTTCGTCACCAAGTGCTGCTCCAACAGCGCCTTTTGCATCACCTCCGGCGCCGCCACGTCCAGCTCGCACGCCAGCATCAGCCCACGACCACGGACCTCCAGGACGTGGGGAAGACCCTGGAGACCTTCCGCCAAGCGTCGTCCCTGCTCACGAACCCGGGCTAGGAAGGACTCCTCCGCCGTCAGCTCAAGGGCCTTTAACGCCCCTGCCGCCACCGTCGGGCCTCCCGCGAACGTCGAGCCATGATCGCCCGGCTGCAGTACGTCCGCCAAGCGCTCGCCCGTCACCAGCGCTCCGATCGGCAGACCGCCCCCCAGTGCCTTCGCCGTCGTCAGCGCGTCCGGCACCACGCCCGTCTGCTCGTACGCCCACAGCGTCCCCGTGCGGCCCATCCCCGTCTGCACCTCATCGAAGATCAGCGCTGCCCCGTGCGCGTCGCACACCTCGCGCGCCGCTTGCAGGATCTCTTCCGAGAGCACGTGCACCCCGCTCTCGCCCTGGATCGGCTCCAGGATCACCGCCGCCGTGCGCTCGTCCACCGCCCTCGTGATCGCCTCCCGCGTCGGCTCCACCGCGCGAAAGCCCGGCACCAGTGGCGCGAACGGGGCCTGCTTTGACTCCTGCGGCGTCGCCGAGAGCGAGCCGTATGTCCGTCCGTGGAATGCCCCGTGCGCCACCACGAAATCGCCCGCCGGCCGCGCCTTGCGCGCCAGCTTGATCGCCGCCTCGTTCGCCTCTGCCCCTGAGTTGCAGAAGAACACCTTCCCGCCCAAGCTCGACTGTGACAACGCTCGCGCCAGTTGCATCCCAGGGGCCGTGTAGAAGAGGTTGCTCACATGCATCAAGCGCCCCACCTGCTCGCGCACCGCCGCCACCACCGCAGGGTGGCAATGGCCAAGGTTCGTCACCGATATCCCACACAGGAAGTCCAGGTACTCGTTGCCCTGCTCATCCCACAACCGCGTGCCCTCGCCACGCACGAACTCCACCGGCTGGCGCGCGTATGACGCGATCACGCTCGTGCGCTCGAGGTCCTGGAGGTCGGACAGGGTCATCTTCTCTTGCCTTCAGCCATGGCCATGAGTGCACAGGGCAAGCCGGGCAAGGACGCAGGGAGCGTCGTGTAGACCGAAACGGGGATGCGAGCGGAGCGAGTGTCTCCCGGCTTCGGTAGCACGCGAGCGACCGAGGACGCCGATCCGGCGTAGCCATGGGCGCTCATGGCGCGGCCTCGATCATGGTTCCTATGCCCTCGTCGGTGAAAAGCTCAAGGAGCAGCGAGTGAGGCACGCGCCCATCGATGATGTGCGCCGCGCTCACGCCTGCGTCGATCGCATCCACGCACGCCGCCAGCTTCGGTCGCATACCGCCCGCGAGCGAAGGTAGTGCCTCGCGCACCCGCTCGGTGCTCGCTCGCGCGATCCGGCTCTCGCGGTTCTCCGCGTCTTCGAGCCAGCCAGGCACGTCGGTCAGGAAGACGACCTTGTACGCGCCCATCGCTCCCGCTACCGCCCCTGCCGCCTCGTCCGCGTTGATGTTGTAGGAGTTGCCCTCGCGGTCCGCCCCCACCGAGGCGATCACCGGGATGTAGTCGCTTGCTACGTGCTCGATCACGCCCACGTTCACCCGCTCGATCGCGCCCACGAAGCCGATGTCCTCGCCGCCCGGCGCCGCTCGGCGCGAGACCCGGAACAGCGAGCCGTCATCGCCGCACACGCCCACCGCCGGCTGGCCATGGCGGTTCAGGCGCAGCACGATCTCCTTATTCACCTTGCCCACCAAGACCATCTTTGCCACCTCGACCGTCGCCGCGTCCGACACGCGCAGGCCGTCCACGAACTCCACCCGCAGGCCCAAGCGCTCCATGTAGGAGCTGATCTCCGGGCCGCCCCCGTGCACCACGATCGGGTTCAGCCCCACGTACTTCAGGAGCACCACGTCGCGCGCGAACTCCTCGCGCAGCGACTCGTCCTCCATCGCCGCGCCCCCGTACTTGATCACCACCGTCTTGCCGTGGAACTCCCTGATGTAGGGGAGCGCCTCAAGCAGCGTTCCGATGTCACGCATCTGTGTGCCCCCGTGATTTGCTCGTGCAATTAGCGGCGCTCATGTCGTGTACTCCGCGTTGATGCGGACGTACTCGTGGCCGAGGTCGGAGAAGAACACCTCGGTCTCTGCGCCCTCGCCGGGCAGCCCGATCTCGTACTCGATCTCCATCGCCTTCACCGCGGCCGCGAGTGCGTCCTCGTCGTAGCCGGTCGCCGCGCCCGCGATGCACACCGGAATGCCCTCGATCGTCAGGTCCGCCGAAAGCGGCGCCGTGCCCGGCAACGCCGCACCTACCGCCTGCACGATCCGCCCCCAGTTCGGGTCCGCCCCATTCAGCGCCGTTTTCACCAGTGGCGAGTTCGCGACCGCGCGAGCGACCGCCTCCGCGCTTGGCTCATGACCCCCACGCACAATCACCCGCGCGATCCGCTCCGCGCCCTCGCCGTCCGCGACCATCATGATCGCCAGCTGGCGCAGCAGCGCGTCGAGCGCTTCGCCGAAGCGCAACTCGTCCTCGCTTTCGGGCGCGATCTCCACGCCGCTTGCCCCCGAGCACATCAGGATCGCCGTGTCGTTCGTCGAGAGCTGGCCGTCTACTGAGGCGCGATCGAACGACCGCTTCACGCACACCCCGAACAGCAGGTCCGCCGTGTGCGCCTGAAGCGCAGCGTCCGTCTCCACGAAGCAGAGCATCGTCGCGAAGTTCGGCGAGATCATCCCCGCCCCCTTGCACTGCGCGCTCAGGCGCACCGTGCCCGAGGGGAGCTCTACCTCCAGATTCGCGCGCTTCTCCGAAGCGTCCGTCGTTTGGATCGCATGCTGAAACGCGCCGTCGCCCGAGGAGTCGAGCCCAGGTCGCACCGCGAGGATCCCCTGGAGCATCTTCTCCACCGGCAGGTGGTGGCTGATCCCACCCGTCGAGGCCAGCGCCACCTCGGAGGGGTCACAGCCCACCGCCACCGCCGTCGCGCCCTGCGTCTTTGCCGCGTCGTCCAAGCCACGCTGGCCCGTCGCCGCGTTCGCACAGCCCGAGTTCGCGAGTACCGCCCGCAGTGACTGCAGGCGACAGCGCTCCTGGCTTACGAGCACTGGAGCCGCTGGCATCCCCGTCGCCGTGAAGCGTGCTGCGCTCACCGGCTCGGGCGCCTCGTTCACCAACAGGCCCAGGTCCGGGTTGCCGCTCGGCTTGATCCCGCACGTCACTCCCCAAGCGCGAAAGCCGCCCGGCAGGCCCACGTCGGGACCGAGGTCGCGCACGTGCTCCGGAGCCTGCACCCAGCGAGAGTGAAAGAACGGCTGTGGCGGACCCGTCGCCTCGCCCCCGAACAGGTTCTGGCCCGGAGGCTTCGTGCCCTCCTTTGGGCTCATGTCAGACCCTCCGTCTCGGGGAGGCCAAACATCACGTTCAGGTTCTGCACGGCCTGCGAGGAGGTGCCCTTCCACAAGTTGTCGATTGCCGAGAGCACGATTACCTTGCCGCTGTGCGGGTCCGCCTTCGCAAACACGCGGCAGAAGTTCGTCGCCTGCACCTCGCGCGTGCCTGGGGGCGCTCCTACGACCTCGACAAATGGCTCGTCGTCATACGTTCCTAGATACAGCGCCGCCAGCTCCGCGTCCTCGACCCGACGCGTCGTCGTGACGTAGCAGTCCGCCAGCTCGCCCTGGTCGAGCGGCACGAGGTGCGCCTGGAACAGCACCGCCACCTCATCCTCGGACCCCGCCGCCGCCCGCAGCGGCTGCAGTTGCTCCTCGATCTCCGGCGTGTGCCGGTGTTCGGCGACCTTGTACGGGAGGATGTTCTCTCCCGCCATCGACTCGTGCGTCGTCTCATCAAACGTGCGCCCCGCGCCCGAGATGCCCTGCTTCGCGTCGATCACCACGTCCGCGATTAGGCCCGCCCGCGCGAGCGGAGCGAGACCCAAAAGCGAAGCCGTCGGGTAGCAGCCGGGGTTTGCCACGATCGTCGCGTCCGCGATCCGCTCGCGGTGAAACTCGGTCAGGCCATAGACCGCGTCCGCGAGCAGGTCTGCACGCGGGTGCTCGCCGTACCACTGTTCGTAGGTCTCCAGCTTGGACAGGCGGAAGTCCGCGCTCAGATCCACCACCCGCGCATCGCGGTCGCGCAGCGCGCCCACCGTCGGCGCTGCCGCCGCGTGCGGGTAAGCCACGATCGCCGCGTCGAGTGCACCATAGGAATCCAGGTCCAGCTCGCCGAGCACGAGCGGCACGCGGTAACGCGGGTAGAGGTCGTCCACGCGACGCCCCACCTCCGAGCGGCCCGTCACTGCCACGAGCTCAAAGCGCGGGTGACGCCACAGCAGGTGTGCCGCCAGCGCGCCTGCGAACCCCGTCGCGCCCGCGACGATCACGCGCGGTGAGCCCGGCGCGAAGACCTGCTCCTGGGGTGCCCCCGCGGGAGAGCGCGTCGGCGAGAGCTCAGCCACGCAGCTCGCCTCCCAGCGCTGCCAGTGCTGTGACGATCCGCTCGCGCGCCGGCGCCACGTCCTCGTCGGTCAGCGTTCGATCCAGCGCCCGGAACGAGAGCGCCAACGCCAGCGAGCGCTTGCCCTCGCCAAGCTGGCTACTCGTGTAGACGTCGAAGATCTGCGCATCGTCCAGTGCCTCGCCCCCCGCGCGCCGAACGCTGTGCAGGACGTCTCGCGCGGGAACATCCTCCGGCAGAACGATCGCCAGGTCCTGACGGAGCACCGGGAACGCGCCGAACTCCGAGAACGGCACAACCTCCGGCGTGACACTCGCCAGCTTGCCGAGGTCGATCGCGAACGCCGCTGTTCGATCGAGGTCCCAGGTGTCGGCAACTGTCGGGTGCAACTCGCCCACGAACCCAAGCCTCACCGGCTCACCGCCGCGATCGCCGTTCTCGCCGGGAACGCGAGCAATCACCGCCGCGCTGCGCCCCGGATGCAGGAACGGCAGCTCGATCTCCCCCACCGACCAGTGCACGTGTAGCGCCTCGAGCAGTCCCGCCAAGATGCCCTTCGCCGCGAAGAAGTCCGCTCGCGCCGGCTCACCCCCCTGCCACGAGCGCGGGGTCAGCGCACCGCTCAGCAGCGCACCCAGCGCGTGATGCTCGTCCGCGGGGCGTGGCGCGGGCGATGAGCCGTTCGCCGCCCGGTAGACCGTGCCCGACTCGAAGATCGCCACGTCTGGCCCGTTGCGCGCGACGTTGTGTCGCGCTGCGTCCAGCAGCGAGCCCATCAGCGTCGGACGCATGATCGACTGCGCGTCCGACATCGGGTTCTCGAGCGTGACCACTTGCCGCAGCGCGTGGTCCGGTGGCAGCAGCAGCCGATCCAGCAGCGCGGGCTCCGTGAAGCTCCAGCCGACTATCTCGTAGAGACCGCGCCCCATCATCGCGTCCTCCGCCGCCCGGCGCACTCGCTGCGCGTGCGTCAGCCTTCCCGCAGCCCCGCGCCGCGCCGGTAGCGTCGTCGGAAGCCGATCGAGGCCGTCGATCCGTGCGACCTCCTCGATCAGGTCGATCTCCCGTGTGACGTCATCACGGCGCAGTGCAGGGACCGTCACATCGAGCCCGTCCCCTGCGGGCTCGCTCGCGAAATCGAGCGCTTGCAGAATCTCCGCTTGGCGAGCGACAGGCACCGTCACGCCCAGGATCGAGGCCACCCGCGCCTCGCGCAGGCGCAGCGTTGTAAACGGCTTTGCAGGCCGTCGCACGTCGATCGTCCCCGGCACCACGCGCGCGCCCGCGCACTCGATCATCAGCCGCGCCGCGATCGCCTGCGCATGCATGCACTGCTCCGGTTGCAATCCCTTCTCGAAGCGAGAGGAGGCCTCGCTGCGCAGGCCGAGCCGCCACGAGGCCCGGTGGATCGCGGGGCCGTGCCAGGTCGCGACCTCCATCAGCACGCGCGTCGTCTCGGGCACGACCTCCGAGCGTGCGCCGCCCATCAGACCCGCGATCGACGTCGGCCCCTCCGCATCGTCGATTACGACCATCTCCGCGTCAAGCGTGCGCGTCTGCCCGTCGAGCGTCTGCACTTCCTCGCCCTCGCGCGCACGACGCACCGTGAGCTGCTGTCCCGCGACGCGGTCGAGGTCGAACGCGTGCAGCGGCTGGCCCGTCAGCAGCATCGCGTAGTTCGTGATGTCCACCACGTTGTTGATCGGGCGCTGGCCCGCCGCCATCAGTCGCGCTTTCAGCCAGACAGGAGAAGGACCGATCTTCACGTCCTCGAACACGCGAGCGGTGAAGCGCGGGCAGAGGTCCGGGCACTCGACCATGACCTCCGCAACCTCCGCCGCTGCGTTCTCGTCCGTCTGCCCGCCCACACTCGCGAGCGGACCTTCCGAGCCGGGGTCCTGCAACCAGGGCTCGGGCGCGAGCGGCGCCCCCGTCGCGGCGTGCAGCTCGCGCGCGACGC
>DATJOE010000253.1:0-14318 GCA_035507305.1 Solirubrobacteraceae bacterium | reverse complement strand
TTCGGCTCGATCGACCGTCGCGACCTCTGGCTCCCCGCCTGGGAGCAGCTGCGCGACGACCTCGGGTTCGATCTGCTCTCGCTCGACACCTCGCGGCCGACCGAGTGGGTGCCGGGGGCGGAGCGGATCGTGCGTGCCCGCGAACGTCAGATGTGGGCGGCGAGGCAGGGCGAGGGCAAGACGCAGGCGGCGCTACACCTCGCCGTGCAGGTGTGCGAGGCGGGCGGCCGCGTGATGTACATCGACGTCGAGAACGACGCGACCGAGATGGCCGCGCGCATCCAGGCGATCTCCGCGAGCCTCGCCGCCGACGAGGCCGTCGCCGAGCGGCTGTCGTACCTGCCCGACCTGTCGCTGAAGGCGATGCACGAGCACGCGGGCCTCATGTCCGTGTGGGCGCAGTCGCTGATCTCGTCCGACCTGCTCATCGTGGACTCGATCACCCGCGTCCTCTCGATGTGCGGCTACGACGAGAACTCGAACACCGACTACGCCGAGTGGATGAGGACGTACATCGACCCCATCGCCAAACACGGAGGCGGCGTCGCGGTCCTGCTGCTCGACAACATGGGCCGCAGCGGTGATCACGCGAGAGGCGCGATCAACAAGGAAGCGCTCGTGGAGGCCGTCTACCACGTCTCGGGCGGCAAGAAGGTCTCGCCGACCGAGCACGGTCTCCTGTCGCTGAGGCTCGACCGTTCGAGGTCCGGCCGCATCGCGAAGTACGTCACCGCAGAGTCGGGCGGCGAGTCGTTCGGCCCGCTCGTGGCGCAGGACGGCGAGGCTCCGAAGGCGGGTGCTATGGCCGAGATGCAGATGCGCCGCTCGAAGATCTCCGACCACTTCGCGTCCAGCGACGGCGAGTGGATGAGCCTCGTCGATCTCAAAGAGCACTTCGAGGTGTCGGGCAACACGCTCAAGAACGACCTGAGGTCGCTGGTCGAGAGCGGAGAGGTCGAGCTATGGCACGAAAGGCTCGGCGACAGACCAGCAGGCAGGGGAGACCACTGGCGATCAAGGCGCTGACGAACTGTCAACCAACTGGCTCTAAGAGAGCCAGGTTGATTGCAAGTTCGCCATCTGCTGCCTTCGCGTCGGTCGAACCTTCAACGCTCAACTAGGCATCGACAGTTCGGACAGGAGAAGGGATGACCACAGAACAGAGGATCTACGCCGAGATCGAACGGCGCGAGCGCTTCGACGCGGAGCGCAGACGCAAGCGACGTGACCAGCAGCGCGGGTGCAGCGAGATCCGAGGCCGACGCACGGTGAAGAAGACGCCGCGCAAAGAGGTCGTCAGGTCGATGGCGGTCGCATCCGCGTGATCATCGAGTGGGTGAGGGAGGGCGACGGCTGGCAGGTCGTCGCCGAGGACCGCGACCGGCCGTTCCTGAGCACGCCCGGACCCTGGACGGGGTTCATGGAGTTCGAGGACGCCGACGCCTTCAGGGAGCGGTTCGAGCGGCAGATCGAGGCGAGGGCGGCGTCGCCGTGGAGGTGACGTACTGATGCGGCGCGGGCAGCGGCACACCGACTCGTCGCGCGAACGCATGTCCGTGTCCCTGCGGTCGCTCGGCAGGCTGCGCGCCGTCGAAGTCGCGCAGCTCCGCGAGGTCGGGGTCGCGACGGTGCGGAAGTACGCGGCGCACGTCGGATGCTCCGAGGCGACGGCGAGGGCACGCCTGAACCGGCTCGCGGACGAGGGCTACGCGCGTCGCGTCCGCGAGGGCAGCGGGCGAGGCGGCGCGTTCCACTACGAGGCGGTGTCGTCGTGAGGGCGATGACGCTGTGCAACGGACCCGGCGAAGAACGCCCGTGCCCGACCGGAGAGATCGTGCGGCGCGGACGCTGCCCTGCGTGCGAGCGCGCATGGAAAGACAAAGTGAACCTGCGCTACCGCAAGGCGACGACCAACGTCAGGCAGACCGACCGCCACTGGCGGATGATCCGCGCCCGCTTCCTCGCCGAGCACGACACCTGCGAACACGAGGGCTGCGAGATGCCGGCGACCGACGTGCACCACAAGCTCGACCGTGCAGAGGGCGGGGACTCGTCGTTCGGCAACCTCGAAGCGCTGTGCAAAAGCCACCACTCGAAAGTGACGGCCGAACGGCAGGCGAGGGTCGTCCCGGCTCGGAGACGTTGACGGTGGCGACCATCCCGACCGACACGGCTGGCGGCGCGCGTCATCGGACGGCGTTGAGCGCTGAGGCGCGAGACGGGGGCCACGCGGGGGGCCGTTGCGCGCTCACAGGCCATCGCCTCGGTCGTCCAAAAAAACTCTGTACAGGTTCCGGCACCGTCGGATGCCCCGAGCACGCACCGGTTGAGGTGATCTGATGCCCGAGCCTGAAGACTCGCGCTCGACGGACTCCGCAGATCGCAACGCGAGACTGCCACGGATGCCGAGCCTGCGGACGCGGGCGCTGAAGCCGACGCGGGACTACTGGGCGGCCCTCCATGAGGACGGGATCTACCAGCGGTTCACCGCCATCGACCGCTTCCACGTCCGGCTCCTGCTCCAGTCGCTCGACTACTTCCACCGCGCCGAGACGCACCGGGAGCGCGTGCGCTGGCTCGACCTCGTGCGCGACTACGAGCACGACCTCGGGCTCCAATCGACTCCACCGAAGCCCGAGAAGCCCCGCCCGCCGCGACCGCGCCCTTCGAGGTCCACCGCAGACTCCGAACTCGACGCCCTCACCTGACCGTTCGGGAGGGCCGAATCCCGCCCGGTACGTTGACCTAGAGGACGACGACGAGGACGCGATGACCGACGAGGCACAAGAGCAAGGACCCGAAGCCCACGGCACCAGACCCATGCCGATCCCCGGTCGTCCCGAGACCTACCACGGCGGGACCGCCGCCGAAGCGATCCAGCGAGACACCGGCCACAAGCCGATGCCTCGCCCACGAGGGCCGCGCCCGCTGACGCCGGTCCACCACGACTCGTAACGAAGGAGACGCAAGTGCCCGAGCAGCCGTCCGCACAGCCGCGGAACAGAGAGGGACAGCCGACCGCCGTCCGTCCTTCCCCCGAAGGGCAGGAACGCACCGGACCTCCCACCGGCCAGAGCACGACCGGCCGCAAGGTCGAGGGACAGGCGACGCCGCGCCGTCCCGGACCCGACGGCCAGGAGACCGCCCACGGCGCGAACCGCGCGAACAGGCCGAACCGATGAAGTCGCTCGCCGACCTCCTCGCCGAATACGAGCGCGTCCGAGACCTCCGCGACGAGACCGCCCGCGCCCTGACGGAGGACCAGCGCCTCGACGCCATCGCAGCCGCCGCGCGAGCGGGAGAGCCATTGCCCCCGGCGCAGGAGAGCCCGCAGGCCCGAGCCTTCAAGGTGACGGGCATCAACCGCGCGCTCGCCAGCATCGAGCGTGAGGCCATCGAGGCTTACGCCATCGAGAACTGCGGCCAGGACCCCGATGACCCCCAGGTCCGCAAGGCGACCGCCGCCGTCGAGAGGGCATACGACGCCCATCAGGGGGCGCTCCACGACGGGGCACCGCGAGAGCGGGTCGCCGACCTGCACGACGCATGGATCAAGGCGGTCGAGCAGAAGCAGGAGCTCGTCCGCTCGAAGTCCAACCGGCGACCGACCTCCGTCGATGCCGAGCAGCGCATGTCCGGCGACGAGCTTGGCCGCGCCATCGAGGCGGCCTACGGCGCCGACGAGCACCGCCGCGAGGCAGTCTCTCGTCGAGGAGAGTTCATGCGGGTCTACGACGAGATCTCCGCGCGATTCGGAAGGCACAAGGGGATCACAGGAGAAGAGTCCGCCGGGGCCGGGATCGACGGGTCGCCGAGTGAGGTCGAACGACAGATCCTCAACTCGGTCCCGAGGCTCGCGGGGATCACGGACGACGAGATCGAGCGTCTTCTCAGGCTGCTCGAGGACGAGAGGGGGCAGGGCTGATGTCAGACCGCTCGCGAGTGATGAACGACTACCTGCGGGGAGCTCCCATCAAGAACCAGCAGGGGAAAAAGGGAGATCAGAGACGACACGACCTGCTGGAGCGAGTCCTCGGAGGGCCGACACCCGCGCAGGCGCGAGCTGAGCGTGCAAAGGGCGATGGACTCCGAGACGCCGAGCGCGAGGCGGCCATAGCCGACCGAGATGCAGCCGTCGCTGAGCGTGAAGCCGCGCGCAGGGAACGCGACGCCGCCACCGCCCAGCGCGAGGCAGCCGAGCGCGAGCTCGACGGCACATGACCCCAACTTCCGGCGGATCGGCTCGCCGGGTGAGCGGGGGCTCGGTTCATCCCCGCTCCTCGCGACGGGGGTCGGGTCGTGTCTCCTCTCTGACCTCCGCCGCGCAGTCTTCATTCACTTTCCGCCGTGGACGTGGCAACGTTCGGCGGAAGGAGCGCGCCTCGTCTCCGCGCTCGCGGCCGGGACCGGGGGTGTCATCGTCCTCACGCTCCCCTCGGTCCCGGTCGCTCAGTCCATTTCACTCTGCACTCGACCTTCGAGAGCGGCGGGTTCCTGTATGTCCGTCGTTGGTTCCGGGTCGATGAGGTCGTGCGCCAGGCGCAAGCGACCGCGCAGCGGCGGGAACCGTTGGCCCCGTCGTGCGGAGGTTCGGCGGTGGGTTCCGTCGACTGGCTCATCGTCGAACACTCCGCGTCCTCTGAGGCTCGCATGATCACGATCGTCATCGACCAACTTTTCACTGCTCCCCCAGCATTGGAGCCCCTGCTCGACGCGCCCCGGACCTTCACATACGAACCTCTGAAAAAGCTTCGCACCCGAGCAGAAAACGACGCCGAAACCGAGCGATGCTTCGAGGCGTCGGTCTCCACACTCTGCGGGGAGCTTGGAGTGGAGCGAGCGAGCGTCTTCGCCAGCGGCGAAGGCGAGGCGGAACTCGTGGACTGGCCCGGATGATCCAGAGCAAGTTCGTCGTTGACGCGGGGGAGGGCTTCGCGCAGACGGTCGTGAACGTGACGATCCCGAACGCGAACCCGGAATCCGTCGAGGAAGGCCGCAAGCAAGCGGCCCGACACGTCGCCTCGAAGAATGGGGTGAAGGTGAAGGCGTGCCTCAAAAAGACGAGGCTCGCGTTTCTCGAAGTCTCGAAGTGACGCGCCGCTAGTCGTCGTGTCGGGGCGCGGTCTCCGGGAGATCGCGAATCTCGTCAAGTTCTCTCATCCAGTCGCGCAACGTCTCCTCGGGGGCGAGCGACGCGACTTCCTGTTCTGAAGTTCTCATGCAGGGCATCGTACGCATGCCGCCCCCTCTGTTCGAGCAGTTTCCGACGGCTTAGGATGCGCGCGTGCGCGCGCTCATCACACCGGAGCTTCGCGCAGCCGGCATCACGACGGAGGACGAGCTCCTTGTCACACCTTCGACCGTCCTGCTCGACGTGCTGGGGCCGGAGGGCCTGCTCGACCTGATCGTGGAGCTCCGCGCACGGGGCAAGGGGATCGCATCACCCCAGAGCCGCAAAGGCCGCGTCCCACCCGACCGTGAAGTCGAGATATTCCGGCTCCGGTTCGTAGAGAAACGGACTCAGAAGCAGACGGGTGAAGCGGTCGGACTCGGCAAGGAGCGAATCCGTCAGATCACGCGCTGGTACTTCGATCTACCTCCGCTCAACCCGAACCAGTCCACCGAGAATTGACGGTTCGCTTTTCACCTAAAACGTGCAACGATCGAGGTCCTCCTAACAAACAAACACGGAGGAAATCATGAGCGCATCAGCAGTCGTCGCCAGAGCAGAGGACGCAGTCCACGAGGCAGACGAGGGCAAGGTCCCGCCGAGCGCCGAGGTCGAGGCCCAAGGGCGGATCGACTCCCACGAGAACGAGAAGGCTGCGGCAGCCACGGCGGCGAAGGTTGGCGCGAAACCGTCGAAAGCGAAAGCCAAAGCAGCTGAGAAGAAGGAGCCCAAGTACGGAGACGAGATCCGTGAGGTGACGAAGAAGGCCCGCGGATTCCGGGGGAAAGACAACGCGGTCGCGCCCGTCACCGTGCAGCGCGTCGAAGCCCTGCTCACCAAGGCCAAGATGAAACCGGCCGACGTGATCGGTGCGTTCAAATCGAAGAAGGACGCGACAGCCTTCGCCGGGGGCGACAAGGAAGTGAAGACGCCGGTGCTCGTCAAGGAGCTCGGCGAGAAGACGTCCGACCCCTTCGCTCGCGGGCGCGGACTCGTCGCGATCTCGCTCGCGCTCGCGGGCAAGTAGCACCCTCAGAAATCGAGCAGGACCCGAGCGCCCGCGTCCGAGCGGGCGCTCGTCGTTTCCGTGGGTGTACGTGTGAATCCCTACGCGCCCAAATAGCGGCTGCGCGCGCTTGCGCGTCGCTGTGCCCGGAGGTTGGACGGGCCAACCTCTCGTCCCTTCCTCCGGGCCGGTGTCACTCGAACACTGGAGGACTCACATGAAGCGAAGGACGATGCTGTCCGCACTCGTGACCCTGCTCGTCGTGGCGACCGCCGCGATGGCCTACTTCTTCGTCGCGGGCCTGGGGGAAGGTGAACACACCGCAGAACTGGGGAAAGGTTCTCCGACGAACTACCCCGTCAAAGTGGCGTTCTCGGATGGTCTGACTCCGGGGCAGTCGGAGCCGATCCACTTCACGCTGGAACCGGCGACGAGCACGGACATCAGATCGCTGGCCGTCACCCCGAGCATCGACGCGGAACACGCCACGGCCGGGTGCTCTGCGGCGTGGTTCACGGTCAGCACGAAAAACACGTTCTGGCGCGAAGTCCTCGAAGGCAGGCAGAACTCGATGACCAAAGTCACGGGCGGCACGCCGATGGACCTCGAAAGCCAGGCGGCCGGATACGAACTGACGTTCACCGACACGGGTGCGAACCAGGACGCGTGCGAAGGCGCGCACCTCACGGTCAAGGCCCTGGCCACTCCCTAGGGCAACAACCGACCGGATGGAGAGATAACACAGCGGCGGGCGGATCTGGGAGGGAACCGCCCGCCGCGCTCAACGGAGAAAGGACTCACGAACATGCAGACCAAGAGAAGGGCGCGGCGACCCGAGTTGCCGATGGTGATCTCGAAACAGATGCAGACCCTCCCGCGTCGCCTGTCACAGCCCGAGCAGCGGGAGCTCATCGAAGCTCTGCGCGGCCGGGTGAAGTACCTCGAAAAAGAGGGGATGATCGCGGGGAGGCGTCGGCCATGCTCGTCGTGACACGGAGGGCCGGTCAGGCCGTCGTCATCGCGGACTGCATCACCGTCGAGGTCGTCGAGGTGCAGGGCATCAAGGTCCGGGTGGGCGTCGTCGCGCCGCGAGAGATCCCCATCTGGCGGAAGGAGATCCACGTCGAGGGAGCCCGGTCGCACGCCGAGCGGATGCGCGCCGAGGGTGCGCGTCGCTTCATCGAGAGGACGTGGACGGCATGACCGTCACGTCGATGCTGTTCCGAGCGGCGAGGCTCGCGGCCAAGGGGCGCGCGGTCGCACACGGTCGCGTCCCTCAGCGCGCCGCAAACATCGTGATCGGCAGGCTCGTCGGTCGCGCCCTGCGAGGTGTGTGGAGATGATGGCCGCGATGATCGGAATCACGCTCACGGTCGCGGTCGTCGTCTGGATGCTCGGCCACATTCTGAGCCACCCTCCGCTCGTGATCGTCGCGTCGGCGATGGTGCTCGTGCTGACGTGGGCGACCAACAGCGCGGGGGTCTGCGTCGTGACGCTCGTGGTCGCGGGGATCGTGGTCGCCTTCGTGGAAGCACGCGCGGGAGTTGGCGCACCCCACCCGAACAGTGAGATCCATAGGACGATCCAGGCTCCGACTGCCGACGGGAGAGCGGAGTGAGGGTCCGCTAGCGAGCTTGGCTGAGTGCTCGGCGCACGCGCAGTACTATGGCGAGAGACACGGCAGTAAGTGCAAGCCGACGTCGGTCGCATCTCGCCTGTCTTAGTTCACCCTCCCTGATGAGCTGGTGAAGATGAGCACCCCACTCTGCCATATACCGCTGAGCGTCGTTTGAGGGCATGAGTTCGAGCGCCCAGCTAGGCACCGATGCCGGTGTCACGCGTTGGTCCTTCCGGAATAGTCTGCTGAGGAAGGAGGGTCGCTCATAGCTGAACTCAACGCTAAGAAGATCGCCGTCGAGAGCGACCTCATGTATCGTCAGCGATTGATGTTTTGCTTGCGCATCAGCTACTAGCCATTGGGCCAGAGGCCAGGAATTTCGCGAGGGAATCTCTTCCGCGAGCACGCAACGTTCTTTGCTTCGATCTGGGCGGTGACGCTTGTGCACGCTATTGGACGGCGGCTTATGCGCCTGTGCCGCAATCTTCCGCTGCTTGTGACGTTTATTGCCTTGTATCCAGACCATAATCACACTCGACATCGCACCGACAATGGTTGCGACATCGACGATTGCTTTCACGTACTCCAACCTGGTGCTAGTAGACGCAAGGCCTGACGCTGCTCGCCGGTCTCGCGGCGCGCCACACGTCGGCCCTCGGCATTGAGCCTGTAGTACCGCCGGGGCGGCCTGCCCTCATCTTCGGGGCTGATCTGCTCCCAGCGACCGTCCAGCAGTCCTTCGTCCTCGAGGCGGCGGAGGATCGCATACGAGGTCCCGGCCGGAACGCCGCTTGCACGCGTGACCTCCAATCCGTAGGTCTCGTCGCCGGGCGCGTCAAGCAGAACCTGGAGGATCAGCTTCGTCTGGTGCGACCGCTTCCGAGCCATGCAACGAGAATAGCATGTACTCAGAATAGGGTCTAGGTCATCTTCTTCCACTCGGCCTTATGCGCCCGCTTCGCCGCCTGGTAGTCGATGAGCGCCTGCGGCGAGTCCACATCCCCGAGCGTGGGGTGGGGTGGCACGAGCCCCTTGGCGGCCTTCAGCTTGTACCGCTTGGCGAGCACGGCGCCGAGCGACTTGACCTTCATCTCGCCGAAGCCCGGCAGCGCCTCGATGTTCGCGCGCAACGTTGCAGTGTCTTTCGCGTCGATCCACACGCGCGCGGCATCGCCGCCGTACTCGTCCCGGATGTGCACCGCGAGCTCGTGTACTCGCTCGGCCATTTTCCCTGGGAAGCGATGGATCGCCGGTTTCTCTCGGAAAATCGGATCGAGGTCGGTCTTCGCGAGCGTCTTCGGATCGAGCGAGCCGATACGCTGCTTGATAGCCAGCGGGCCGCTAAATGCCTTGGGCACCGTGACCTGTTGATCCAACGCGAACCCAATGAGGAGCGCCATCGGATCCTTTGCGATCAGGGCGTTCGCCTCGTCGGACTCGGTGAAGTAGAGACGGTCAAGCATCGTTGGCATCGTAGCCCCGACTTAGGCTTTGCGCATGGACCCGGTGCCAGCCGACAAGCTGCTCCAAGGATTTCTCCAGGCTCGGTGGCGGGTTGACCGTGCTCTCCCGTCGGAGGAGCCGTGGCAGCTCTTCTTCTCGCTATTTGAGACGCTGAATTGGGCGACTGCGCTAGATGCTGCGATCAGCAGAGCGGTGGGAGGGCGCGCCAAGTGGTGGAAAGATGACGAGCAGGGGTATCTCGTTTCCGCTCTTGGGTATGCGAGGAACCGCGTGCACCACCAATGGGCACACGCGCTTCGCGCGCGACGACGTCCGAACGGCGGACTCCCGCTGTTCGAGGGCGGCTTCACTTGGATCTGGCGGGATCTCGACGAACTACCGCGAGAGAACCGGAGAAGCGCCCGCGAGGACATGGACGCTTATGCCTACATGGTCCGGCAGGAGCCGAGAGTCGTCTACGCGCTGCACGACATCGAGTCCACGTTGCGAACAGGAGTGTACGCAGCTCGGGATGCGCACTACGATACGCAAGGGCTTCCCGATGGTACGTAGCTTTGCTGGTCGAGCGTGAAGCCGATCAGCAGCGCCATCGCGTCTTTCGCGATCAGCTCGTTCGCCTCGTCGGAGTCGGTGAAGTACAGGCGCTTCGGGGTCTTCATCTGGTCACGATCCATGTTCCCCAACCGAGCACGCGACGCAGCCTACGTCATCGAGTCGGGCGGGCGGCGGCTGGATTCGATCGGCTCTTGGACCGGCTGGCTCTCCTCGACGGTTCGCGGTTCTCTGCCACCGCTCGGTCGCCGGTCCGCGACGTTCATCGCCATCCCGATCACTGCGATGAGCGCGGCCAGGCCGAGGAGGACGAAGACCACGCCTTGAATCCCGACGTTGCCGACGATCGAGACGCCCGCGACGATCACGAGCGCGCCGAGCATCGCGGGCAGTCCGATCACCTGCGGTCCGAAGGCGAAGTAGAGCGCCCAGGCGAGTACGCCGAACAGCGCCATGACGAGCGCGAGGTGGCCCACCGCTTCGAGCAGTTCGCCCATGTCGGGACGGTAGCGCGCTGGAGGATCGGCAGCGCACCGGTCAGCGGCCGAGAGCGCAGCGCGTTGTGTACCGATCTCGATGATGGGCGCTCGGGGGATCTTGGCTCAGTCGACCGTCGCGAAGCTCACGACGAAGGCGTGCGGACGCGGGGTCTCATCGGCGCTCGCGATCATCTTGGCGTTGGCGCTCCTGCCGACCGCCGCAAGCGCAGCGGCACCGAAGAAGACCTGTGCGCAGCTCAAAGGCAAGCACCTGAAGAGCGGCGGTCGCGCCGTGGTCGTGACGCGGGTGATCAACAGGGAAGCGGAACGGAGCGGGATCGAACGCGTCGCATACGTCTGCACCTCGGCGCGTTCGCGCGCCTGGCCGGCCGGCTCGATCCTCAGTGAGGAAGGGGAACCGCCTGGAATCTCGGTCATCGCGGGTGCGGGCAACTGGGTGGTGCTCCGCTACCAAAGCACGTTCGGTCTTGGCTTCAGCGAGAGGGATTCCGCGGTGAACGCCGCGAACGGCAAGCGCTTCGCGTTCTGGCAGCTTTCCGGTGGCCCGACCAACGTTGACGGTGACTTGCTCGAAGCCACGAAGCTGGACTCGCAGGGACGGCTCGCTCTGATCCTCGGCACCGAAGGCAAACCGCAGCACGAAGGCGAACACGGTCCGACCGTCACGCGCAAGGTCGTCGGCGTCACGCCGAACGGCGAACGCACGGTGCTCGACGCGGCCCCGACCGCGAGCATCCCGACGTCTTCGTTGCAGCTCGTCGGCGGCATCGTCCACTGGACCGACGGCGGCACCGAACGCAGCGCCGCGCCCTAGGGGCGGGGATCGCGCCGCAGGGACTGCGGCTCTAGGCGGGCACGGGCGCCGGCCCGGCCGCGAGCACCGCGTCGAGCAGCCCCGGGAAGCGCGCGTCGAGCTCGGCGCGGCGCAGGGTGTTCAGCTTCGAGGTACCGAGCTGACGCTGCTGCACGACACCCGCCTCTCGCAGCACGCGGAAGTGGTGCGTGCAGGTCGACTTGCTGACGCTCACCGCGAAGCCGCTGCACGGCAGCTCTTCCTCGGCCTCGGCGAGCTCGCGCACCATTTGCAACCGCTGGGGATCGCTCAGGGCGTGCAGCACCGTCGGGAGGTCGAAGTCCTCTGCTGTCGGGTGATATAGGCCCATGAGCTCATTGTACGACGATCGTCAAACTTATGCTACGATGATCATCGTACTTACGAAGAAGAAGGATAGCCGATGGCACAGAACACCAGCGAAAACACCAAGAAGAGCCGAGAGGCGGCGAGCGCGAAGTCCGTAGCCGTGGCGACCGAGGCGCGGCTTGCCGCGGTGGTCGAGGCGGCCTACATCCTCGAGGCACGCACGCGATGAGCGCCGTAACCGCAACGCCGCCGACGGGCAAGACGAGTATCGGCAACCGCACGGTGCTACTCGTGCTCGTATGCCTCGCCCAACTGATGGTGATCCTCGACGTCTCGGTCGTGAACGTAGCGCTGCCCTCGATCAAGAGCGGCCTGCACTTCTCGACGAACGGGCTGCAGTGGGTGGTGAACGCCTACACGCTTACGTTCGCGGGCTTCCTGTTGCTGGGCGGTCGCGCCGCGGACCTGCTCGGACGCCGGCGCGTGTTCCTCGCGGGAACCGCGTTGTTTTCGCTTGCCTCGCTGGTCTGCGCGCTCGCGGACTCTTCCTCGATGCTGATCGCCGCCCGCGCGCTGCAAGGCGTCGGCGGGGCGGTGATCTCCCCCGCGAGCCTCGCGATCATCACGACTTCGTTTGCGGAGGGCGCCGAACGCAACAAGGCGCTCGGCGTGTGGGGCGCGATGGGCGGGGTTGGCGGCTCGCTCGGCGCGCTGCTCGGCGGCGTGCTCACGCAGGGGCTCAGTTGGCCCGCGATCTTCGTGATCAATGTGCCGATCGGGCTCGCGGTGATCGCGCTGGGTCCGCGCTTGATCCCGGAGGGTCGCAGTGAACTCCCGCATAGGCACTTCGACGTGCTGGGCGCGACGCTCGTCACGGGCGCGCTCACCGCGCTCGTGTACGGCATCGTCCGCACCGACAGCCTGGGCTGGGGCTCTCTCGGGGTCTTGGGCCCGCTCGCGGCTGGCCTCGCGTTGCTCGCCGCGTTCGTCTACGTCGAGGGCAAGGTCGCACTGGCGCCGCTGATCCCGCTCTCGATCTTCCGTCGCAGCCGTCTGCGCACCGCGAACCTCGTGATCTTCCTCTCCTACTCGGCGGTCTTCGCGATGTGGTTCTTCGTCTCGCTGTTCCTGCAGCAGGTGCTCGGCTACGACGCGCTCCAGGCAGGTCTCGCATTTGTGCCGATGACGCTTGCAGTCGTCCTCGGGACCACGTTCGCGCCGCGCTGGGCCGCGCGCTTCGGCGAGGGCCGCGTGCTTGCGTTGGGGATGTTGCTCACCGCGGCGGGCCTGTTGCTACTGAGCGGCGTGGGGCCCGGAGACAGCTACGCAGCCTCGGTGCTGCCGGGCGGCGTGCTCTCGGCGCTGGGGCTCGGGCTGACGCTCGTGCCCGCGACGATCGCCGCAGTGTCGGGCGTGCCCCGCGAGCAGAGCGGGCTCGCCTCGGGCTTGCTGAACACCTCGCGCCTGATCGGCGGTGCGCTTGGCCTCGCGGTCCTCAGCACGATCGCGGTATCGCAGACGCACGGAGACCTGCACGGGGGCGCCACGAATGCCGCCGCACTCAGCAGTGGCTTTCGACTTGCGTTCCTCACGGCAGCCGCGATCAGCGTGCTCGGCGCGTTCGTCGCACTCACGCTGCGTCGTGCTCCGCAACCCACCAAGGCGAAGGGCAGCGTCGGCGTGGACGAGTCCGCTCTAGCCGAGATCGCCGCCACCGCGGCCGGCGCCGGTGATGGGGATGACACCCCGGGCACTGACCGGTCACGGCTGGTAAGGTTCCGCTCGCCACGCAGCCGAGGGAACCCGGTGGGAATCCGGGACTGACGCGCAACGGTATGGCAGGCGAGCCGCGAAGGTGCGCGAGGCCGAGTCCGAATACTCGCTGAGTGGCGCAGCACATACGGACCCTGTTCTCGCGAATGGACGGTCGGCCGTGACGCCTTCTGATCAGGCGGCAATGGAGGGCGGCCGTCAAAACCAGGAGGAGCTCCACCCATATGAGACCGATCGTTCGCCGGCTCGCGCCGCTCGCTGTAGCGGCTTGCGCGCTGATGACACCCGCCACATCCTCGGCCACCTCGACGAGCAAGCAGCTGAAGACCGCCACGACCAAAGGCGCTGACTACCTGCGCTCTCAGCAGCAGGAAGACGGCAGCTTTGCGAGCTTCGGCGGCGAATGGGCCTTGAGCGCGCTGGCCGCGGCCAAGGTCGCGCCCGCCGACGCCAAGAAGACCCCGCCCTCGACAGACGCGCGTACCTGGTACCGCGAACTGACCGGAGACCCCACGACTTGGCCCGGCGGCAGCGAACCGTCGGTAACGACGTACGAGAACGCCGCGCTTGGCGCGTACGCCGCGGGCATCGACCCGGCACGGGTCTCACAGACGCAGAACCTGATCGCGCAGATCGCGGCGCGCTATGACACGGCGAGCCCCGGCTACTACGGCTCGCCGTCGGTCTTCGGTGGCACGGTCTTCGCACTGCTCGCTCTGGCTGACACGAACACGACCGCCAAGCAGCGCGTGCCGCAGGCGCTGCTCGACCAGTCGATCGAAGTGCTGCGAAAGAACCAGCACACCGACGGGGGCTGGACCTATCAGCAGGCGGAAGGAAACGAATCCGCACTGAAATCGCCCTCCGAACCGGACGAGACGGGCGCGGCGATCGCCGCGCTGTGCGGTGCGGGTGTGGCGAGCAGCGACCCGACGATCGCAAGTGCTCTCACCTATCTGCAGGCCGACCTAAAAGCGGAAGTGAGTGGCAACGGCGCGTTCGCGACCGAATTCGGCCCTAACACCGACTCGACGGCGTGGGCCGTGCAGGGGCTGAACGCCTGTGGCATCGATCCGCAAAGCGCGCAGTTCACG
>DATJOE010000252.1:0-11030 GCA_035507305.1 Solirubrobacteraceae bacterium | reverse complement strand
TAATTCAGGATTGCAACGTCGCCACTGTTCGAGGCGCTCGTCGCTGTGGTCGCGGTAGAGGAGGCGGAACTCGTGCTACTGCTACTGCTCGAGCTGCTTCCGCAAGCCGCGAGCATGAAGGCGCCGAAGCTCGCTGCGCCCGCGCTCCCGGCCATCTTCAAGAAGCGCTTGCGGTCGACGTCGTCGCGCGCGAGGCGCTCGACGATCCCCGCGGGCTGCGGTGCGTTTGGGTCTTGACTGCGTGGCATGTGGCTACCTCCATCTGTCGATTGCGAATCGGCCCGAGCCCGTGACTGCAGCTCGCGGTCACGGGCCAGAGCGAGTGAGCGGCTGAGCTCAGCCGGCGATGAAGCCGGTGCCCTTGACGGCGCTGAGCACCTTCGCGGCCGTGTAGGGAGTGTCGAAGGCGCCGTTTGGCGTCAACGATCCCTTGGCCCCATTCAGCAGACCGATAACGCTCGCGTGGCGTGCCTCGACCGTGAGGATCGAGAGAGCTGCCTTGACGTACGAGGGGTTCTTGATGTTGAGAGCCTGGCCGGAGTAAGCGTGGACGCCGGTGTTCTCCAGCACTTCTGCGGTGGCCATGAACGTTTCCACGTTCGTGTTCGCGCCTTTGAAGTCGAACATTGGTTCCTTGGCGGCCTTTGAGCCGAGCGCTTTCTTCAGGAACTTGACATGTTCGTTCTCATCCTTGGTCACCGTTTCGAGGAACACTTTTCCCTGTGCGCTCAGCGGCAGGTTCGCGGCGCTGGCGCCGTTGTAGAACGCGGCCTCCAGATACTCGAGGGTGAGTGCGTAATTGAGCACGCCGACATCGCCCCTACCAAACGAAGCCGGAGGGCGTCCTCCGCCCGAGGCGGCCAGTGCGCTTGGCGCGAGCGCGGACAGAACGGCCCCACCGCTGAGCAGCGCACCGCCCGTGATGCCGGCCTTCTTGAGGAAGTCGAGCCTTGTGTCGCCTGAGACCGCGTCGGCGGCTTCGCGCACGGCCCCGTCTACGTCGATCTCGGACAAATTGATCTGAGGTGTCATTGCCGTTCCCTTCAGGTAGGCAAACGAGCTGGCTCGCTTGATGTGCAGGTTGGGGCGTTGACTGCTCTCTACGGCCGAGTGGCCGATCCAGATCAGTATTTCCGTGAATCAAAAATTAACGGTCTTCGTGTTTGACCTTTCTCTTAAATATTTCTGCACGGGAAATGATCCATACTCCGTGCAGATGCGTATTACTTGGGCGACTGGGCCTACGGGGTTTGGATCTCGACCTCGCCCGCGACGATCTCGAAGTCCTTCGCGTTGAGCGTCAGCAGAGGAACGCCATGAACGCTGGCAGTCGCTGCGATCGCGAGGTCAAATGCTCGTCTCCGCGGCCGGCCTCCCCGCTGGGCGACGAGGGCATGCAGCCGACCGCATTCGCGCGCCACCGCTGCGTCGAACGGCAACGCATCGAAGTGAGCCTCGATCTCGCCAAGGCGTCGCACTCGGCGTGCTCGCGACTCCTCGTCGGTCGCGATCAGCACGCCGAAATGCAGCTCGGTCAGCGAGACGACGCTGATTGCCGCCTCCTCGTCTGGTCCTTCTTCGGCGGCAATCAGCACCGAGGTGTCGAGCAGGACGGCCACTGCTCACTTGGCCCAGGGGTCGATCAGCTCGCCCGAAAGCTGTTCAAGGTCCTGGTCGAGGGAGTGGTCTGGTGGTGTTGCCCACAGGTCCGCCAACTGCGCTGGCGCCACCCATCGCCGCGTTCTGACCGGTCCCAGCTCGGCGACTGGGCGGCCCGAGACGGTGATTGTGAACCGCTCTCCCGCTTCGGCTCGGCGTAGGACCTCACCGACGTTGTTGCGAAGCTCCTTTTGGGGGATTGTCGCCATCAGACGATGGTAGCAGTAATGCTACCAACTGATTTTGCTCGCCTCGGCCACATGGCACGTCATGCCATGCCATGCCATGCCATGCCAAATATCGCTCTGTAGACTCATACGCATCATCGGAGCTATCCGCGGGGGAAGTCGGATGGCTCACCCATCACGATGCCTGAGCCGCTATCGGACGCCACGCGCCTGTTCGGCGAGCGCGTGCGCTCGCGCCGTCGGGCGCTTGGCCTGAGTCAAGAGCGGCTCGCCGAGCGGGCGGGCGTGCACTGGACGTTCGTGGGTCAGGTCGAGCGCGGACAGCGCAACCTTAGCCTGCACAACGCGCTGAAACTCGCGGGCGGACTCGGCGTCGACCTCGTCGAGCTGGTGCGTGGGCTGAGCGCGCCCGAGCGTTGACCGGAAGAGCACGCCGCGTCACGTTTCGTCGCGCTGGGCGGCATCTTCCGCTCTACGGAATACAAGAAACGATTTTTCGCGCTATATGCGAAAAATCGGAAGTCGAAATCACCGCTCGACTGTACTGTCTAGTTCGCTTAGTTCAACTAAGCGGAAAAACTGCCGTCCCTACCGCTCCTGGCGCGGGGCCAGGTGGGCGGTGGGAAGGTAGCTGCGTGAGGGGGCCTGTTTCCTGCGTGGGGGGCAGGCCTTCTCACTTTCGTATCGGAAAATTTACCGACAAATCCGCACGCCTTGCGCGCGCCCGTCGGGAAAGTGTGTAAGTAGCGAGCTTTTTGAGCTCAGCGAGACAGCGCGCCATGCTCGTCGCCGAGCAGCCGCTCGCCCCGCGGCCCTCGCTGCTCGATACTGCGCCGGGCATACAGCTCCGCGAGCTCCGTCTGCATATTGCGCGGCTCTTCGCCGGGCCCTGGCGCGCGCCTGCGCCAGGCGCCGTCCTCGACTAGTTCCCACGCGCTTTGGTTATCCGCAAAGGCGCGTTCGAGTGTGTCCAGCAGCTCGGCACGGAGCTCCTCGGTCTCGATCGGCGCAGCCAGCTCTACACGATGGTCGAGATTACGCGGCATCAAGTCTGCCGAGGAGATGTAGACCGTCTGCTGCTCGCCACGCTGGAAGCAGTAGACCCGCGAGTGCTCCAGCAGCCGCCCGACGATCGAGACCACTCGGATGTTCTCCGAGACGCCCGTGATGCCCGGGCGCAGACAGCAGATCCCCCGCACGTTCAGCTCGACCTTCACGCCCGCCTGTGATGCGCGGTAGAGCGCACGGATGCAGCGGCCATCGACCAGCGCGTTCATCTTCATCATGATCCGCGTCTCCTGGCCCTCGGCGTGCGCTTCGATCGTGCGCTCGATCTGCTCGAGAATCCCGTCGCGCAGCTGGTCTGGGGCCATCAGCACCTTGCGGTAGTGCGTCGGGCGCCCGTAGCCCGTCAGGTAGTTGAACATGTCCGCCACGTCCGCGCCGATCTGCTCGTCGGTCGTGAACAGGCCGAAGTCCGTGTACAGGCGAGCCGTCGCCGAGTGGTAGTTGCCCGTGCCGATGTGCACGTAGTTGCGCACGCCGTCGCCCTCCCGGCGCACGACCAGCACACACTTCGCGTGGGTCTTCAGCGAGGGCTGTCCGTAGACGACGTGGACGCCCGCCTCCTCCATCGCCTTCGCCCAGTGGATGTTCATGCCCTCATCGAAGCGCGCCTTCAGCTCGACCAGCGCCACGGCCTGCTTGCCCCTTTCGGTCGCGTCGATCAGCGCGGGCACCAGCGGCGAGTCGTCGCTCGTGCGGTAGACCGTCTGCTTGATCGCGAGCACGTTCGGGTCTGCGACCGCCTGCTCGACGAAGCGCTCGACCGAGGTCGCGAAGGACACGTAGGGGTGGTGCACGAGGAAGTCGCCTTCGCGCATCGCGCCCAGCACGTCGGGCCGCTCGTCCTCGTGGCGCAGCAGACGGGGGTGGGTGATCCCCATCAGCGGCTCCTGGCGCAGCTCGGAGTGGCCCGGCAGTTTGACGATCTGCCACAGCGCGCCCATGTCCAGCAGGCCCTGCACCGGGTAGACCTCCTCGTCGTCGACCCTCAACAGGCTCGTCAGCTCGGTGAGCAGCCGCTGAGAGATCCCCGCCCCGACCTCGACCCGCACGATCTCGCCGAAGCGCCGCCGGCGCAGCTCGTCCTCGACCGCCTGCAGCAGGTCCGCCGCATCGTCGGAGACCTCGAGGTCCGCGTCGCGGGTCACGCGGAACACGTCGTAGTCCGCGATTTCCATGCCCGGGAACAGCGCGTCGAGGTGATGGGCGATCACGTCCTCGAGCGGCACCAGCAGCGTCGGGCCCGTCGCCGAGCTCTCCAGCGCCACGAACCGCGGCAGGATCTCGGTCGGCACCTTCACGCGCGCGAACACCGTCTGGTCGGTCAGCGGGTCGCGGACCAGTACCGCGAGGCTCAGCGACAGGTTCGAGATGTAGGGGAACGGCCGTCCCGGCGCGACCGCGAGCGGCGTGAGCGCCGGGAAGATCTTCTTCTGGAAGTGCGCCGCCAGCTGCGCGCGCTGCTCCTCGTCCAGCTCGCGCACTCCTACGACCTGGATGTCATTGTCCGCCAGCGCCCCGCGCAGCTCACCTTCGAAGCAGTCGGTCAGGCGACCGCCCAGCTCGAGCACCCGCTCGCGGATCAGCCCGATCGTCTCAGAGGGCGTGCGCCCGTCCTGACCGGGGTTCTCCACGCCCGCGTCGATCTGGTCGCGCAGCCCGGCCACGCGGACCATGTAGAACTCGTCCAAGTTCGTCGTGTAGATCGCGCAGAACTTGACTCGCTCCAGCAGCGGCATCCGCGGATCCTCGGCGAGCTGCAGCACGCGGTCGTTGAAGTCCAGCCACGAGAGCTCGCGGTTGATGTAGAGGGCGGGATCGTCCAGGTCCGGCGCATGTGCGACCGGCGTCTCGGGCGCTCGGTACCGGACCGCTTGCGCGGGGCGAGCATCGAGGTCGATCACGACCGGTGCAGGTGCTGCGGTGCTCTGCGCGCGGGGGTCATCCATGCTCGGTTCAGCTACATCCTCGCAGGCTCGCGTCCGCGAGCAAGCGACGAGCGTTCACATTCACATTCCATTCACAGAGTTCCCGGCTAGCCGATCAGACGCTAGGGTGGCCGCGAGCATGGCTCGACAGCTTTGGGTACTCAGGCATGCCGAGGCCGAGCCGCACGGAACGCGCGCGGACTCAGAGCGGCGTTTGACGCCGCGCGGCGAGCAGCAGGCGCGGGCGGCCGGCATTGCGATCGCACGGCTGGAACCGGGATTCGAGTCCATCCTGTTCAGCCCGAAGACGCGGGCGCGTCGGACCGCCGAGCTCGCCGCAGAGTCCTGGGAGAAGGACCAGCGGGCGCGGCTGACCGAGCACGCGCCACTTGCATCGGGCTTTGACGCGAGCGACGCGCTCGACGCGCTATCGGCGATCGACGCCGACGGACGGCTGCTCATCGTCGGCCACGAGCCGGATCTGTCGCGCACGATCAGCGAGCTGACCGGAGCTCGCATCGACTTGAAGAAGGGCGGTCTTGCGGTGGTGCGCCTAGAAGGCGTCGGTGGTGAGCTCGCGGTCTTGATGCGACCCCGTGAGCTCGCTCCCATCGCCGGCGTCCCACGCAGCGGGGAGTGAGGAGGGAACCTCGACGTCGGCTTCGACGTCGAGCGATTCGGCCGCGAAGCGATAGCCGATCCCGAAGTGCGTGTGGATGTAGCGCCAACGCGGCGAGGCCTTCTCGAGCTTCTGGCGAAGCTTTCGCACGAACACGTCGACCGAACGGTCGCCGCGAACCATCGTGTAGCCCCACAGCCGCGAGTAGATCTCCTCACGCTCCAGAACGCGTCCCTCAGCTGCGGCGAGCAGCTCGATCAGCTCGAACTCGCGCCGCGTGAGGTCGAGGCTCGCGCCCGCCACGAACGCCTGGAAGCGGTCGGAGCGAATCTCCACCTCGCCGGCCATCAGCGGCTTGGTTTCGGTGCGTCCGCTCGGGCGACGGCGACGGCGCACGACGCTTTGCACGCGCGCGATCACCTCCTCGGGGTGGCAAGGCTTGGTGATCCAGTCGTCAGCACCGAGGCGTAGGCCGCGCACGCGCTGAGCTACGGTCGAGGGGCCGGTGCAGACCACGATGCCGAGGTCCGGCAGTGCGCCGCACAGGCGCTCCAGCCACTCCCATGCCTGGGGACCGAGCACGGCCAAGTCCACGACGAGCGCGCTCAGGCGCATCGAGACGACGGCATCCGCCGGTACGGGACTTGCGAGCACACGGTGCTCCCAGCCAAGCCGGTCAAGACGCTTGCTGAGCACCTGGATAAAGCCGGTGTCGCGGTCGAGAACGGCGATGCGCAAAGGTGCGGATGCGCCCCCCGAGCCCGACGGCGCCGCCTCATCCCTGGCGGTGATGCTCTCCGTCATTGCCGCGCAGTGTATGCCAGAGACATGATCGCGTGCATACACCGCAAGAATTGTCACAGCATCTTCACAATTCGGCCGCTGTTTGCGAGCAAGCCGATGACTCCGGGCGAGTGGGCCCAATAGGCCGGAGCGAAGTCGGCCTCGGAACGCGAGTCGGAGCTCGGCGCGCGGCCTGGAGTTTGGGCCAGGCGTTGCGGCTAGAGGTCGTCCGGCGCGAGATTCGGCGCCGCGTCTGGGCGCCCACCCGGATGCGATGAGTCCGAAAACTCGCGAAACAGCCCGGTCACCACGAACGCGACCTGCTCGCCGATGTCCACCGCGTTGTCGCCGATCCGCTCCAGCGCTCGGGCTACGAGGATCATGTGCATCGCCCACTCGCGAGTGTCGGGGTCCTCGCCGACCTCGATCGCCGTGCGGAAGATCTCCCGGTTCAGCCGGTTGATCTCGCGGTCCTGGCGTACGAGATCCTCCGCTAGTTCGACATCGCGACCTGCGAAGGCCGCCTTGGACTGCACGACCTCCGAGCGCGCATAGGCACCCATCTTCGTGAGCATCTCGAGCATCTCCGGACGCACGGGGGGCTCGTATCCCGAGAGCGGGATCAGCTTCGCGATGTTCACGCACTGATCGCCCATGCGCTCGATGTGCTTGATCATGTGCAGCAGCGCCGCGACCAGGCGCAGGTCGCCCGCGACCGGCGCCTGCAGCGCAAGCAGCGAGAGGATCCCCTGGTGCACCTCCAGGTAGCGGCCATCGACGCGGTCGTCGTCCGCGATCACCATCTGCGCCAGCTCGACGTCCTGGTGGCGCAGCGCCTCGAGCACCCGGTCCAGCTGCTCGACGATCAGGTCCAGGCCGCCGAGCGCGTTCGTTTCGAGGGCTTGCAGCTGTTCTTGGAAATGGGCGCGGCCTTGCCCACCCGTTTCATCGTCGGGCAGCGTCTGGCCGACTCCCGTCGCGCCGGTCGACTCGGCAGCGGCGCGGGGGTATTTGCCCTCGTCGTTAGCCGAACTTCCCCGTGACATATTCCTCGGTCCGCGAGTCGCCGGGTTTCGTGAAGATGTCGTTCGTCGGGCCGACCTCGACCAGCTCGCCGCTGAGCATGAACGCGGTTCGATCGGCCACGCGTGCCGCCTGCTGCATGTTGTGGGTCACGATCACGATAGTTACCCGTTTCTTCAGCTCCTCGATCAGCTCCTCGATCTTCAGCGTCGCGATCGGGTCGAGCGCCGAGCAGGGCTCGTCCATCAGGATCACCTCGGGCTCGACCGCCAGCGAGCGCGCGATGCACAAGCGCTGCTGCTGACCACCCGACAGCCCGGCTCCGGGAGCGTCGAGGCGATCGGCGACCTCGTCCCATAGGCCCGCGCCGCGCAGCGCGGCCTCGACCTTCATGCGCAGGTCGGCCTTCCCGTGGGTGGAGCGACCCGAGCTCAGGCGCAGTCCCGAGGCGACGTTGTCGAACACCGACATCGTCGGGAAGGGGTTCGGCTTCTGAAAGACCATGCCGATCGCGCGGCGTACCGCGACCACGTCGACCGACGGGTCATAGACGTCCAGCTGGTCGAGCATCACGCGACCCTCCGCGTGCGCGCCTGGGATCTCCTCGTGCATGCGGTTGATACAGCGGACCATCGTGGACTTGCCGCAGCCCGAGGGCCCGATGATCGCGGTCACCTCGTTCGCGTCGAACTCCAGGTCGATGCCCTTGACCTGTTCGGCCTCGCCGTAGAAGGCGCGCAGGCCTTCGAGCTTGACGCCGAGCCCCTGCTTGCTCTCGGCCGCTCGTGCCGCGTCTGCTTTGGCGCCGTCCGCGCTCGTGCCCGACGCAGGCTTGGCCGGGGTCGACGCAGCGATCGCGTCGCGCTCTTGCTCGGTGCGGCTCTCGGGGTCCACGGTTGGATCCTTGACGTTAGCTGTCTGGGGGGGACTTGCGTCGGGGGTCATGCTAGGCGGCTCCTTCGCGAGATCAGGCGGGCGATCAGGTTGAGCACCAGGATCATCGCCACCAGCGTCAGCGCGGCGCCCCAGGCCCGGTTTACCACGGAGGTGGTCGGCGAGGTTACGTCTTTGTAGATCTGCACCGGCAATGAGTTCATGAACGCGCCGAGGTCGCCGGTCGTCTTGTTCGTGGCCGCCGCCGTGAACAGCAGCGGCGCGGTCTCGCCGGCAGCGCGGGCGATCGCCAGCAGCACGCCCGTGACCATCCCCGGCAGCGCGGTCGGCAGGACGATCCGGAGGATCACCTTCCAGCGCGGCGCGCCCAGCGCAAGCGCCGATTCGCGCAGCGCGCCCGGGACCAGCAAGAGGATCACCTCGGCCGAGCGGATCACGACCGGCAGCATCAGCAGCGAGAGCGCCAACGAGCCCTTGTAGCCGGCGTAGGAGCTGCCGGTGCCGACGATCAGCACGATGTAGATGAACAGGCCGAAGACGATCGAGGGGACGCCCGTGAGCACGTCGACGAAGAAGCGCACCAGGTTCGCGAACGCGCTGTCGCGCCCGTACTCCACGAGCCAGACCGCGACGCCGATCCCGATCGGGATCGCGATCACCGCGGCCAGCGCGACGATCTCGAGCGTGCCGAGGATCGCGCTCTCGATCCCGCCGATGCTCGACGTTTTGAAGAACGTGTTTCCCGTGGGGTCGGTCGTGAAGAAGTCCCAGCTCCACGATCCGGCGCCCTGCTTGATCAGGTAGTAGACGACCAGCACCAGTGGCACCAGCGCGATCGCCGTGCCCGCCATGATCAGGCCGCGTGCGAGGCGATCCTTGCGCCTGCGCGCCGGGCTGACCGCGAAGCGCGCAAGCAGCTCGCCGTGCGTGCTCGGGGTAGCCGCCCGCGGAGGGCTCTGGTCTCCGCGGGCGCTCATGCGCCCGCCACCGCCCCGGCAACTGGCTGCCCGCCGCCGGCCGCGCCCTGTGTCGCCGTCGGGGTCGTCCCTTTGCGGGCCGCACGGTTGACCAGCAGCCGGGCGGCGATGTTCACGAGCAGCGTCAGCACGAACAGCACGAGCCCCGCGGCGAACAGCGCCGAGCGGTGCAGCCCCTGCGCCTCGCCGAACTCGTTCGCGATCACGGCGGCGAGGCTGTAGCCCTGGCCGAAGAGGTGTTTGCCGAGCTGCGGGGCGTCGCCGATCACGATCGTCACCGCGATCGTCTCGCCGATCGCGCGGCCGAGCCCCAGCATCGCGCCGCCGACGATCCCGGTGCGGCAGTAGGGGAGCACCGCGGTGCGGATCATCTCCCAGCGCGTGGCGCCGAGGCCGAGCGCCGCCTCCTTGTGATCGGAAGGCACCGTGGCCATCACCTCGCGCGCGATCGCGGAGACGATCGGCAGGATCATGATCGCGAGGATCAGCCCGGCGACGAAGTAGTTGGGGATCGTGACGGTGCCGCCGCCGATGAAAGGGATGAAGGAGAGGCGGTCGGCGACCCACTGCTCGATTGGCTGGAGCTTCGGAGCGAGGAAGAAGATCCCCCACAGCCCGTAGACCACGGAGGGGACGGCGGCCAGCAGCTCGACGAGGATCGTGAGCGCGGTGCGCAGGCGCAGCGGGCACAGCTCGTTGGCGTAGATCGCGGTGGCGACCGCGACGGGGACGCCGATCAGCAGCGCGAGCCCGGAGGTGATCAGCGTGCCGAGCACCAGCGGCAGCGCGCCGAACTTTTCGCGGCTGACGTCCCAGTTGTTGTCGAAGGCGAAGCCGAAGACGCCGTTGTGCGCGAAGGCGGGTTTCGACTCGCCGACGAGCCGCACGAAGAAGAAGACGATCAGCGCCAGGATCAGCGCGGCGAGCGCGGTGAGCCCGTACTTCAGGACGCGGTCCGGTAGCCGCGCCAAGGGCGACCGCTCGAGGATCGAGCGGTCGCCGCTTGGCATGACTGCGGTGCTCATGGCCCCTTGTCTACCTGATTCGAGGCCGCGAGCGCCTGCTCAGCCTTCGATCGGCGAGCCGTTGCACTCAAGGCCCTTCGCCGCTTCCTTGGACTTGTCCAGGATCGCGGAGGGCAGCGAGGCGTAGTCGGCTTCGCCGAGGATGCTCTGGCCTTCGCCCAGGCCGTAGTTGATGAACTTGACGACGCCCTTCGCGGCGCTTTCGCCACCGGGCAGGCCCGCCTTGCAGAGGTCCTTGTTCACGACGATGAACGTCTGCGAGGTGATCGGGTAGGCGCCGGCCCCGGTCGGGTTCGAGATCTTGATCCCGAGGTTCGCCGGCACCGTCACGCCTTCGGCGGCGGCGGTCGTCGATTCGAGGCTCGGCGAGATGAACTTGCCGGCCGCGTTCTTGACGGCTGCATAGGTGAATTTGTGCTGCAGCGCGTAGGCCTGCTCGACGTAGCCGACGGCGCCCGCGGTCTGCTGCACGGCGCCGGCGACGCCGGCGTTGCCCTTGGCGCCCGTGCCGGTGGGCCAGTTGACGTCCTTGCCTTCGCCGACCTTGCTCTTGAATTCGGGGTCGGCCGCGGCGAGGAAGCCGGTGAAGCCGGAGGTCGTGCCCGAGGAGTCCGAGCGGTGGATCACGGTGATCGAGGTGCTCGGCAGTTTCACGCCGGGGTTCAGCGCCTTGATCTCGGCGTCGTCCCAGGTCTTGACCTTGCCGAGGTAGATGTCGGCGATGGTCTTGGCGTCGAGCTTCAGGCCCGTCTGCACGCCGGGGAGGTTGTAGGAGACGGTGATCGCGCCGAGGAACATCGGGATCTGCACGGCGGGGCTGCCGTTCTTCGCGATCGCGGCTTCGTCTTCAGGCTTCAACGGCGGGTCGG
>DATJOE010000251.1:0-3359 GCA_035507305.1 Solirubrobacteraceae bacterium | reverse complement strand
GAGGGCGAGGAAGCGGGAACCTCAGAAAACGCGGGCGAATCGCACCCCGAATCGCACGAGATCGAACGAGACGAAAAGGTCGTGGGGCAGTCTCGGGGCAATCCGGATGCCGCCGTGACCCCGCGAGCGGCCGCGCTTGCGGCTCTCTACGACCAGGCGGCGACGCTGGCGAGCGCTGGTGCCGGTTCGCAGGGTCATGGGACCACCGCGTACGCAGGGTCATGGGACCAGGGAGGCGAGGCAAGACGACCGATCGACAAGGTGCCTCGTACCGATCACGGCGTCGAACGAAATTTCACTGACCGGGCGCCCGTCGAGAGGCCCCAGCCCGCGCGTGTAGCGAGCGGGCCGGGGCGGCGAACGGGGGAGAGTCAGCGGCGTCGAGATCGGGGGTGCGGGCGTGTCTTGTTGGCGGGGGCGGCGGGCGGGGGATCGGCGCTGTCGAGCGTAGGCTTGAGCCTGGGCCGATAGGACTCGCCCTCGATGACGAAGTCGTAGGCCGCGTTCTTGAATCGGTCGATGGCGCTCTGCGCGAGCAGAACGTCGTCGAACATGCCGAGCCATTCGGCGGTGTCGCGGTTGCTGCTCACGATCATCGAGGCGCGGCCGGTGCGTTCGAGGAAGAGTTGGTAGACGTCCTTGCTCTCCTCCTTGCCCATCGGCTCCAACGCGAAGTCGTCGAGGATGAGAAGATCGATCGAGGTGAGCGCGATCATCTCGGCGTCGCGCGAGTTGTCGAGACGACTCTGACGCAGGGTGCGCAGCATCGCGTCGGCGCGCACGAACCGGACGTTGTAGCCGTGGCGACAGGCGATGTGCCCGAGAGCCTGGGTCACGAACGTCTTGCCGACGCCGACGGGGCCGAGCACGACGACGTGTCGGTGGCCTTCGAGGAAACGAAGACTCACCAACTCGGCGAGCATGCGTTTGTCGAAGGTGACCTTCGACGTCTTGTCCCACTGCTCCAGACGCATGGTCGGATCGAGTCCGGCGTCACGAGCGCGATTGTCTGCGGCGGTGCTGTCGCGGCGGGCGATCTCGTCGGTGAGCACGAGCAGCAGCAGGTCGTCGAGGGACATGTCCTGCTTGTCGGCGAGCACGAGGCGCTCGGGGAGCGTGTCGAGGATGCGTCCGAGCTTGAGGCGCTTCAGGGCGGTGACCAGCTCGGGGTTGATCGCAGTGGACGGAGGCATCAGACGCCCTCCTTCTTCTGGGAGAGCCGCGTCTCGAAGTGCTGCTCGGGGCGAGCGAAGCGCGGCAGCGTGAGCTGCACGACCTTGCCGTCGGTGCGGTCGGGCGAGGCGGGCTTGGTGGCCGTCTTGAGCATGCGTGTGATGCGTGCGACGTCGATGACGTCGAACGCGAGGGCGCTCTGGCAGACAGCTTCGACGCGACCGTCGCCGTACTTCTCGCAGAGCCGCAGGAGCGCGTACGCGGCACGCATCCTCGCCCATGGCAAAGGCCCGCCGAGCAGACGCTCGGCGTAGATGCCGACGTGGTGGCCCTTGCCCTCCGCCTTGGCGACGAGCGCGTCGACGCTGCGCAGCGCGTAGGCGGCCTTGCCGGTGGGGTAGTCGCTCGTGTCGGTCGACCGTCCTCCGGGCGGCTGTCGCGCGTGCACTTTGACGAGCTCGGTGCCGACGTAGATTTTCACGCTGGCCTTGTCGGCGCGAGCGCGCACGATCTTGTTGCGGTGGATCGACGGCACCGAGTACAGGGCGCGAGCGACCTGGATGTGATGGTCGGGATGAACCTTCGCCTGCTCAACCCAGAGCGGTACGTCGAAGGGCGCGATCGGCGCAGGGAGCATCGCCGCCTTCTCGGACCGCTCAAACACTTCGCGCGGCACCTGTCGCGTGGTGCCGTGCACGCGGGCGCCGGCGACGTTGCGGCACCAAGTCTCGGCGCTGCGGCGCGCGTCGTCGAGGCTTGTGAACGTCTCACCGTCGAACCAGCTCTCGCGCACGTAGGGCACCTGATTCTCGACGCGCGGCTTGTCCTTGGGGGACCGGATGCGCGCGGGGTCGACGAAGATGCCTCGCGCCTGCACGTAGTCGAGGAAGGCGGTGACGAGCGTGGGGGTGAGCGCGTCGGGCGTCTTCACGATCGCCTTCATGTTGTCGGGGACGATCGTGCGGATCATGGCCGCGAAGAACGACCAGGCGTGGTCGAGCCCCTCGCACACGGCCTCGGTCGTTTGCACGAACGTCGGCCACACGAACTGGTAGCGGCTGAACGACAGCGTAATGATGAGCGCCCAGAGTGCGCGCATGCGGCCGGTGGCCGGGTCGAGCATCGGACCCATCTTGCCGAAGTCGACCTGGGCCTCCTGACCAGGGGGCGGGTCGTCGATACGAACCGTCGGCGCCTTCTGGCGCCATCCGAGCTGCTGCATCGCGAAGCGCCGGAGCGTGTCGTAGCTCACCTCCAGGCCGTCGCGGGCCAGCAGCGTGTGGACCTTGGTGAGGCGCAGCGGCCGCTTCTTCGTGAGCCACTCCTCGATGCGGTCCTTCTGCGCCGCGACCGCCAGCCATTCCGCACTCGCGTCGGGCAGGGGGCGCGACTGCACCCGCTGCGCGACCTCGTGGATCTCACCCTCGGTCAGCTCGCGGCCCTGCGGCAGCGAGCAGCTCTCTGCGGCGCGCACGTAGCGGCGAGCCGTCTTGCGGTCGACGCCGGTCTCGCGTGCGATCTGGTGAAGACTCTGCCGCGCCGACCAGCGGCGCAGCACTTCCTTGATATCGATCATCGTCAACTCCCGGTAGGGCATGGGCACCTCCCGACGGCGACCCGCGCCGTCTTCGGGACGAACCCTGGCTCACTTCCCGGTCGCTCGACTCGTGACCCGCCTCAGGGCCCGGGACTGGTCCCTTCACCCTGCAAATCGGCTGGTCCCATGAGGCTGCGAAAAACTCCTCACCCCTCCCTCGCGGGTGGTCCCTTCCGGCTGCGAAAGGGGTGGTCCCATGACCCTGCGAAAAATGCCCTCGCGCTGGTCCCATGAGCCTGCGAACCGGCACCTAAGGTCCCTGCCCCCGCACACCTCCTCGCCGCCGACCCCCTTGGGTTGCCGGCGACCCAAGGTTCGGCACCCGCGTGGCGGCGTCAGACGTCTGCTTGTCCCCGCGCCCGTGGAGACATCGCCTTTGTTCCGGTTGGAGGCGGACGGTGATGGGCGGCTTCGTTGAACAGCAGCGGACGACGGGCGCCTCGACGGCGCCTCTCGCGTCACGGTCGCTCCTCTTCGTCGATGTGGAGACGACCGGCCTCGACCCGCACCTGAACGAGATCATCGAGCTGTCGGCGGTGCGCGTGCATCCCGTGCTCCTCTTCGTCGAGCGTGAGATGACGAGCCGCGT
>DATJOE010000250.1:0-3834 GCA_035507305.1 Solirubrobacteraceae bacterium | reverse complement strand
TGCGGCGGTTGACGGGGGTAGCGAGAAGCCAGCGCCTTCTGAATGCCGCGACAAGCAGGGCCGGCGGCCCGAACACGAACAGCGCGGTGAAGAGGCGGTACAAGCGACTGGCTGGGTGTGTCTCAGGTGCTTCGGCTGCTGGATGCTGCCGTGCCATGGTGGCTCCTCGTCGGCCGGCTTGGATGTGCCCGTGAGAGTAGAGAGCCGCCGCCGGCGGCGTCGGGCGATGGCCGTGGCCGGTGTGCCTAGCGGATTCTTGCGCGGCGCCTCGAAGCTCGCCCACCCCGTGAAGATGTTGGCGACGAGCGCCTTGATGATCGGCACTGCGGCACGGTGATGGTGCGATCGCACCGTTGAGCGGGATCTGCGGTCCGTCCGTTCCGTTACCCCAGGATGCCCGCGCGGCGGCGCCCTTTTAGAACTCCCTGCAAACCGGAATCTTTCGGTAAGCGTTCAGTTGTGGGGGACATAATCCAGCCACGTCGAATCCTTTGGCGTGGAGCGTTCTGAGGCCGAGGCGGTCTATGACGCGGGACGCGAGGTCGTCGTCGAAGTGCTCTTGCGGATGGATCGGCGGATCCAGGAGCTCGAGGCGCGGGTCGAGAAGCTAGAGCGTCAGCAGCGGCGAAGCTCGCGTAACTCCTCGCTGCCGCCGAGCTCCGACCTCCCAGGCGCACCGTCGCGACGGCGCCAGCAGGACCGCTCGGGTAAAGGAGCTGGAGGCCAGCCGGGTCACGAGGGTCACGGTCGCGAGCTGTTGCCGGCGTCGGCAGTTGATGAGGTCATCGTGCACTGGCCGGTGGGCTGCGAGTGTGGCCGGGTGTTCGCCGAGGCCGACCTAATCGCCTCGCGTGAGCCGGCGCGTCACCAGGTCGAGGAACTGCCGCAGCTCGCCGTGAGGGTGATCGAGCATCGCTGTGAGCGTGTGCGCTGCCCGCAGTGCGGCGTTGAGCGCAGTGCAGAGCTGCCCGGGGATGTCGCCGCTAGCGCGTTTGGACCACGCCTTCAGGCGGCGATCGCGACACTGTCGGTACGTAACCGCGTCTCACGCCGCGATCTCGTCGAGCTGTGTGAGGAGCTGTTCGGCGCAAGGATCTGCGCGGGCACAATCGATGCGATCCTCGCGCGCACCGGGCAGGCGCTCGAGTCCCCTTATGAAGAGCTGCTCGATCGGGTGCGCGGCGCGCCGGCAGTCAACGTCGATGAGACCGGGTGGCGTCTGCGCGGGGCACAGCGAACGCTGTGGGGCGCCTTCACGCAGCAGCTCGCCGTCTTCAGCATCGAGCAGGACCGCCACGAGCAACGGCTGCGCGAGCTGCTCGGCTCACACCAGGGGGTCGTGACCTCCGATCGCTGGTGGGCCTATGACCACCTCCCGCTCAAGCGCCGCCAGGTGTGCTGGTCGCATCTACAGCGCGACTTTCAAGCCCACGCCGAGGGCCTCGGCTCAGAGCGCGAGTTCGGCGAGTTCGGCCTACAGATCTGCCAGCGCGTCTTTTGGGCCTGGGAGGTCTATGAGCACACCCACTGTCGCCCCGAGCTGCGACTAGCCGTGCGAGCGCTGCGCCGTGAGCTCAAGCCGATTCTGCGCCAGTACTCACGCAGCTGGGCACGCTACAAGCGCACCCGCGGCATGGCCCGCAACCTGCTCAAGATTTGGCCGGCGCTCTGGACCTTCGCCGAGCGCAGCGGTGTCGAGCCGACCAACAACCATGCCGAGCGCGCACTGCGCGGCGCTGTCATCTATCGCAAGCTCTCGCTCGGCAGCCAGTCTGAGGAAGGCGAGCACCGCACCGAGCGTCTCCTCTCAGCATCGATCACCTGCCGCCTGCAGCGCCGCTCGCTATTCGTCTACCTGAGCGACCTGCTCGCCGCGCACGCGCGAGGGGATCCAGCGATCTCGCTGGCCTGAACCGCCAGGAACTGAACGCTTACGATTTCAGGCGATTTTGCAGGCATTTAGGCCGGTTTTAGGCCGAGGAGCGGGGTGCCCGCGTGCTATGATTTAGGTCATAGACAACCCGCCCCGGCCGTGGACTTGGCGCCCCGGAATCCGGGGCGTTCTCACGTCATCGGAGGGCCATTGGCAGCAGGCAACAACAGCTCGGGCGGTGGGGTCCACGACCCGTCGGTGAGCGGCGACCCCGCGAGCTACGACGCGCAGGACATCACGGTCCTCGAGGGGCTGGAAGCGGTTCGCAAGCGACCCGGCATGTACATCGGCTCGACCGGCGTGCTCGGGCTGCACCACCTCGTCTACGAGGTCGTCGACAACTCGGTCGACGAGGCCCTCGCGGGCTTCTGCACGGAGGTCTCGGTGACGATCCACCCCGACAACTCCGTCACCGTCGTGGACAACGGTCGCGGCATCCCTGTCGCGGTGATGGAGAAGGAGGGCAAGCCGGCGGTCGAAGTCGTCCTCACCGTCCTTCACTCCGGCGGCAAGTTCGGCGTCGGCGGGGGCTACAAGGTCTCCGGCGGGCTGCACGGAGTCGGCGTCTCGGTCGTGAACGCCCTGTCCGAGCGCCTCGCCGTGGAGATACGGCGCGACGGCCACGTGTTCGAGCAGGAGTACTCACGCGGGGCGCCGGTGACGGCGCTCGAGCAGGGGGAGAAGCTCGCCGGGGACGCATCCACCGGGACCTCGGTCACGTTCCTCCCCGACGCGGACGTCTTCGAGACGCTCGACCTCGACTTCCACACGCTCGAGGAGCGACTGCGCGAGACGGCCTTCCTCACCCGCGGGCTCGAGATATCGATCGTCGACGAGCGCGGCGAGGGCCACGCGACGACGTTCCGCTACGAGGGCGGCATCGAGGACTTCGTCTCCTACCTGAACGAGAACAAGGACACCGTCCATCGCAAGGTCGTGTTCTTCGCGGGCGAGTCCGACGAGGGGGCGGCCGAGGTGGCGATGCAGTGGAACTCCTCCTACCAGGAGTCGATCCACTCGTTCGCCAACAACATCAACACGCGCGAGGGCGGCTCCCACCTCAGCGGCTTTCGCTCGGCGCTCACGCGCACGCTGAACAAGTACGCGCGCGACCACAGCCTGCTCAAGGAGAAAGAGGACAACCTCTCGGGGGAGGACGTCCGCGTGGGCCTCACCGCGGTCGTCTCCGTGAAGCTGCGCGACCCCCAGTTCGAGGGTCAGACCAAGACCAAGCTCGGCAACCCCGGCATGGCGGGGTTCGTCGAGTCGATCGTCAACACGGGCCTGGCCGAGTTCCTCGAGGAGAACCCCAGCGAGGCCCGCGCGGTCATCAGCAAGGCCGTCCAGGCGCAGCGCGCCCGCGAGGCGGCCCGCAAGGCGCGCGACCTAACCCGCCGGAAGTCGGCGCTCGAGAACTCGACGCTGCCGGGCAAGCTCGCCGACTGCTCGGTCAAGGACCCCGCGCTCGCGGAGCTGTTCGTCGTCGAGGGCGACTCCGCCGGGGGCTCGGCCAAGCAGGGGCGCGACCGCAACACGCAGGCCGTGCTGCCGCTGCGGGGGAAGATCCTCAACGTCGAGAAGTCGCGCATCGACAAGGTCCTCCAGAACGTGGAGATCCAGGCGCTGATCACCGCCATCGGCACGGGCGTGCGCGAGGAGTTCAACATCGAGAACGCCCGCTACCACAAGGTCATCCTGATGACGGACGCCGACGTCGACGGCGCGCACATCAGGACGCTCGCGCTCACCCTCCTGTTCAGGGAGATGAAAGAGCTGATCGAGGAAGGCTACGTGTACATCGCCAAGCCGCCCCTGTACAAGCTGGGCCAGGGCAGCCGCGAGCGCTACATCGAGCGGGAGTCCGAACTGGAAGACATCCTGCTCTCGGAGAAGTGGGAGAA
>DATJOE010000249.1:0-7534 GCA_035507305.1 Solirubrobacteraceae bacterium | reverse complement strand
GCCTTTGCCGAGCGACTAAACACAGCCGCTCGCGGTCACCCGAGGTGCGCGCGAGCGTGGCGGGTCCTCCGACCCTGCCGGTACATAAACCAATCGAAAGGATCGCCATGAGACAGAGAGCAAACACAACATTTGCCTTGGTCCTCGTGACCGGCGCAGTGGCCGCCGCGAGCCTCGCCGCTTGCGGAGGGGGGACCGGCGCGACCGCCGCGTCCCCGTCCAAACCACCCGGCCCCACGTCGCCGGATGTGCAGCTCGCGACGACCGATCTCGGGCACGTGCTCGTGGACTCGCGAGGGCACACCCTCTACCTGTTCGAGCGCGACCAAGGCACCAAGAGCACATGTACCAGGGCATGCGCGACGGCTTGGCCACCGTTGACGACGACTGGTCGGCCCACAGCCGGCAGCGGTATCAACGCTGCTCTCCTCGGGACGGCCCCACGCCCCGGCGGTATCCAAGTCACCTACAACGGTCACCCGCTCTACCGGTTCGTCGAGGACTCACGCGCAGGCGAAACCACGGGACAGGGTGTCACCGGGTTCGGCGCAAAGTGGTTTGCGCTCTCTGCGACCGGCGACCCCTTCACCGCGAAGCCCAAAGGCTCGACCTCGCAGGCCGGCCGGTCCCCGAGCTACTGACGAAACCAGCGACAGCCCTGACGTGTGGGTCGCGTCTCCGAGAGCGCGACTCACACCTCGGCGCCGTGACGCCGCACGGGTGCAGAGATCGATACCGAAGCCGTGGCGCTCGGCACGTATCTCGACTGGCGCGAGGCATGCCTGCTCGTCCGCTACATCTGCAGGCATCCGAGATCCTTTCTGCCCGTGTGCCGTGTGGGGCGGGCGGGCGGACCTGACTTTATAAAGCGCTTCCTGTCGGGGAGACAGGGGTTGCGACGCGCGCACAAGGGCTAAGTTGCCCGGCGTGGGCGGTTTCGTGGGCGGTCCGGCTCAGGCTTGGCGAGCGTCGGCCCGCAGCGTCTCAGCTTCGGCAGATCTCAGGGCACCTGATGCCGAGTCGAGGTCTGATCTAGGAAGCCAAGCGCAAGGCCTCCACCATACTGGCCACGGAACACGACCGCCTCGGGCCCTTTTCCCACGGTGCCAATGCGGGTTCGTCGGTAGGTCAGGACCGCCGCGGGTGCCGCGGAGCGCGTCATCGTCGGCAGGCTCCAGATGCGAGCTACCGCGCCCCGGGGGCCCGAGACAGTCCAATCGAGGTCACTCAGAGGTCCGCGAGCCGCTGGCGACGCGCTCGACGACCGAGAAGCTGGCCCAGTGGACGCAGTCGACCTCTGACCCGTCATCGCGGCCGCGCAGCACCACCTGTGGCTGCTCCTGGTGGGTGAGCACGGGCGGGCTATCGCTCCGCCGGTCGGTGTCCTGTCGCAGCCGTACCGTCAACTTCACAAGGGCAACCATTCCCATCTCCGTTCATCGACTGCATCGGAGCATCGTCCATCCCGAGATCGATGGGAAGAGGCTCGACGAAGTCCGCTAGCCGTTGCTGCAAGGACTTGCAGCAGACGAGACGACGAGCGGGGAGCCAGAAATGGAGAGCACCCGTCAGGCCTCCAGCAGTGCGTGCTGCCGCAGCAGGTCAGCCAGCTCCTCGACTGAGTCAGCGAGATACGTCGCGGACTGCTGCTCAAGGTGCCACCGCGGGTGGTACCCGTAGGTTACGAGCGCAACGTCGATCGGCACCTTGCGGCAGTAGAGGAGATCGCTCTCAAGGTCTCCGACATATAGGCAATGTCGCAGGGGAATTTTCACCTCGGCGGCAAGCCGCTTGATCTTCTCGGCCTTGTCGCCCGGAGAATCTTTGCCCGCGACCGCATGCAGGCGACCGAGGTCGACGTCAGGTGCGCGCCGTTTGAAGACGCAGCGGACATGATCGCCGTAGGCCGAGGTTATAAGCGACGCGCCGGCCGGCCTAAGTTTGCGCATCAGCGCAGGAACGCCCGAGAATAGGGACAGTTCGTCTTGCGTCGCGGCCATTCGGTCCGCGTGCGCGCGGAAGAACTCAACGTGCTCGCTCTCTGAGAGCCAGGCTAGTAGGCAGGTTTTAAGAGAGCCTCCGTACACCGCGACCATGTCGTCGCGAGTGGACACGGCCGGCAGAGCGGGAAATTGCGCTCTCAGCGCATTGAATTCGCGCATCGCGACGGACAGGCTGTCGCACAAGACGCCGTCGAAGTCCAGGAAGACGTGGCGGTAACAGCTCTCAGGCTGCAAGGGCCGTATCCCCGAGGACGCCGCGCGGCATGCTCACTGCTGCGCCCATTGTTTGGACACAGGCGGCCGCCGCACGATTTGCAGCCCGGAGGCTCTCGTCAATGGAGTGACCGCGAGCAAGGTGTGCGGCCAAGTTCCCGACGAAGCAGTCGCCAGCGCCGGTGGTGTCAACGGCCCTAACGCGATGGCCTGCGAGCCGAAGAACGTCGTCCGCCACGAGTGCCACCAATCCGTTTGAGCCCAACGTCACCACGACCGTCTGGTCGGTCCCGTTGCGCGCCTTCTTCGCGGAGTCGACGGCCTGTTCCGGCGACAGCGCCACGACGTCCGGCTCCGAGACGAGTAGCGACACCTCCGACTCATTGACTACCAAGATGTCGGTACTAGCGGCCAGCTCCTGCTCGATTGCGGCTGCGGGTGCGGGATTCAGGATCGTCCGCGCGCCTGCTTCCTTCGCACGCGCGAAGGAAGCAGCGACGGCCTCCCGTCGCGTCTCAAATTGAGCGACGACCACATCTCTTGGCGTGAGCGGAAGCCGATTGACATGCTGCGGGTCCAGCGCGAAGTTGGCGCCGGGTACGACGACGATCGTGTTTTCCGGCGTGGCCACCGATACGAGCGCCACCCCCGTGGGGCTCTCGGTAGTGGCGGTGTGGGCGAGACCGACGCTCTCATTCTCCAAGAAGTCGATCAACTCTTGCCCGAATGCATCGTCACCGACGCGTCCCACCATTTGGGTAGGGGCGCCGGCGCGACGCGAGGCGACAGCTTGGTTTGCGCCCTTTCCGCCAGGCAAGAAGCGGACACTGGTCCCCATAACCGTCTCACCCGCCCGCGGGTGGCGATCTGTGACCGCGACCACGTCCATATTGATGCTCCCGACTACATAAACGGTGCCTGTCAGCAACGCTGCCTCGGGGTGCTCGGCTTCATGCATATGACTGGTCATGACTCGGATCCTCCTGTGATTGCGCGCAGCCGGACGGGCATGTCGTCAACCCTCGTCGTGAATCGCGCGGGTGGAGGTCCTACCGATTCGCGGGGAATGAGGAGCGGCTGGATTTCACGGAACTTTGGCGTTGCGGTGTATCGAGGATCAAGTTCGAGTCCGCGGATTCTCTCCATCAGACATTGAGTAGCCTCCCATGCCAACGAGTGAACCGGCTGTTCGATCGTGGTTAGGCGCGGATAGATCCAATCCCCCGCATCGATGCCGTCGAACCCAATGACGGAGAGGTCGCGTGGAATCACCCACCCCTCCTGCTTCAGGCGCTGTATGAGCCCGATGGCCATCGCATCGTTCGCGCAGAAGACGGCGCTCGGCCGCTCTTGGGGATCGAATGCGAGCAGCCGCTCAGCGCATTCGCGACCCGAACCAAAGCGATAGTTGCCCTCCCAGAGCCAGTCGGGATTGACGTCTAGCTGGTTCGTCGCCAACGCTTCTTCGAAAGACGCCACGCGATCCGCCGCGTTGCGTGCCCCAGCGAGCCCCTTCAGGTGCCCGATGCGGCTGTGGCCCAAGCTGACCAAGTAGTCAACCGCACCTTGGATTCCGCTTTTGTTATTTACAGCGACGTAGTCGAGGTTGACACCTTCGACGTGCCTGTCGAAGACCACGACCGGAACGTTATCGCTAGCTACGGCTTGAAGAATCGTGGGGGACGGCTGGCCCGCGGAGATGTAAATGAGGCCTCGCAAGCCGAGGCCCTTGAACTTGTTTACCAATGCAAGCTCGCGATCTGCCCTGCCTTCCGAGCTCGCCGTGACTACCTGCAGTCCAACCTTGTCGAAGATCTCTTGAAACACGAACCCTAGACTTGTAAAAAAAGGGTTCGTTCCGTCGGGGATGATGAGAGCGACGAGTCCCTTCGAGGCGAGGCCGACATCGAGCTCGCGCATCGCCGTCAGAACGCGCTCTCGCGTTTTGATTGAGACGTTCACCCTGTTGTTTATCACCCGTGACACCGTCGACGGTGATACGTTCGCGCGCTTCGCGATCTCATCGAGTCCGGTCGTCGTCATGTCATGCCGCCTTTCTGAGGGTTTCCAAGCTCCACTTGTGCTCGTGCGGGTTCCGGTAAAAACGCTGAAGCTCCTTCCCCGCTGCATCCGTGATGAGATGCGCATCCTGGGCAGCCTCAAGTAGCTCGGGAAAGGAGACGAGCGAGCGGACAGGAACGCCAATACGAGCAAACCGCTCGCGCATCTCGCGGAAGTTCCAGTTGGCGATCGTCTGGACGCCGATCGTCGTGATCTGCTTCTCGGCCTTGAGCACGCTGATCGCCTTCTCGACGCTTCCGCCGCTCGCCATGACGTCGTCGACGACCACGGCGCGCACGCCGCTCGGCGGTGAGCACTCGATCAAACCGCTTCGCCCATGCTGCTTTGGCTCTCGACGCACGAACGCCTGCGGTCGCCCGAGCTCGCGGGAGGTGAGCGTAGACCAGACAACGCCCGCCTCCGCAATCCCGACGATGTACTCGACATCCGGGTATATGGCGCGGATGGCGCTGCCCATCGCAGTTGTTATTAGCGCGGTGGCGCCGGGATCACGTGCAAGAACCCTGCAGTCGGTGTAAACAGGGGCGCGGATTTTCGACTTCCACGTAAACCATGTTGCTTTGTTGCTCATGTCGGTCGCAAGGCAGTAGGCCCCGGCGGCCATGAGTGCGCGAGCGACGCGCTTAGCGGTTGGCTCGTATACCAGCGGACCTTGCATGATCCCTCCTGTTTCTCGAACCCTCCCGAAGCCCGGGAGGCTCAGCGAACCACACCGCTAAGCCTCGAGTCAATCCTGTGCTGCAAGACCGCAACATCTTGCAGCTACCGCTATTAAGGGTCAGGGAGAGAGAGCTTTCCGCGACAGCGGGATCCAGCGAGCGACCAGCGCAAGCTCCCGGCCCGCGATAACCCGTCCAAGGCGGCCAGACTCTTCGAGCTTCGGAGCGAGCTTTGCGTGGAGGAGTTACGCAGTAGCCAAAGCGGGCGCTAGATCCTCGGCTGTCGTCTCGATCGTCTCCGGGACGGTTATCGAGAGGCGCCCATCGCGCTCCAGGGTCTGCTGCGCACCCACGACCGTCAGCCCGACCACCTGGCTCGTTCCGGGCGCGTAGCGCAGCACGTGGCCCTCGGGCGTCTCCTCGCCCTCTGCGGCCTGAGGATCGCCCACGTGGAGGTAGAGCACGTCGTTCTCGGCGTCATAGTTGGCTCGATCGAACGTCAGCGGGCCGATCGTGATGTTCACGCGCTCCATGTCTTTGGATCCTTCCGGTTTGCGAACACGGAGATGATCCGTGCCGGCTTCTGCTCATAGCTTACGACCACAAGTAGCCAACGACTAGGACCGACGCCGCGCAGGTAGAAGCGCTTGCGATCCGCGGAACCAGGATCGGGCGCGACGTGATCTGGCGCCGAGACTGCATGTAGGGCGTCCTCTTTGTACGAGGCGACCTCGGGGTGGTCGAGGACGATCTTTTCCTCCCAGACTCGTCCGTCGAGCACAACGCGAGCGCCCGCCGGGTCGATCGTCTCAATTGCTCGCGGTCGATCTGTCATTGGGCTTCAACGTACCTGTGTCTTGCGACGGCACTCCCACGTCCACGCCAAGCTGCATCTGCGTAAAGCTCGCCGTCCGCCCGTAGGCGGCCGCCACTCGATCGAGAGCCCGGTCGCGGTCGCGGTGCCCGTACAGCCGTCGCACAGCTCGCCGCCATCTGTGTGCCCCAAGGCAATTGCCACGTCCTCTGAGGGCAGCTCCAGCACGTTGACCATGTACCAGCCGGCGAAATGCCTGGTGGCGAGGTACAAGCTCCCCACCCATCCTGCCGCTGCCTTCACGGCCTTCCAGTGACAGGCACGCGCCGAAGCGGTCCAGTGCTCGCCACGGATCGGTGCGAAGCAGAACTCACTTTCGATCGGCAGCGACACCAGCGCCTCGCGGGCAGGGTCGGTGAGGGGTGCCTCTCTTGTCTGTCCGTTCTTCGGCAGCGTGAACGTGCGCGTAGCAGCGCTGAACTGCTCGACGACGCGGATGCGCGATCGCGTCAGGTCGACGTTCGCGCGCCGCAGCGCGTCGAGCTCGCCGGGTCGCAGACCTGTGAACGCGGCGACTTGCAGCCATGCGGCAAACGACGGCGTCGCCAGCTCGCGAGCGCAACGGATGATCTTCCAGACCTGCTCCTCGCTCGGCGGTTGCTCGTGTCGGCGACCAGGGCCGCGAGATATCCCCAGCCGCGCAAACGGGTTGTTGCGGGCGACTCGTCCCGCCTTCGCCGAGGCCGCGTCATTGAACATCGCTCGCAGCGTCGGGACCGTGCCGTTGCGCGAGCCGCCGGCGAGCCACTCCGCGACCACGCTGTCGTCGATCGCGTCGATCGGCCGTGCGCCATATCGAGCCACGAACGTCTTCGTCCGCTCGCGGTTGTGGATGTTAGTCGACTGCTTCGGCCGCGCGAACAGCGGATCGGTCGTCCAGCGCTGCCAGAAGGCGGCGAGCGTGACCGGCTCCGCGAGAGTCTCGCCCAGACGCGCCCGCGCCAGCTCCCGCCCGCTTCGCCTCAGCCCTTGTCGCAAACGTTCCGGACACGCCGAGCACGCGCGAGACGCTCACGTTGTGCCCGCGAGCTGAGTCGTAGACCTGCGCGCGCCACCGACCCGATGGCAGCTTTGTCAGGCTCATGCGATGCGTCGCCTTTCGCCGGCCCACGCGATCGCCGTCGATGCGCGGAACCGTCTCGTACGCCGTCCCCATGTCACCGACGGCATGCCTTCGGAGACGAGTCGGTCCACCGTCGCCGTGCTCACGCCCATGAGCCGCGCCAGCTCCGCTCGCGAGACGTATCGCTCGACGACGTGCGTAGGCGAAGCTGCGATCGGCGCATGAACGGCGGGATGTGTCCTCACATGGGCTATAGACCGCGAAGCGGTCATAGCGGCCAACGACTTACCAGCCAGCTCAGTCGTCCGAGTCGAGACGCAGCTTGCTGGCTCGGCGGAGACTCCGTGTTGGGAAGGCGAAGTCCCCGAGACGATTAACGAGACCGGTGCCCGTCGTTCGGGCCACGGCGTCTTCGGCATCCGGACGATCGCCGAGTTCGCGCGCAATCTCCTCGACGCTCCAGGGCCACCAGGGCTTGTCGAGCAGAAAGCCGACCACGGTGTTGTCGATCTCGTCCTCAGAGAGACGCGTGCCGCGCCGCTCCTCTGGAATACGCTGCTGCTGCATGGGAAGGCCTTCCTTTCCGTGCCGGGCCCCGGGCGGTTGCCGCCGCGCCGGGGCCAATTATTGACTCGTATAG
>DATJOE010000248.1:0-2266 GCA_035507305.1 Solirubrobacteraceae bacterium | reverse complement strand
GCGTGCTTTTCGGTCCATCTATGAACTGGATCATGGTCTGGCTGTGACTCGTGTGGCCGGTGAGCCGCGACGGTGGCCAGCGGGTATTCCTGGGCCGTCGTGGAGCGTCCGTCGATCCGATCAGATGACCAGAAAGACTATTATGGTCATCGGGGAGGTGGTCGCGATGATGGGAACAGCGCACGACCACACATGGAGCGTGGCGGAAGCTAAGGCACGGCTGAGCGAACTGCTCGACCTGGCGCTCAACGACGGTCCGCAGGCGATCACCAGGCGCGGCAGGGAAATCGCCGTCGTTGTGTCCACCGAGGAGTGGCACAGGAAGACGTCTCGTTCCGGCAGCCTCGCGGAATTCCTCGCCGGATCCCCGCTGCGAGGCTCCGATCTCGATATCGAGCGAGTGGATGCGCCTGCACGCGACGCCGTCCTATGAGGTACCTGCTCGATACCAACGCGATCTCGGAGTGGGTGAAGCCGCGGCCCGACCCCGGGATCGTGCGCTGGCTCGACGAGGTCGATGAGGACCGCACCTACCTGAGCGTGATCACTCTCGGAGAGCTGCGCAAGGGAGTGGACCGGCTCGCCGCCGGCCGACGGCGAGACCGGCTGGAACAGTGGCTGACCGGCGAGCTTCCAGACCGCTTCGGCGAACGCATGCTGCCGGTTGACGCCGCCGTCGCCGACGAGTGGGGACGTGTGCTCGCACAGGCCGAGAACGCTGGGACTGCCGTCGGCGGCATCGATGCTCTGATCTCAGCGACGGCCAGGGTGCATGGCCTCCAGGTCGTGACCCGCAACGTCGCCCACTTCCGGCACACCGGCGTCGACGTGATTTCGCCGTGGCACGGCTGACGCTGACCGCTAGCCGAAGTCTCCTATGTAGCGGTTGTAGAAGAGCGGGAACTCAACCGCTGGCGGAGGGTCGTCGTCCAGAAGCGCCTCGAGCGAAGCGAGGCACACGTCCCAGCCCGCGGCGGTCCTGGCGGCCTTCTTCCGTGGACCGGCCGGGTGCGGGATGCCGCTGCGCTCGGTGAAGGTGTGAATGAAGGTGAGCCGGCAACCCTCGGCGGTGGGCTCAAGCTCCCAGCGCAGGTCCTCGTCGCCCCACGTGTAGGCGAGCACGTGGGGCGGGTCGAATTCGGTGAACTCGCCGTCGAGATCGTCGGGGTCGCGGGAGAGAAGATCCGGCATATCGGCGGCGCGTGGAGCGGGGTCACGGAAGACGAAGCGGATCTTCGCCCCGGGCGCGCGCTCGCCTTCGATGGCGGTAGGGAACCACTGGCTCAGCTCGTCGGGCTCGGTCAGCGCCCGCCATACCCGTTCGGGCCGATGGGCGAGGTGTCGCTCGAAGCGCAGCACATACCGGCCGTCGTCGTGAATCGTGAGAATACCCATCGCTTCCGGGGCAGGCATGTTGGTTACTTCCCTTCCTGGTCGAGATGACGTTCCAGGGCGTCCAGACGGCTGGCCCAGAACTGGCGGTAGGGCTCGAGCCACGCGTCGAGCTCGGCCAGCGGCTCCGCGCGCAGCTGGTACCAGCGCCGCTGGGCGTCGCGCCGAACCCGGACCAGCCCGGCTTCACGCAGCGTGCGCAGATGCTTCGAGACGGCGGGCTGAGTAAGCCCCAGGCGCGCGACCAGCTCACCGACCGAGCGCTCGCGCTCGCGCAGCAGATCCAGGATCCGCCGGCGCGTCCCGTCGGCCACGAGTTCAAAGGTCGTCGCCATGAAGCGAACATTACTCAGCAGCTATATATCTGGCAAGGCATATAAGTGCGGCCGTGCCGCGGTCACGCGGACGTTCTCGTCGGCGAGCGCGTCAGCGACGCGCAGACACCCAGGCGGGCGGCCGGGGCAGAACGGTCAGGAGCCGGGTAACTGCGTCCGGTGAAGCCGGCCGTCGACCGTGGCGAGATCCTCGCGCAGGTCACGCAGCACGCCGGCGCACTCGTCGCGGGCTTTCCTGCCACGGTGGTCCAGGATCACCAGCGCATCCGCGATGCCCTGAGCGGCCCGCTCGACCACGGCGGCGGCGGCGTCCCTGGCCTCCGCGCGCCGTCGCTCCGCCTGCGCCGTGGGGTCGTCCCCGGTCCAGCCGCAGTCGGCGCATCGGTAGCCCAGCAGCCGCGGCGTCTGGTACACCGGCCCGGCCGCGGAGCCACAGCCGACGCAGATGAGGTCGTTCACCCCGGGCAGGGCATTCTGCACGCCGGAGCGGACCCGCTCGGCCTCGGTGATCCGGGCCATCACGTGGTCAAGCTCGGCGT
>DATJOE010000247.1:0-7000 GCA_035507305.1 Solirubrobacteraceae bacterium | reverse complement strand
CACGCGCAGGCCCGCGCGCGCGTAGTCCTCGACCTGCCGGGCGATCGTGGCACGCTCCGGCGCGCCGAGCGCGACCGTGGCGCCGTCTGGGGAGAGCGCGCTGGCGCAGCGTGGCAGCAGCGCCTCCGGCGCGCCCTTGGTGTGGAGGATCAGCTCGCCGCCGAGCTGGTCGATCGTGCTCATCAGCTTCAGCGCGGGGTCGAACTGGTAGACCCGGCCGCGCCCGGCCTCGCGTGCCTGGCTTGAGATGTCGGCGCCGAGCGTGCGCGCGGCGCTCAGCAGCGCAAGCTCGGTCGGGTCGCCGCTTGACTGCCCGGCATCTGCCAGGCGCGCCTGGTTGCAGGCGCTCGCACACTGGGCGAGCGCGAGCAGCGCGGGCGAGCGCTCGGTGAGGAGCTGGCCGTGCTCGGGCAGCGCGGTCTCGCCCGCGAGCGTCCAGGCGGTGAGCGGACGCATCCGGTTCTCCGTGAGGGTGCCGGTCTTGTCGGTACAGATGACGTCGGTGCAGCCGAGCGTCTCGACCGAGCTGAGGCGCTTGACCAGCGCGCCGCGGCGGGCGAGCAGGCCGACCGAGACCGCGAGCGCGAGCGTGATCACCGGCAAGAGGCCCTCCGGCACGTTGCCTGCGAGCAGCCCGACGGCGAATACCACGCTGTGTTTGACCGACAGGCCGGCGCCGAAGATCGCAAGCGGGATGAACGCGATCGCCAATGCGACGGCCACGGCCGCGATCAGCCAGGCCACGCGGCGCACTTGGCGCTCCAGCGGGCTCGGCTCCTCCTTCACTCGCTCTGAGAGCGCGGCGATCCGTCCGAGCTCGGTGTGCATCGCGGTGGCGAACACGACGGCGCGAGCCTCGCCGCCGGTGACGGTCGTGCCGCTGAACACCAGATCGCGGGCTGCGAGCCTCGGCACGTCGGTGTCTTGCAGCGCCGCGGAGCGGAGCGCCGGCTCAGACTCGCCGTTGAGGGTCGAGAGATCGACCTCGACGGCGCCGGATAGCAGGCGCATGTCGGCGGCGATGCGGTTGCCCTCCTCCAGCAGCACGATGTCGCCGGGAACGAGCGTCGTCGCCTCGACCTGCACCGGCCCGCCGTCGCGCAGCGCCGTGGCGTGCTGGGGCATGTATGCGGCGAGCGCCTCCACGGCCCTCTCGGCCTGTAGCTCCTGCACGAAGGCAAAGGAGGCGTTCAGCAGGATCACGAGCAGCACCGCGATCGCCACGGTGCCGCTACCTACGAGCAGGGAGAGCCCGGCGGCGAGCCACAAAAGCAGCGCGAGCGGGTGCGTCAGCTGCCGCGCGAGCTCGCCTGGCCAGCGCGCCCCGCCGCGGCGCTGGAGCTCGTTGGCGCCGTACTGGGCCAAGCGCCGCGCCGCCTCCCCGGAGCTGAGCCCATGCTCGCCGGTGCGCAGGTCACGCAGCAGCAGCTTGGCCGCTTGCTCGGCGTCGGGCGCGCTTGAGTCTGTGCTCAGGGCGCTCATGCGCCAGGCGCAAGCCGCTCGTGGGAGGAGATCGCCCAGCGCCCGGCGGTGATGTGGTGGCGCATTCGCGTCCCTAGCCGGCGATCAGGTCGCGGCGGACGAAGCGCTCTCGCGCAGCGAGGACCGCGAGGAGGGCGAAGCCGAGCATCAGCGCGGCGGCGCCGGTGCGAAACGCCTCTGCGGGCAAAAAGCCGATGTGCTGGAAGGGCGTCAGCTGCACGAGCCAGTGCGGAGCGCCGAGCAGCGATCCGAACAGATCCCAGACGAAGGCGAGCGCGAGCAGCGCGTAGGCGATCGCGACACTCGCGCGAGGCAGCAGCGCGAGCGCCAAGAAGCCGGCGCCCAGGAACGCGAGCGCGAGCGGTAGGCAGTTCAGGCCGGCCGCGAGCATCTGCGGGAACGAGACGCCTGCGCCTTGGAGCGTCGCCCCGGCCCATGAGCTGAGCGCAGCTGTCAGCGCGATCGCACCGGCGCCGCCGAGCGCGAGCACGAGGCGCCCGGCCAGCCACCGCGATCGCGACAGCGGCAGCGCCAGCAGGGTCTCCAGGCGCTCGGACTCCTCGCGCCGGGCGCTGGCAACCTGCGCACAGCAGAACAGGCAGACGATCAGCACGAAGAACAGGAAGTAGAGCCCGAGCACGTCAGCGGGGTTGGTGATCGAGCCGATGCCGAGCTTGCGCAGCTCGCGCGCCAGCGTTGGCGGGATGTTGCGTTCAGAAGGGCTCGTGCAGAGCACCCCGGCGATCACGCCGTAAGTCGCGGTGCCGGCCAGCCAGGCGCCGAGGCTCACGCGCTCGCCGCGTAGCGAAAGCGCCGTCGGCGATGAGAGCAGTCCGGGGCGCGGCGGATGGCTGTCGGGGCTTTGCAGCAGCGCGGAGCCAACGTCGCGGGCCGCGGCAAGCCGGCGCGCGAGCCAGAGCACCAGCACGATCGCAACCGCGAACAGCAGCAGCACAAGTGGCTCTGGGGCAGTGAAGGGGCGCAGTTGCTCGCTCCAGCCCAGCGGCGTGAGCCAGCGCAGCCAGCCGAGCCCCGAGGCGGTGTCGGCGATCGTCCGCAGCGCCAGCGCGAGCCCGAGCGCGGCGGCGGCAAGCTCAAGCGCCAGGCGACGCGTGGCGGCGAGCTGGGAGACGAGCGCGCCGAGCGCCGCGAACAGCAGTCCAGGCGCGATCACGGAGAGCGCCAGATACGCCGACTGACCGAGCGGAAGACGCGATGCGAGCAGGCCGAACAGCGTCGCAAGCCACAACGCGCCCGCGCCTGCACCGACGCCGAGCGCGCTTGCTGCGAACAGCCGCCCTCGCAGCGTCGGCCCGGCGAGCAGCAGCTCGCTGCGCCCCGCCTCCTCCTCGCCGCGAAACGCAGCGACGGCGCTCAAAAGACCCCACGCGCCCGCGAGGATCGAGAAGAAGCCGCCGATCCTCCATGCCGAGTATCCGCCTACCGAGAGCAGGTCGTGCGGCGCGCCGTAAAACAGGCGCAGCATCGCGTTGTCCCCGAAGCTGTGGGCGAAGCCGATGCGGTCTTTGACCGACGGGTAGGCGGCACGGAAGCCTGCGGCGTTGGCGTAGGCCACGAGCGCGAACAGCAGCGCAAACGACGCGGTCCGCACGCGCCCGTCGCGCAGCGTCCGTCGCGCGATCGCGCCGCTCATCGCCCAGAGTGACGGTCGTAGTGCTCGAGAAAGATCTCCTCAAGCGAGGGCTCGCGGCATGAGAGCCCGACGAGCTCGTGCCTTGCAAGCTCGGCAAGCAGCGGCGCGATCTCGCCGCTGACCCGCAGGCTCAGGGTGTGCTCTTCGCGACCGGTCTCGCTGACGCCGGGTAGGCGCGCGATGCTCGGTACCGGACCGGCGAAGGTAGCCTGGACGGTGTGTGAGCTCAGATGCCGCAGCTCGGCGAGCGTGCCCTCATCGACCAGGCGCCCGCGGCGCAGGATGCCGACCCGATCGCACAGGGCCTCGACCTCGCCGAGTATGTGGGAGGAGAGAAAGACCGTCTGCCCGAGCGCCTTGGCCTCGTGCACGCATTCGCGGAAGGCGACCTCCATCAGCGGATCGAGACCGCTGGTGGGCTCATCGAGGATCAAGAGGTCGGCGCGCATGCAGAGCGCGGCGATCAGCGCGACCTTCTGACGATTGCCCTTTGACAGCGCCCGGACCCGCTTGTTGGTGTCGAGCTCGAAGCGCTCGATGAGCTGCTTGCGATAGGCGAGGTCAACACCGCCGCGCACGCTTGCGAGAAACCGGAAGGTCTCCTCACCGGTCAGCGCCGGCCACAGTGCGGGCTCCCCGGCGACGTAGGCGACGCGGCGGTGAACGCTGGCCGCGTCGCGCCAGGCGTCTGCGCCGAACAGGCGTGCCGCTCCCGAGCTTGCCCGGTGCAGACCGAGCAGCAGCCGGATCGTCGTGGTCTTGCCCGCACCGTTGGGGCCGAGATAGCCATAGACCTCGCCACGCGCGACGCTCAAGCTGAGCTGCTCGACCGCGAGCGTGGCGCCGTAGCGCTTAAAGAGCGCCTCGGTCTGAATCGGCGGCGCAGCGCTGGATTCGCGCTGCGCGCTGGCTGAGTGTTGCCCGGCTGAGGTTGCCATGCGCCAAAGAATCAAGGCGCGCCGACTTCGCTCCATCCGGGGTTTTCCGCAGGCGAGGGCGGGTTCGCCGCATCCTCGGCGCCGCGTTCGGGCTCCGTAGTTCTCCGAGGGCCGAGTGCGGGCGAGCGCCGATCTCGCGGGGCGCGTGCAGCCTTAGCCTCAGAGCATGTTCAAGAAGATCCTGCTTGGCTACTCGCGCAATCAAGGGGGCCGCGACGCGGCGGTGCTCGCCGAGCAGCTCGCGGGTCTGAGCGGCGGTGAGTTGGAGGTCGTCTACCCCTACCACCCGCTGCTGGCCACCAAGCCAGCGAAGGATGTCGAGCGCGAAGTGCGAGCGGAGCTCTCTGAGCTCTTGGGCGCGAGCCCGGCGCTCGCCCACGCCCGCTACCGCTGGAGCAACTCCTCTTGGCCGATCCGCGCGCTGCACGAGCTGGCCGAGTGCGAGGAGGCCGAGACGATCGTCGTCGGCTCGACCCCGAGCGGCTTTGAGCGCCGTCACGTGAGCACCCTCGAGCGCCTGGTGCACGGCGCGCCGTGCACCGTGGCGCTCGCGCCGGCGAGCTTCTCGGCCCAGCCACGGCGCCTGCGCTGGATCGGCGTGGGCTTCGCCGATACCGAGGAGGGACGCGCGGCGCTCACGCTGGCGCGCTGGATCGCCGAGCGCAGTGGCGCGAGTTTGCGCGTGCTCGCAGGGTCGGGCCTCTCGCCCACGCTGCAGAGCTACGCCGCCGCATCGCCCGATCTGCCGGCCGCCGAAGCGGAGATGCAGAGCGAGATGAAAGTAGCTGCTTACCGCGTGTGCGAGGAGCTGCTGGCCGGCGTCGACTACGAGATCGACGTGCGACGCGGGGATCCCTGCCAGTTGCTCGTCAGCGCGAGCGAGGACTTGGACATGCTCGTGCTCGGCTCGCGCGCCTACGGGCCACTGCGCCGTGCGCTGCTCGGGAGCGTCTCGGCCGCCGTGATGCGCGCCTCGTGCTGCCCGGTGATCGTCGCCCCGCGCGGCGCGAGCGTGGACGGAGCGCCGAGCGCGCGAGCGTCCACCGCGATCGGGGTATGAAGGTGAACGGCGCGGAACCCCGTCGTAGGTCTCAGGGCTTTGCCGCAGCCAGAAACGTCGTTTGCCCAGTGTTCAACCGGGCGGCGCACGCCTAGCGTGAGGGTCATGGAAACGATCGATCAAAGGCCGGCGCTCGCTGCGGTCGCCGAGCCGGCGAACGCGCCGGCGAGGCCGCTGCGGGTCGTGATCGCCGACGACCACGCGCGCATGCGCCGCGGTATGCGCCAGCTGCTGGAGGCCGAGGGCGAGATCGCGGTCGCGGCCGAGACCTCGGACTTGCAGTCGACCGCGGGGGTCGTGGCCGAGCACCGGCCCGACGTGCTGGTGCTCGACATGTGCATGCCCGACGGCTCGACGCTCAAGCACATTGGCGAGCTGCGCAAGCGCTCGCCGGGAACACAGATCGTGATCGCCAGCATGGAGGACGCCCCCGGCTTTGCCCAGCGCGCACTGACTGCCGGCGCTCTCGGCTATGTGCTCAAGGAGTTCGCTGACGCCGATCTCCCGAGCGCCGTCCGCGCGGCGGCGCGCGGCGATGAGTACCTCAGCCCGCAGATCGCCGGGCGCATCAGCGTGCTTCGCCAGGCGCTGACCGAGGGGCGGCTGACCGCGCGCGAGACCGAGGTGCTGCGGCTGATCGCACTCGGCCACACAAACGTGGAGATCGCGCGCAGCCTGGAGGTATCGGCGCGCACGATCGAGACGCACCGGGCGAACATCCACGAGAAGCTCGGGCTTCGCACACGCGCCGAGCTGGTCCGCTACGCGCTGCGCTGCGGGCTGCTGGAGACTTGAGCGCGCGTGCAAGGCGAGCTGCGCTGCGAGCACTGCCGTGATGTGATCGGCGTGTACGAGCCCGTGGTGACGATGATCGACGGCGAGCCGCTGCGGACCTCGCGCGCGGTCGCACTCGGGCACCTGCGCGGCGCGCCTTGCTTTCACGAGGGGTGCTTCAAGCGCTCGCGGAGCACCGGCGAGGAGCCGGACGGCGCGGGCTCGGTTGCGTAGTTTGCCCCACGCCCGCGGGGGTGTTCTGCGCTCGCCTGCGCCGCGGCGCGAACGTAGGCTGAAGGCGATGTCAGTTCAGCGACTTGGCAGCGAGCACATCGAGCCCGAGGACGCGCAGGCGGGCGACTGGATCGAGGTCGACAGCACGCGCGGCGGCTCCCCTCGCCACGGAGAGGTGCGCGAGGTGATCGGCGAGGGCCATCACCTGCACCTGCGCGTAGGCTGGGAGGACGGGCGCGAGTCGCTGTTCTACCCGGCGCACTCGGCTGCTCAGGGCGTGATCGTTCACCGGGCTTGTGCACGGGAGCGCCTGACGCAATGAGCGCCGGCGCTGACAGCGGGCACGTCGAGCGGCATGATCAGTTGCTCGATCGCCTGCACGAGCTGCGCACGAGCTTGCCTATTCTCGCCACCGAGCCTCAGAGCGCCCGTCCGCCGACGGCCCAGCTGCGCGCCGAGGGCAAGCGCTTGGTCCATCGGATCAGAGAGCTGAAACGCAGGCAGGCGCAGATGGGTCGCTCAGCGCGCCAGCGCGGGCAGCGGCGCGTAGGCGATCAGGCGCGCGTCGGCCTCGCCGAGTGAGCGGGCAGCCCGCCGGCCGGCGGGCAGATGAGTGGGTTGTCCTCGCAGCAGCCGGCGTCAGAAGATGGCAAGCGGCCCGTTGCTTTGCACGAGCCGCTTGACCATCTCGACGGCGTGGGGTTGGCCGTCAGGGTGTCTGGCACGGCAGCGCCCTAGAACAGGCCTGCCGGCTGCTCATCGTAGGAGACGAGCAGGCACTTGGTCTGCGAGTAGTGATCGAGCATCATCTTGTGGTTCTCGCGGCCGACGCCTGAGATCTTGTAGCCGCCGAACGCG
>DATJOE010000246.1:0-15224 GCA_035507305.1 Solirubrobacteraceae bacterium | reverse complement strand
CGAGTATCACGATTGGCGGCGGCATTCGAGTGCAGCAGCTTCACCGGCCGGACATGGCCATCCTGGCGCCCTCCGGAGAACGGAAGCGACCAGTCGCCGTCGAGGTGGAGCTAACGGTCAAGGCACCCCGTCGACTGGCCGCAATCTGTCGGGCGTGGGCGCGATCGCGCCACGTCGATGGGGTGCTCTATCTGGCGCCCCCTGATGTCGAGCGCGCGCTCTTGCGGGCGATCCTCGCAGTGCGCGCGAGCGATCGCGTGGCGGTCATACCGCTCGAAGCGTTCGAGACCTAGGAGCTTGATCGCTCTGCCACGAGTTGCGTCCCAAGCGGTCCCTAGCTTCGGACGCGGGGACAATCAATCGAGCATGGAGAGCAGAGATGTCGATTTTCAGCATCAACAGAGTTGTTTTGGTTGGCCGCCTAACACGTGACGTGGAGTTGCGGTCGTTGCCTTCGGGCCGGAGCGTCGCGACGCTGCGCATCGCGTGCAATTCAAGTAGTAAGAAGGACGCGGAAGGCAACAGGACCGAGCGGCCGAATTTCTTCGACGTGACCGTCTACGGCCCGGCCGTCGAGAGCGTCGCGCGCTACACGGGGAAGGGCAGCCGCATCGGTGTGGATGGACGTCTCGAGTGGCGAGAGTGGGAAACCGCAGAGCAAGAGCGTCGCCAGGCGGTCGGCATCGTTGCCGATGTCGTCCAGTTTCTGGACGGCAGGTCAGGCGCCTCGCAAGAGGGCGACGATGACGAGCTGGGCGGCGGGGGGGACGATGAGCTAGTGGGTGTCGGTGTCGATGAGCTCGACGCGACGTTTTAGAGAGCGTCCTGTTCGGAGCGTCGCGTTCGGCAGGCGCCCTGGAGGGCGCCTGCCACGTAAACTGGCGCGCCAGCCAGTCCCCCCCAGAAACCAAGGAGTCCAGTGCCCGTCAACACGCAAGCGATAGGCAAGACCTATGCGCCGGTGGTTTATGCCGTCGGTCGGGAAAAGATCAAGGAGTACGCGCTGGCCGTCGGCGAGACGAACCCGCTGCACCTCGACGTCGCAGCGGCGCGAGCCGCCGGCTTCGAGGACGTCGTGGCGCCACCGATGTTCGCCGTCGTCTACAGCGCCCCGGCGGTGGGTCCACCGATCTTCGATCCTGAGATCGAGCTCAACTTCGCGATGATGGTGCACGGTGGTCAGGAGTTCGAGTGGGGGCCGGTGGTCGTCGCTGGCGATGAGATCAGCACGACGGCCAGCGTCAAGGACATCTCCGAATCCGATGGACGCGGCTACTACGTGTTCGAGTCGATCTCGACGAATCAGCGCGGCGAGCAGGTCTGTCGCGGAACGTGGACCAACATTGTGCGGGGAGTGTGAGGCGAGTGAGTGAGCTGAAAGCCGGAGAGCAGATCCCGCAGGTGACGATTACGCCGGACAAGTATCTGACCAATCGCTACGCGGGCGCGTCGGGTGACTTCAACCCGATTCACATCGACGAGGAATTCGCCAAAGCGGTGGGGCTGCCGGGGCGAATCCTCCACGGGCTTTGGACGATGGCGCAAGTTGCGCGCGCGCAGACCGAGGCGGCCGGCGGGCCGACCCATCTCAAGCGCCTATCGGTCCAATTTCGGGGCATGGGCGTGCCCGAGCATGAGGTAGTTGTGAGTGGCACGGTTCGCGAGGCCGACGGGTCCCATGTGGTGATCGACACAGTGGCCGAGCAGGACGGCAAGCAGATAATCCGGAACGCCGAAGCTGAGCTCGAGACCTGACGGATCGTCGGCTTGGCCACGACCGCCCGGCCTACAATTCAATTCAATGATGCTCACCTCCCGGCAGGAGCAGATCCTCTGCAAGGTGGTGGACGACTATTTGCGCACTGGCCAACCAGTCGCATCGAAGTCGATCGCCGCCGACCCTGATTTCGACTGCGGTCCTTCGACGATCCGCAACGAACTTGCCCTGCTCGAGGAGCAGGGGCTGCTGGCTCATCCACACGTCTCCGCCGGTCGCGTTCCCACCGACGCGGGTCATCGCTATGTGGTCGATCGAATGCTCGACTCGGGCAAAGGGCTGGAGGTGCGCCGGCGGCTCGAGCTTTCACTGATCCGCCGAGAGGTCGAGGAGGCGATGCGCACGACCTCGGAGACACTTTCGCAGGTCACGAACCTGCTCGCAGTGGTCTCGGCTCCCTCGCTGAACGCAGCGACGATCCGGCATGTCGAGGTTCTGGCGCTGCAGCCGGAGGTGGCGATGGTGGTAGTGATCACCTCGACCGGCGGCGTGTCGAAGCTGTTCGTGACGTTCGAGAAACCGGTCGATCCAGGTCTGCTCGCGTGGGCCGGGGAGTACCTGCGCGAGCGGCTCGTCGGCTATGGGCTGGGCGCCCGCATGTTGCAGCAGAGGTTGGTCGATCCCAGCCTCGCCCCGGTCGAGCGCACATTTCTCGAGCGCCTTGTGCCGGCGTTCGGAGACCTCGCGGCCGATGCGGAGGATGAGCTCTACGTCGACGGCACGGCTCGCCTGTTTTCGGCGGGGCAAATCGAGGATGCCGCACAGCTCGAGGGGCTCGTCGGCCTGCTCGAGCGTCGAGTCTCGCTGCTACGGATGCTGCGGACCGCGATCGGCGAGCAGGGCGTCTATGTGCGGATTGGCCGCGAGAACGAGATACCCGCGATGCGCTCGCTGGCGCTTGTGGCCACGGGGTACGGCCTTGCCCAGCGCAAGCTGGGCGCGGTCTCCGTGATCGGACCCGTGCGAATGGATTACGCAGGAGCGATCGTGACGGTCCGCGAGGCGGCTCACGAGCTCTCTCGCTTTATCGAAGACACCTATGCCGAGAACTGACGCGACCAGCATGCCGCGCGATCCCTATGAGGTTCTGGGTGTCGAGCGCGACGCCTCGACCCAGCAAATCAAGAAGGCGTTCCGCCAGTTGGCGCGCGAGCTGCACCCAGACGTCAACGCGCACGACCCTGACGCGGAGGAGAAGTTCAAGGAGGCGGCCGAGGCTTACGAGATTCTCTCCGACGAGGAGCGGCGCGCTACCTATGACCGCTACGGCCACGAAGGGCTGCGTTCGGGCGGCTATGCGCCGAACTTCGATGCATTCGGCTCGATCGGCGACCTTTTCGAGGCGTTCTTCGGCGGCGGCGGCGGTGGCTTTGGCGCACGGTCGGGGCCCATGCCGGGCGGTGATGTCGCGGTCGCGGTCGAAGTGGACCTACTGGAAGCCGCGCATGGGGCGAAGGTCGAGGTCGCCTACGAGGCGATCGAGCGCTGCGAGCACTGCAACGGCAACGGAGCTGAGCCAGGGACGCCAATCACCACCTGCGATCGATGCGGCGGTGCGGGACGGCTGCAGGCCGCGACGCGTACTCCGTTTGGCCAGATGGTGCGAACTGTGGTGTGCGAAGTCTGCGAAGGTGACGGCCGGGTGGCCGAGCAGCCCTGCCGCCAATGTCGCGGTCGTGGTCGCAGAGCGAGCAAGCGCACGATCGAGGTCGAAGTCCCGGCCGGGATCGCCAACGGACAACGGTTGCGGTTGGAGGGGCGCGGGCACGTGGGCGAGCTGGGTGCCCCTGCGGGCGATCTTTACGTCCTCGTTCGTGTGCGTGAGGACAGTCGCTTCGTGCGCGAAGGCGACGATCTGATTACAGCTCTGGACGTGCCGGCGCCGCTTGCCGCGTTGGGTGGCAGGCTCGAGGTCTCGACGCTCGAGGGCACCACGGAGCTAGAGCTCACGCCCGGCACCCAGCCGGGCGAGGTATTGACCGTGCGCGGCGAGGGGATGCCGACTCTGGGGCGTGGCCGTCGCGGGAACCTTCGTGTAGTCGTGAACGTCGTGATCCCACGGCGTCTCAGCGACGAGCAGCGCGAGCTACTCGAACAACTGCATGGCACGCTGACCGAGGAGAACCTGCGCTCAGAGGAATCGATGTTCGCGAAGCTCCGCCGCGCGCTCGGTAGTCAAGCTGCGTGATCCGTCTCGCGATTCGCGTGCGGCGCGCACAGGCGGAGGTTGTGCTCGCTGAACTGCTCGAGCTCGCCCCCAGTGGCGTTGAGGAGATCGAGCTCGACGACGGGCATGTCGAGTACGCGGTATACGGAGCCCCTGGGGAGCTGCCGAACCTGCCCGACCTGCGAGCCGCCGCGGGAGATGCGCTCGTTGAGATCTCGACCAGCGAAACAGCTGATGACTGGCAGGAGCGCTGGCGCGAGTTTCATCGCCCGATCGTCGTCCGTGCCGGTGGTTGGGAAGGGGAGGGAGGCGCTCGAGACGTGCACCCGCGCGGGAGCGCGAGTCGAAGAGACATTCCCGACGCGCTCTATGTCCGACCCCCGTGGGAGGCGCCCGCGAGCGATGGCTCGGGAACGTCTGAGATCGTGATCGATCCCGGCCGGGCATTCGGCACCGGCGCGCACGCCACGACACGAATGTGCCTACAACTGCTGCTCGATCTCGCGACGGCGGGACTTGCGGGCGGACCGCTGATCGACCTCGGCACCGGCTCGGGAGTGCTTGCGATCGCCGCGGCGCGCGTGGGGTTTGCACCTGTTCTGGCGCTCGATCACGAGGTCGAGAGTGTGCAAGCCGCCAGAGAGAACGCGGCAGTCAACAGGGCAGAGATCCAGGTCGAGCGCTTCGACCTACGCTTCCAGACGCTTGCCTCCGTCGGGAGATCGGCTTTGCTCGCGAACCTTCTGCTGCCGCTACTGCTCGATCTGTCGCGCTCGATCGAGGAGCGCCCCACGCAGCTGATCGCAAGCGGCCTGCTGCGCGAGCAGGCCGATGAGGCGGCCGATGCTTTCGGGTCGGCGCTCGGCCTACGCGAGCGTTGCAGATTGCACGACGGGGAGTGGGCGGCCCTGTGGCTGGCCTGACGCGCTAGGCGGCGTCGGGAATCTCAGTCGCGGCGCGCACAATCGCGCGGTACACCAGGTCGATCGACGCCCGCACTCCGCCCTCCTGCTCGACCAGCTCGTCGGCCGCGGCGAGCGCGGCGCCGATCGTCTCAAGCGCCTCGCCGTCTTCACCTGGCTCGGGATCGCGGCAGGCCGCGACCGCCATTTCGAGCATCGCGTGTGCCTGCTCGGGCGCGCCTGTGAACAGCGCGGGCCCGACCAAGCTCGCATAGTTGTAGACGCGCGCGAGCCTGCCAGACAGGGTGATCGAGGCGCCGCGGCGTGGCGCGGAGATCGGCGGCAGTCCATCCCCATCGAGTAGCGCGGCCATCGTGCCTCCGAGCATCGCCCTTGTTGCCTGCTCGTCCAGCCCGGCCTGATGCGCGACTCGCAGTGCGAGATAGAGGGTCGTCGCGGGCATGCCGTAGGGCGGATCCGAAGCAAACACGATCCGCTCGGCGGGAGCGCGCGCGAACAACTCGATTACGTCAAGCGGAAAGAAGCAGGAGATGTCATAGAGGACCGCGGGGTGCTCGGCCAGCCGCGTCGTGAGGATGCCCTGGTCGCAGATCGCGCCGTGGGCCAGGATCAACGTCGCGCCCGGGTGGCGCAGCGCCAGCTCGGCGAGGCCGTCCGCGAGCGGCGGCAGTCCCCGGCCCGCGTGGATCAGGATCGGCACCCGAGCCTCTTCCGCGATCGCAAAGATCCCCTCCATTTCGTGCCCGTCGAACTGGAAGGCCTGCGCGCGTGGGTGAAGCTTGATTCCCTTCGCGCCACGTGAGAGGCATCGTTCTGCCTCGGGCACCGGGTCTTCGGACGGGTCAAGGCGGCAGAAGGGCACAAGGCGCCCCTCGCTTTCGCCGGCCCATTCGAGCACGCGGTCGTTCGGCAGGCTGTAGGAGGGTCGGCGTTCCGGGTCGTGCAGGGGAAACACGCAGGCACGACGTGCTTTGGCCGCGTCGAGCTGCTCGAGCAGCTGTGCGAGCGTCAGCGAACGGCCGTCCTCGTCGAGCCCGAGGTGCGTATGGGCGTCGATCACTTCTGCGTCGGGAGGACGTAGGCGATCGACCTCCGCGACGAACGGGGCCAGCGCCGAGGTGTAGAGCGACTCGTTCACGAGCGCCACCTTATTCACTCCGGCGAGTGCTCGCGGGAAGTTCCCACCTGTCCACCAACCGCGCCAAACCTGCGACTAACCACGCCAGACCTCTGCTCGCGCGCGTATCCTGGATATGCATGGAGATCGCCGATCAGATCAAGAGCGACCTGCAAGGCGCAATGCGCGCGGGCGAGAAAGACCGCGTGGGCGCGCTCAGGCTCGTGCTCTCCGAGCTGCAGAAGGCGACGAAGGAAGGCTCCGACGACGAGCTCGCGGTACTCCGACGCGAGCGCAAGCGTCGGCTCGAGGCCGCGCGCGCTTATCGCGAGGCGGGTCGAGAGGACCTCGCCGGGAACGAGGAGCTAGAGGGGGAGCTGATCGGCGGGTATCTACCCGCGGAGCTCTCCGACGCGGAGCTGCAAGCGATCGTCGAGCAGGCGGTACGCGACAGCGGTGCGCAGTCGGCCAAGGACATGGGGCAGGCGATGAAGCAGGCAATCGCCGCCGTGGACGGTCGTGCCGACGGCAAGCGGGTTTCGGGATTGGTACGGGCAGCGCTCCAGGGATGAGGACGCAGGTCGAGCTGCCAAACGACGTCGCCGTCGAGCTTGCCGGTAGCCAGGACGCCGTGCTCCGGGCGCTGCAGGCTCATCTCGACTGCAAGGTCTACCTTCGTGGCAACGTGCTCACCTTCGACGGCGAGGAGAGTGAGACGAACGCGGGAGAGCGCGTCGTGCGCGAGCTTTCCGAGCTGATCGCGCGCGGGCATCAGATCGGCCCGGGCACGATCTCGGCGGTGACGGGCGCGCTCGACGCGCACGAGTCGCCCGCCCGCGTCCTGGAGGATGTCGTGTGGCGTCACCGCGGACTGCGCGTCGCCCCAAAGACCGTGAACCAGAAGCGCTACGTGGACTCGGTGCGCAACAGCACCGTCACGTTCGGGGTGGGCCCCGCGGGCACGGGTAAGACGTTCCTCGCGGTCGCGATGGCCGCCGCCGCGCTCTCGCGCCACGAAGTGAACCGGATCATCCTCACGCGTCCCGCGGTTGAGGCCGGAGAGCGCCTGGGCTTCCTGCCCGGCGATCTGATGGCGAAGGTCGATCCCTATCTACGACCGCTGTTCGACGCGCTCCACGACATGCTCGACCCCGAGAAGGTCTCCCAGCACATCGAGCGGGGCGTGATCGAGATCGCGCCGCTGGCTTTCATGCGCGGTCGCACACTCAACGACTCGTTCGTGATCCTCGACGAGGCGCAGAACACGACTCCCGAGCAGATGAAGATGTTCCTCACGCGCCTCGGGTTCGGCTCGAAGATGGTCGTCACCGGCGACGTCACGCAGGTCGATCTGCCTAGGGACCAGCGTTCAGGGTTGATCGTCGTGGGTGAGGTACTCGACGCGATCGAGGGCATCGAGTTTGTCCGTTTCAGTGGCGAGGATGTCGTGCGCCACAAGCTCGTTCAGCGAATCGTCGAGGCCTACGACGTGCATGCCAAGCGAGATGCGCCGGAGCTGAGGCCCGCCGACCGGCGGGCCTGACCGGGAGCCCGGTCAGGGTCGTGGCTCCAGCCGACCCCGAGGACAGCCCGCCGCATGACCACGGCCCCGAGATGATCGAAATCGAGGTCCTTGGGCGTCTAGGCGACGACGCTGGCGAGGCGACCCCTACGGTCGAGGAGATCCGCCGCCTTTGCGTGCTCGCCACTGGCTCGGCGAACATCGAGGATGGGCACCTCGCGATTGAGTTCGTCGACGAGCGGCGGATCGCGGAGCTAAATGCCCGCCACCGTGGGCGTAGCGCCCCGACCGACGTGCTGTCGTTCCCGATCGACCTAGACGAGCCCGTCGAAGGTCCTCGCGAGCTGGGCGACGTCGTGATCTGCGTCGAGCACACCGCCGACGTGCGCGAGGCCGTCGTCCATGGCGTGCTGCACTTGCTCGGCATGGACCACGAGACCGACGACGGCGAAATGCTTGCCTTGCAGCAGACTCTGCTCGAGGAGGGGTCCGCTTGACCAGCAGCGGGTTCGTTGCCTTGGCGGGAAGGCCAAACGTTGGCAAGTCAACCCTCGTCAATGCGATTGTTGGAAACAAGGTAGCGATTGTTTCTGACCGCCCGCAGACGACCCGAAGGGCGATTCGTGGTGTGCGTAGCGAGGGCGATCATCAGATCGTGATCGTCGACCTCCCCGGTATTCAGCGTCCCCGCGATGCCCTGACCTCGCGCATGGCCGGTCGCGTGGAGCACGAGCTAGGCGATGCGGATCTCGCACTACTCGTGCTCAATGGAGAGCAGGGGGTTGGTCCGGGCGATCGCTTCATCGCCTCCACGCTGGCTCAGGCGAGCATCCCGGTGACGATCGCGGTCAACAAGGTCGACCGGCTCTCGCGCGCTCAGATCGTCGAGGTGCTGCAAGCGGCCGCGGCACTTGAGCTCGACGGGGAGCTGTTTCCGATCTCTGCGCGCAGCGGACAGGGCGTGTCCGAGCTGCTCAAGCACCTCTTGTCCGCATTGCCTACAGGACCGTTTCTCTACGAGGACCGCGCAATTTCCGACCAACCTCAGTCAGTTCTGCTCGCGGAGCTGGTCCGCGAGGCCGTGATCAGGAGGACCTTTCAAGAGATCCCCCATGCCGTCGAGGTCGTGATCGAGGAGGTCGAGCGTCTACGTCCGGGTCTCACGCGAGTGCAGGCACTCATCTGGGTCGAGAACGCCTCCCAGAAGGGGATCTTGATTGGCTCGCACGGCCGGATGATCAAGGCAATTGGCATCGCCGCGCGGCGGGAACTGGAGCGCGAGCTGGGCGAGCAGGTGCACCTCGACCTCTCCGTGCGGGTCAGGCGCGATTGGCGCGCGGACGAAAGCATGCTCGACCGTCTGGGGATAACCTAGCCGCGCCGACCGGCGCTCGGCTCTGTCTCGTCGTCAAGCCTCGTCTCCCCAGCGCCCGCGGCCCCACGAAAGTGGCGCGTCCCGATAAGCACATGCCGTCGGCTGAGCAAAAGTTCCACTCGGTCTGATTCATGGCATGATTGGAATGCAGCAGAGGGTCGATTCGAGTACCTTCTGCTTAGACGCCAGTTGACCAGGAAGGGCGGGAATGTCGGCCAAGCATGCGGTATTGGGCCTCGTGATCGAGCGCCCCGGATATGGGTATCAACTGGCCCAGCGCCTCGACGAGCGTTTTGGCTCCTCGGGCTTTGCCCCCTCGGGCGTCTATTCCGCGCTTGACCAGCTGAGTCGCGACGAGCTGGTCCGCAGTGCCGGCGAGCTAGGGGCCGGCCCTGCTCGGCGAGCGGCCCCGCGCACAATTTATGAGGCTACCGAGGAGGGCATCGACCACTTCGAGTCCTGGATGCTCGACCCCTCGCCGATGCCGCCCCTGCGCGATGAGCTGCACATGAAGATCGCGCTGTGCCGCCCGCGTAACGTTCCTAGGTTGATCGAGATGATCGAGGGGCAGGAACTGGTCTGCCTTGGGCGGCTGAGCGATCTGAAGACCACGACCGAAGAAGCCGGCGAATCCTCACGCGACTGGTCGCGGTTGATGGGCCTGCTTGCGGCCGAGGCCGAGATCGCGTTCTGGAACGCTCGCATCGAATGGCTGCAAAGCGCGCGAGAGCTGCTCGAGCAGTTGCAAGCCGAGCGTGAAGGCCCGAGCGGCGGGGGGAGACCGGACTCCGCTCGCCGGGTGGATCGCCTGCGGAGAATTTGATGCCCGACGCGCTGCTCTCGCTTGACTCGGTCAGCAAGAGCTACTGGCGGGGCCCCTCGGAGGTGCGCGTCCTCTCCGACGCTTGTCTGGAGCTGCACGCGGGCGAGTTCATGGGCGTCTGGGGGCGACGCGGCGCCGGCAAGACCACCCTGCTGCGGATTGCAGCCGGCCTCGAGACCCCCGATCGCGGGACCGTCCGCTTCGACGGCGAGGACCTCTCGCTGCTCTCAGAACAGGGTCATGCTCGCCTGCGACGAGACGAGATCGGCTGGATCAGGCGTTCCGGTCCGCGCAGCGAGCTGTGCATCCTCGACTACGTTGCGCTGCCGCTACTGATCGAGCACGGGCAGCGCGAAGCCAAGCGGCGAGCCGATCGGGCGCTGCGTCGCGTTGGCATGGCCGAATGCGCAGGCCAGCACTGGGAGAGCCTGTCCGACGGCGAGCGCGCTCTCGTCGCGATCGCTCATGGCATCGCCCGGCGGCCGCGGCTGCTGCTGATCGATGACCCGACTGCGAACTTGGGCGTGCGTGAGCGCGAGGAGATCATGATCCTGCTGCGCGCCCTTGTCGAGGAGACGAACCTAGCGGTGCTGATGACCGTGCCCGACATGCCCACCGCGCTGCGCTCGCACCAGCTGCGTGCCCTTAGCGGTGGACGCCTGCTGACTCCTCCGCCTGACGGTCGTGATGACGGCGACGATGGCGATGAGGACAACGTGATCGACTTCCCCGGAATCCAGCGCTCGGCCTAGATGCTCCGTGCGGGAATGAGCGGGCGCGGGCTCTTTGCACGCGATGCTGGATCGGTCGCGATCGCGGTTTCTGAGGCGGGCTGAGAGAGTGCTCGAGCTACGCGAGCTCGTGAAGCACTTTCCCGCGGCGTCGGGTGCCCCGATCCGCGCGGTCGACGGGGTTACCTTGGCGGTCCCCGACGGGGAATTTGTCGCGCTCTATGGCCCAAGCGGATCTGGCAAGACCACGCTGCTGATGTTGATCGCAGCCCTGATGCGTCCCGATTCTGGCTCGATCGTGCTTAACGAATGCGACATCTCGAAGCTGAGCGACGCCGACTCGGCCCGCTATCGGCTCAATGAACTGGGCTTTGTCCGCCAGACGCTGAACCTGATCACCGGAGCCAGCGCGCTCGACAACGCCGCGCTGAAGCTGATGGGTACCGACATGGGCGCGCGCGAAGCGCGGCGGCGGATCGTCCCGCTGCTAGATCGCCTCGGGCTCGGTGAGCGCGTCTCGCACCGCGCCGAGCAGCTCTCGATGGGCGAGCGTCAGCGCGTGATGATCGCCCGGGCGCTCTCGACCGAGCCGAAGCTGCTGCTCGCCGACGAGCCGACCGGAAGCCTCGACAGCATGCGGGGGCGCGAAGTGCTCGAGCTGCTCGCCGAAACTTGTCGCGAGCGAAAAGTCGCCGTCCTGCTTGTGACTCACGACCCACAGGCGGCTTCGTTTGCTGATCGTGTGTTCGCGCTTCGCGACGGACGACTGGCCGAGCACGAGCCGGATCATCTAAGCGCCGCGTTGAAGGCCGGCTGAACGAACTACAACCGGGGGCGGGATGAGGTTCTCGAGCATCGTGCGCCTCTATCGGGTTCGTCTGCGCGCGCGGCTGACCCAGGAACTGTTTGCGGTGCTCGGCATCGCGATCGGCGTCGCCTTGCTGTTTGCCTCCCAGGTCGCCAACACGAGCCTCGACAGCTCGGTTCAACGCTTGAGCACGGGCATCGTCGGCGACATGCGCTTTCAGATCTCGGCGCGCGACAGCCACGGCTTCGACGAATCGCTTCTGCGCGAAGTTGCGCGTGTGCCCGGAGTGCAGGTCGTCGCGCCGGTGTTCGAACAGAACGCAAACGTCGTCGGTCCCACGGGCGAACGCTCGGTCGACGTCGTCGGGACCGACCCTCGGCTCGCGCGGCTAGGCGGGAGCATCGCCCGCCACCTCAACGACCTGCGCTTGGGGGGAGCCCGCGTGTTCACGATGCCCGCCGCGATCGCACAGGACATCGGCGTCGCCTCGATCCGCTCCGTGCTCGTGCAGATCGGCTCCCGACAGACGAGGGTCTTGCTCGTGCCGCAACTGCTCGTGGGCAGTACCGCGTCGCTGGGTCAGAGCCCGATCGCGCTCGCGCCGCTGCGCACGGTTCAGGGGCTTGCAGGGACGCCGGGGCGGCTGACGAGCATTTACGTGCGCTCGCCGCCGCGGCTAGACCGTTCGGTGCTCGCCGCGCTGCGACGGATCGCGGCGGGGCGCTTGAACGTGGGGCATGCCGACATGACCACCACGCTGTTCCGCCGGGCCGCCGGGCCGGTCGATCAGTCGACGGGTCTGTTCTCAGCCTTGAGCGCGCTTGTGGGCTTCCTGTTCGCGTTCAACGCCCTGATGCTCACGGTCCCCCAACGCAGGAGCCTGATCGAGGACCTGCGCCTGGACGGCTACACCCGCCGGATGATCGTGCAGGTGCTCTCGCTGGACGCGATCGTACTCGGCGTGATCGCCTCGGCGCTCGGCTTGCTGCTCGGCGAGGTCCTGTCGGTCGCGTTGTTCAACTCAAGCCCCGGCTATCTCTCCTTCGCGTTCCCGATCGGCGCTGAACGCGTCGTCACCTGGCGCAGCGTGGCGTTCGCCGTACTTGGCGGCATGATCGCCGCGACCGCGGGTGTCCTCTTGCCACTGCAAGCCGCGATCGCCGAGCGTCCGGTTCGCTCGACCCCGCTCAGGGTCTCGGCGCGACGGCGCGCGCGGTTGCTGCTGCCGGCCGCGGGCGCTTTCTTCGCGGGCACCACCGTGATTCTGCTCGCGGCGCCGCAGGCCGCGATCGTGGGCGTGGTCAGCCTCACGGCCGCGCTTTTGCTTTGCCTGCCCACGCTGCTTGACTTCGCGGTCCGTGTGGGGGGGAGGTTGCAGCGACGACTCGCCGGGGCCGCGTCCTACCTAGCGCTGATCGAGTTGCGATCACGCACGCACCGAGCTCGCTCGCTCGCGATCGCGGCCACGGGCGCGATCGCGGTGTTCGGCAGCGTCTCGATCCAGGGCGCGCGGGGAAACCTGCAGCGCGGCTTGGAGGCATCGACCCGCGGTACCGACTCGCGCGCGGGCCTGTGGGTGCTGCCTCGTGGCAAGGCCAACGCGCTGGTCACGACCCCCTTCAGCGACGTTGATCGAGCGCGCCTTGGGCGCCTACCGGGCGTGCGTACCGTGCAGCTCTACCGGGGCAGCTTTCTGGACTGGGGCACGCGACGCATCTGGGTGCTCGCCCAGCCGCAGGCCGACCTGCACCCGATTTCCTCGATCCAGCTCGTCAAGGGCGATCTACGCGTGACGAACGCGCGGCTGCACGCCGGCGGCTGGCTGGTCCTCTCCCAGGCAGTCGCCGCCGAGCATCATCTGCACATTGGTGAGAGCTTCACCTTGCCAACGACGGTGCCGACGCGTTTTCGCCTGGCGGCCCTGAGCACGAACCTCGGATGGCCGACGGGCGCTCTGATCATGAACGCGAGCGACTACGCGCGCGCATGGGGCGATCAAGATCCCAGCGCTTATCAGCTCGAACTATCGCCCGGCGCCTCGCTCGTGGCGGTAAAACGGGAGGCGGAAGGCGTCGTGGGGGGATTGGGGATGCGAGTCGAAACCGCCGCCCAGCGCGAGCGGCTGCACTACGCGCAGGCCGCGCAAGGTCTCTCGCGGCTCACCCAGATCCGCACGCTCGTCGTGATCGCCGCCGTGCTCGCGATGGCTGCCGCGATGGGAGCGATGATCTGGCAGCGCCGCGTGCGCCTTGCGGACATGAAGGTCGACGGCTTCAGCCGGGCCGTCTTGTGGCGCGCGCTGCTGTGGGAGAGCACGATCCTGCTGGGGACCGGCTGCGCGCTGGGCGCGATCTTCGGTCTGTATGGACAGCTGCTGCTGACCAGGGCGCTGTCGGTCGTAACCGGCTTTCCGGTGATCGAATCCACACCCCTGCTCGCCGCCGTGGGCAGCTTTGCGCTGATCACCGCCGTCGCGGTTCTGATCGTCGCCGCGCCCGGATATGTAGCTGCTCGTGTCCGTCCGACAGTCGGGATGCCCGAATGAGGACGGTGGACAAAAAGACGACCGATGCGGTCCCTACTATCCGGGAAAATTCCGATCGATGGATAGATGCCCAACCCGCTCCCACTCTCTCCGAGGCAGGTCTGGGTCCTCATTGCTGCTGCCGCAAGGCAGCTGCTCTGGGGGCTGAGGGCGGTGTCGCGCGAGATCCGGGTATGGCAGGTTCGAGCGCTGATGATCCCCGACCGGCCGATCCGCGAAGACGCGCTCGAGTCGATCGAACGCAAGCGCGAGAACGCCGACGGCGCCGCTCTGTTCTCAATCCTGCCCAGGCGTCGCGACCCCAACTTGCTGCGACTGCTCGTCGCCTATCAGATGATCTGGGACTTCTTGGACAGCGTCAGCGAGCGGGGCGCTTGCGAAGGGACCACGAACGGCCTCCAGCTGCACAAGGCGCTGGTCGAGGCGCTCGATCCTTCCGTCCCGATCTCCGACTACTACCGCTTCCACCCCTGGCAGCGCGACGGAGGGTACCTACGCAAACTGGTCGAAACCTGTCGCGAGTGCTGCTCGGCGCTTCCGTCCTACGGACGCGTACGACCGCTGGTCGTGCGCGAAGCGCACCGGGCGCAGGTTCAAGCGCTCAATCACGACACTGACCCCGCTGAGCGAGATGGAGCGCTTAGGCGCTGGGTCGACGAGGAGTTCGCGCAGGAGCAGCGCGTCAGTTGGTTCGAGCTGAGCAGCGCCGCGAGCGCCTCGCTTGCGGTGCACGCGTTCCTCGCGCTGGCCGCGCAGCCCGCGTGCACCGATGAGGACGTGCGCCGGGCTTGCGATGCCTACTTCCCGTGGATCTCCGGAGCAGCGACGATGCTCGACAGCTACGTCGACCAGGAAGAAGATGAGCGAGACGGCAATCACCGTTACGTTGCCCACTACGACAGCAACGTGCTCGCGAAGGAGCGCGTCGGTACGCTCGTGACCCGTTCGGTAACCGAGGCGCGTCGCCTGCGCGACGGGCATCGGCACGCGTTGATCGCCGCTTGCATGGTTGCTATGTATCTATCTAAGGAGAGTGCGAGAGCACCCGCGCTGCGCGAGGGCACGGCTAGTTTCGTGCGCGCCGGCGGCTCGCTTACAAGACTGCTCATGCCGATCCTGCGCCTGTGGAGGATCGCCGTCGCGCAACGAGCCTGACGCATCGAATATCCGCATATTGCAAGAACTAGTCAGAACTGAATATTCAGAACACGCTTAGCGGGGAAACATTCCATCGGCATGATCTTCACAACGCGATGATGGATGAGAACGGAACCGGAGTTTTGCCGGCTAGGAGAGAGAAGCAGCGCCGCTCGCGGCGCGCTAAGGCGGGCACTTCGGGCGCCGCATCCAAAGCCGCGTCGTCTCGCCAGTGGCAGCGAGCCGGACGCCCCTCGCGGCGTTCGGCTCGCACCGATGGCGAGCCTGGGGGAGACGCC
>DATJOE010000245.1:0-3962 GCA_035507305.1 Solirubrobacteraceae bacterium | reverse complement strand
GAGGTTTACTACCGGGTGGAGCGCGATCACGGGCGCGCCGCGGCCGATGAGGCGCTGCGCGACCTACGTGCGGCGTTCGCGCTGGATCTTCCAGGGACCGCTCGGATGATTGAGGTGGCGCGGCTGAAGGCCAAAGCCGCGGTTGCGCTTGGGGACTGCTTCGCGGTTACGACCGCCGCGGCTCACGATCTGCCGCTCCTCACCGGAGACCCAGAGATCATCGAACTCACGGGCTGCCCTTGTCGGGTCGAGGATCTCCGATCCCCCTAGGCCCGAATCGCTCCTCATGGAGTTGCCCGATCAGCGGCGACGGAGATTTCGAGAGTCTTCCCACCGTCCCCGTTTTCGCTGGGTTGATTGACGTTGTTCGAAACCCACGCGCAGGACGATGCGCTCCAGATCCCTCTCGAGGACTTTCCCACGGTCCCCGTCGCCCGATCGAAGCTCGAACCCTCGACCGCGGGGTTCGAGCATTGCGCCGCGATCTCCGCGCAGTCCCGTCACTCGGTCGCGACGTAACGACTATCGTTGCCGCTTGACCGCCGACGCTTTCGTAATCCGCGCGTGCCGATCACAGGAGACGTCGGCCGTGCTCGAGCTGTGGCAACAGGCCCAAAGCAGCCATGCCAGCACGCCGAACCGGCCCGCCGAGGTGGAACGGCTCCTGTCTGAGTCAGCAGGGAGCCTGCTCGTGGCGGACGCCGACGGTGAGATCGTGGGAGCGTTGATCGCGGCGTGGGACGGCTGGCGGGGGAACATGTACAGGCTGGCTGTGCACCTGGAGCATCGCCGCCGGGGTATCGGTGCGGCGCTCGTACGGGCCGGTGAGGAGCATCTACGTCGGCAGGGCGCCTCTCGAGTAACTGCGCTGGTCGCCTTCGACGACAACGTGGCGGCGGAGTTCTGGGAGTCGGTCGACTACCCGCAGGACCAAGAGATCGGTCGCCGCGTCCGCAACCTCTAGCTCATTCTCGGGTGCCGAGCCGAAGCGCTGGGCGCTCTGCGATTACTGCCACGCGAGCCCGGCTAAGGTTGCGCGCCCGGACGGTCGAAATATTCCGAGATGGCAACCGCGCCTGTTCCGAGCACGACGGCCACCGGTGTCGATGATCTGAAGGCGCTGGTCCTCTCGTTCCACTCCCTGATCGTGATCGACACGGTCGAGGAGGAACGTGTAAAGCTGCTCCTGGAGAGCCTCGCCGCCCGCATGAACGTGCGGATGATGGAATGGTCGGTGACCTCGGGCCTGAGTCTGTGCCACGCGCAGGAGTCGGTCTACGGCACGAGCGATCCTCGTCAACTGCTCTCCTACATCGCAGAATCGAGCGGCGATGCGATCTATTGGCTGAAGGACTTCGCGAGCAGCCTGAGCACCCCGCAGCTCGTGCGCCAACTCAAGGAGCTGGCGCAGCGCATCGGCGAGGCGAGGGCGACCACGACGCTCGTCGTGACCGGCGCTGATGTCCAGCTGCCGGACGACGTGATGCCGAACGTCGCCTACTACGAGCTGCCGGTGCCTACCGAAGCGGAATACGGCGATGTGATCGACAATGTGATCTCGTCGGTCGCCTGGCGCGACGGCGGGAAGATCGACACGACTGGGATCGACCGTGAGCACCTGTGCCGCACGCTGAGCGGCATGACGCTGAACCAGGCGCGCCAGGCGGTCGCCTTCGCGGCGCTCGATGACGGCCGGCTGACCGAAGGTGATCTGCCCGGAGTCGTGGAGATGAAGGCAAAGACGATCAGCGAGGGTGGCCTGCTCGAATACTTTCCTGCAGAGGACAACAAGCACGAGCTCGGCGGCTTCGATGGTCTGAAGAGGTGGCTGGAGGACGCGCGGATGGGTTTCTCCAAGGAGGCTGAAGCGATGAATCTCGCGCCGCCGAAGGGGATCTTGATCGTGGGCGTGCAGGGCTGTGGCAAGTCGCTGGCGGCGCGCGTGATCGCGCGGGAGTGGGGGCTGCCACTACTGAAGCTCGACGCCGGGCGCATCTACGACAGTCTCGTCGGTAATTCGGAGAAGAACCTCCGCAAGGCGACCTCGCTCGCGGAAGCTATGTCGCCGGATGTGCTCTGGATCGACGAGATCGAGAAGGGCTTCGCGCAAACGCACGGCGACGCGGATGCTGGGCTTTCGCAGCGCATTTTCGGCGCGTTCCTGACGTGGCTCCAGGAGAAGAAGCGCGAGGTTTTTGTGGTCGCCACCGCAAACGACCTGACCAAGCTGCCGCCCGAGCTGCAGCGCAAGGGCCGCTTTGATGAGGTTTTCTTCGTCGACTTGCCGACCGCAGACGAGCGCGAGGCGATCTGGCGGATTCATCTGCACATCCGTAACCAGGACCCCGCGAAGTTCGACCTCTCGGCGCTCGTAGACGCCAGCGCCGGGTTCACGGGGTCCGAGATCGAGCAGTGCGTCATCTCGGCGATGTACGGCGCGCTACACCGCAACGTGCCACTGACCACTCAGCTTCTGTTGGAAGGCCTGAAGACCACCGTGCCGCTCTCGGTCAGTCGCCGCGCGGACATCGAAGCGCTGCGCGCGCATGCGCGTGACTTCGTGAACGTCGGTTGAATTCGAACATCTAGTCCAACGCAGCCATGAACGGCCGCCCGCGAGCCTATTCTTTCGTGTATGGCGACCGAATCCGCGCTCGCCCCGGTCCACTCGCAGCGGGAGTCCCGTCCTGGCGGTCACAGACGGGTACTGGCGTGGTGCGCGGCTGCGCTGGTCCTTGCGCTCGTTGTCCTCGCGGCGGTCGTGCTCCTGTGGTCGGGCGCCTCGCTGAGCAGCGACGCCTCGGCGCTGGCCCGGGTTTCGGTACAACCGTTCGGCGGGAGTATCGAGTCAGTAGAAGCATTTGGGCCGGGCGGGCGGCACGTCCCGATTGCGGTCCAGGACGGACGGTTGACGCCGCTGCGAAAGCTGAAGCCGGGCGAGCCGGTGTCGTTGACGGTGCGGGTCCGTCGGCCGGGCTGGCTGTCGTGGGCGCTAGGACGTGAGCGCACGGAGCGGCTGACGCTGCGAGCGCCTGTTGCGCACGTGACGCAGCGGTGGCTAACGGTTCGCCGGGGCGGCGAGGTCCTTGTGAGCTTCGACCAACCCGTCAGCTCATTCGCGCGCGAAGGAGGCGGTCTCACGCAAAGCGGGGCCGGACGCGTCCACACGCTCCCGAGCCCGCAGAGCACGATCTCGCTGGGTAGCCAACCGCTGACGGGCGCGACGCAATTGGCGGTGGCCCCGCGACCGTGGGAGACGCGCGGCGCGCCTACCCAAGTGAGCTGGTTCCCACCTTCACACGCGCCGGTGATGGTTACGCTGCCGGCGGCAGGCACGAGCGTGGGCCCCGCGACCAAGCTGTACCTGACGTTCTCAAAGCCGGTGGAGGACGTGCTGGGCGACGCGCGTCCGCGATTCGTCCCGGCGACTCCGGGGCACTGGCACAAGGCGAACAGCCACGCGCTCGTGTTCGTGCCCTCGGGTATGGGCGCGGCGTTTGGCTCGCATCTGCAAGTCGAGCTCCCGCACAGGGTCTCGGTGACGGCGGGCGCAGGCAGTCACGCCGCCTTGCGAACGACGAAGGTGGTGGAGTGGACGGTGCCGCCGGGTTCGACGCTGCGCTTGCAACAGTTGCTCGCCCAGGCCGGCTATCTGCCCTTGCGCTGGCGCGCGAGCGGCTCGCGCGTAGCTCACACGCAGAGCGCGGAGGCCCAAGCGGCTGTGAGCGCGCCACACGGGAACTTCAGCTGGCGCTACCCGAACACGCCGCATCAACTGCGGGAGCTGTGGAGCGCGGGTCACGAAAACGTGATCACGAAGGGCGCGCTGATGAAGTTCGAGGACGAAAACGGGATGACGGTTGACGGGCTGCCGGGCCCGGCCGTGTGGCACAAGCTGATCGTCGCGGCGATCTCGGGCAAGCGGCTGACAAGCGGTTACAGCTACGTCTATGTACACCGTG
>DATJOE010000244.1:0-5870 GCA_035507305.1 Solirubrobacteraceae bacterium | reverse complement strand
GGCCGCTCAACAGCTAGCACCACAAGCCCTCTCACGACTGCGTGGCTTCGCTCACGATGTGCGCACTACGTACGTGGCTAGTGATCCACAGCGCCGCCGCGCGTGGGCGCTAGCGGGGACCCGAGTTGCGTCGGCGAGACGACTAGACGAACTCGGCAGATTGCTAGCCGTGAAGGCTGTTGAGACCGAAACTCGGAGTGGCGTCTCGGGAGCAATTTCTGCGCTCGATGAGAGCGGAGTCCTTCCGCAATTGCTGGCGCTTCCGGATGTCGATAGCGGCGCGTGGCGGTTTCGCAGATCACAGCGGGGAGGGGAGGTGGAGGTGGACCTGTCTGACGCACTCGGTCGGTGGACGTCTGGCCAACCCCTATCGCAGATGGCCGACGACTTGCTTCCGGACGTGCCTGACCGCACTTGGCGTCTCGAACAGATGGTTGATTGTGTCAGCCGGGGGTTTGGGCACGCGATTAGTTGGATGATTTCTGTGGTTGTCGAAAGAGCTAACGCCATACTCGCTGAGGTCGAGGTGGAGCCCATCTGCCCGGCGCTTCCCCTCTTTGTGCGGTTCGGTGTCAATTCGTCCGCCGCTTTGCAACTCGTTACTCGGACTGTCCGCAGTCGGGACGTGGCAGTTCGTGTGGCGCGTCTTGCGTATGAGGCCGGAGTAGAGGATCAGGGAGTCATGGAGTGGTTGGATACTCAGCCGGTCGAACGTTGGCCATCCCTATTCGCGGCGCGACCATCAGATGTGCTTGATTTGCTGGATGCGATGAGCGATCCGCGCACGGACTCTCTGCGCCTACTTCTCGACACAGGAGAAGTACATCTCCAGCTCAACTCGGAGCTCCCCGAGGGTGCGGTCGAACTCGTGATAGCCACTCGAGACGACGATCTGGAGCTCGTCGAGCTGCATGCGGTTGGAGGTGAGCGACTCAGCGTTCTCCCGGCCCGGCTCCAAGCGGACCTACGAACAGTCCTCGCAACGGGCATCGATGTTGAAGCCAATATCAGCCGCGGCAGCACCTTGACGCTGCGTATAGGGCGGGGCGAGGCTCATGCAAATTGAGAGCCAGGCCCTGACCCTGTGGCCAGACGGGGAACTGCGCTGTTCCTGATCTCAATCGGGTGCCAAACGAGCGCCCGACTCCCAGATAGACCGCGACCTTTTGTCTGACCATCTTGACGGCTTGACGCTAGTGCCCTATCCTCTAGGTCGTGGCTAAGCGCAAGACGACCTATTACATAGATGAGGGTGTCCTGACAGCTACAAAGATGACGGCCGTGGCGACACACCGCAGCGAGAGCCGACTGGTTGAGGATGCTCTGCGCAGGTACGTCGTTGAGGAGGGCCGGGGGGAGGCAGCGCGCGAGGATCTACGCAACCTTCTCGACGAGCTGCGCGCCCGTCCGGAGTTGAACGACCTAGACGATGAGCAGTCAATGGCGCTTGCCGTAAAGGAGTCTCGCGAAACGCGGAAGGCACGGTCCGCTAAGCGCCAAGCGTCCGCGTGACGCGCGTAGTTCGCGCAGTCATCGACGTCAACGTTCTCGTCTCGGCCGTACGCACGCCGAATGGTCTGTGTGGACGCCTGCTCCAGGCCGCGATTGGCGGTCGCTGGCAGCCAGTCGTCTCACCGATGCTGTTCGAGGAGCTCGAGGATGTACTCGCACGCCCAGCCTTTCGCGACGTAATCGGTGAAGAGGCGATCGATCGATTCCTGGCCGGGCTGCTCGCGATCGTCGAGTGGGTCGAGGATCCGAAGGGCGTTGCAGCCGCCGTGTCCCGGGACCCCGACGACGATTACTTGGTCGCGCTTGCAAACTCTGCGCGTGCGGACTTGCTTCTCTCGGGTGATCGTGACCTCACAGAGATCGCGGACCCGCCGCTGCCGATCGAGACGCCCGGCCAGTTCTTGCAGCGTCTGGAGTGATGGGAGTCGGGCCAGGTGCCCACAGTCTCGGCTAACCTTGCTCTCACCTTCCGAAACTTGGTCCGTCGGCCCTAATTTCAATGGGGTGCCAAACGAGTCCCCCACCCCCCGAATAGACCGCGACCTATTGTCTGAGGACGGCTTGCCGTAAGGGCGAGCGTTTCGCCTCCGCATCGAGGACTAAGCTCGCCGAGGCGATGACCCGCAAGCGAGACATCAAGCAGTTTCGGCAAGCATGCGCGGAGGCGGGTCTAACCGCCAATGAGCGCTACGAAGCAAGTCAGGCGCTGCACGCCGAGAAGGGGTCGGGCGGGAGCGGGCAGCAGGACATGAGCTATGGAGAACTGCTTGCGTGGCTGCGAGAATGGAAGGCATCATGGCGACCGTCGTAGCGCTAGATGCATCACCGACAACCGTCCTCCAATCGATGCGAGGAGAGATCATTGACGCACGCATTGCGTATCCCGACGTCCTCCACGTCGAAGGCCGTGATCGGCAGGGAGGACTGTGGCGTCTCGCCACTCAGGATGCGGAGTGGTCTCCGTCTGACACGGCGCAGCTAACGGGGCGCTCAATCGGCGACGCCGAGATCGACGAGACCTCTGGTGAGTTGCGCTGCAGGCTGTCGGACGGGTCAGTGCTCGACATCAAGCCAGCTTCAGGCGAAGCCGAGGACGATCCGCCTTATTGGGAACTGATAACCCCTGCTGGTGTCGTCCTCGAGTTCGGTCCGGGAGTCCGCTGGCAGATCAGCAGCGCCGACGCGCGAACCTCGTCGCGTCGTTGACAAGAGCCTTCTCAAGCGGCTCCTGACAGCCGGATCTCAACCGGGTGCCAAACGAGTCCCCGACTCCCGGAGAGACCGCGACCAATAACAACGGGCGCGTGGGGCGGCGGGAGTCGAGTCCGCGACCACTTTGCGTACACAATGCGGTACACTTACGCCGTGGCGAAGACAGTCCCGGTCCGTGAGTTTCGAACCAATCTCAGTGCCTTCCTGAGCGACGTCGCCGACCGTCGTGACCATGTACTAGTTACTCGTAACGGCAAACCAGCCGCTGCTCTGGTTCCGATCGATGAGTACGACGCCCTGGAGGAGACAGCTGAGATTCTCTCCGATTCCGAGACCCTGGCCGCGATAGAGGCCGGCCTTGGAGAGTTCTCGCGCGATGAGACCGTCACACTTGCAGACCTTCGCGCCGAGCTCGACGCCCACCGCTCGGCTTAGCAGGCGGTGGCGCGTGTCGTCCTCGCACGCCGCGCCCGAAGTGAGTTGCTTGAGCTCAACTGGCCCCTCATTGATGCGATACAGGACGCGCTGGGGTTGCTCGAACGCGATCCATCGGCCGGCCACGCGCTACGTGGGCGACTGAGGGGTCTTCGTTCCCTGCGAGTCGGGACGTTCCGCGTCATCTACCAACTCGCCGGAGACGAGAAAGCGGTTCGCGTCATAGCGATTCGGCATCGCTCTGTTGCGTACGGCCGTGATCCTCGGTAAGCCGCGCGATCCAGGTTGTCAGCCGCATGCGGTCTATGAGTGAAGAGCCCGGATCTCAATGGGGTGCCAAACGAGCGTCCGACTCCCGAATAGACCGCGACCGATTATCTGAGATCGCCCGCAGCCATTTACGGCCTTTACTACAGAGGTGCTAAAGTAAAGGCCATGCCAAGGGTCTCCTCGAAGAACCAGGTCACGATCCCGGTCAAGGCGCTGCGTGCCGCGGGCCTGCACGCCGGCGACGAGATCACCGTAAGGCCGAATGGCGAGGGAGAGATCGTCATTGCCGGCCGAGGCTCACGGGTGCGGCGTCACGCGGGTATCGCGAAGGGCATCTACAAGGACGGAGAACTCGACCGCTTGCGCGACGAGTGGAAGCGCTGACCCTCGACGCGAGCGTCTTGATCGGTCTGCTCGATACCGCAGACACGCACCACGACCGTGCGCTGGATGACGTCGAGGCAGCCGACGAAGACGGCCGGAACCTGCTGCTACCGGCGAGCGCCTACAGCGAGACACTCGTGGCGTTCGCCCGTGCACGCCGTCTGGACGAGGCGCGCCAAGCTATCGCCGCGATGGGGATCACGATCGTGCCCCTCACTGAAACGATTGCTGAGCGGGCGGCCGAGCTTCGGGCTCGTCATAGCCGTCTGCGGTTGCCTGACGCGATCATCCTCGCCACTGCGCGAGAGTTGGGCGGAAGTCTGCTGAGTTACGACCGCAAGCTTTCAGCGCTGGCGGTCAAACTGACATAGCTCCCCTGATCTCAATCGGGTGCCAATCGAGCCCCGGCTCCCGTCGTTCTGCTTGTATCCACCTAGGGCCGGCAAGGAGATCTGCGCCGCAGCCGGATACGGGTCTGATTCAGGTGTCGGCGGGAAGAATGGTAAAGGCGCCGCCTTGAAGCGGTGTGACGGCACGGAAATGGCGCTCGTCGAAGCTGACGATGCGGTCGGTCCCGTAGCGATGCGCAACCACGACGAGCGAGCAGTCTGCAAGCCCGAGTTCGAGGTCTGCGTAACGTGTACCGAGCTCACCGATCGTTGAGTAGTCCTCGCGCTCCAAGCAGGCCACTGTGAATCGTCCCGCCGCGAGGTCGGCAATGAAGTTTCGCTGTGATGCTCGGCCCACACGTCGGCCAAGCAGGTAATCGACCTCAGCGGTCACCGGGGCCGGGATGACGAGTGGCCCATCGAGGTTCCGCAGCAGCGCATCGATGTGAGAAAAATAAGGATCATTGGCGTCGCCGAACGCGACGAGTGGTCCAGCGTCGATGATTGCTGTCACTCGCCGAAGCCCTCGAGCAGCTCCTCCTCGGGTACATCGGCGATGGAGGTTCCATCGCCCCGCCCGGAGGCGGCCAGAGCAAAGTCGCGATCTTCGGACGGTTTGGGCTGATACGTCGCCACAGCCTCACGCAAGATCGCGGCTTGCGAGCGGCCCTCCTGCCGGGCCAGTCGCGCTAGGCGTTCTGCTTGGTCCTCATCTAGGTAGACGCTGGTCTTGCGCATCGCCATCCCAGTGTAGGGCATCACGTAGGGTGGTGGGCACATCGGCCAAGCGACACGGCGACGATCCCGCAACTTCACCCCCCGCCCGTGGTTCGTTCGGCATAACCGAATCCGGGGGGTGGGTTGTGAGACAGGACTTGCTCGGAATGCTGCGCTGCCCGTCTTGCGGCTCGCGCGAGAGTTTTGCGCTGGCTGACAAGGTCGATGACGGTCGAGAGATCCGCGAGGGCTGGCTTTGCTGTTCGGCCTGCGAGTCTCGCCGCCCGATCGTCGATGGGGTCGCTGACCTGCTGCTGGACCCATCCCCCGAGGTGATCGCCGAGGCCGACGGGCTCAAGCGCTTCGCCCAGCTGATGGCGAGCGATGGATGGGATCGTGCTCGCGTGCTGCGCCTTCCGCATGAAGCTAGTGGCTACTGGTTTGGTCAGGCCCAGGCGATGGAGCATCTGTTCGAGACGGTCCCGTTTGTCCCGGGCCAACGGATACTCGACATCGGCGCGAACACATGCTGGGCCTCTGCCACGTTCGCGAACGCCGGTCTATACACGGTGGCACTCGACATCTCGATGACCGAGATGCAGGGACTTCGCACTGCGGACTGGTGGATAGAGGAGACCGGCACGTACTTCGAGCGGGTGCTCGCGCAGATGTCCAGCATGCCGTTCGCCGACGATTGCTTTGACTGGGTCTTCTGCTGCGAGGTGCTCCACCACAACGATCGCCCCGGCCTGACCGAGGCTCTACGAGAGATACATCGCGTGCTGCGCCCCGGCGGGCGGCTGCTCGTGGTAAACGAGCCTTTGCGATGGCCTACCGATCTCAAGCGTGACCACGCCACCGAGGTCGCCCAGTTCGACGGTAACGAGCACGTCTACTTCTTTTCGGAGTACTTGCGCAACGTATGGCGAGCCGGCTTTCGCTGCATTCAGA
>DATJOE010000243.1:0-3827 GCA_035507305.1 Solirubrobacteraceae bacterium | reverse complement strand
TGCCTCCGCGGCGTAGTCCTTGACCTCGCTGTCGGGCTCCTCGGGCATCCCGAGCAGCCTGGGCAGGGAGACGAGTTCCTTGACCAGCGCGATGATGTCGTCGTGGGTCAGGGTGCGGGTCTCGAGGTCGATGTCGAGGCCCAGGCGCGAGTTCAGCTTGTAGCGCCCCACGCGCGTGAGGTCGTAGCGCTTGGGGTCGAAGAACAACTGGTTCAGCAGCGAGCGGGCCGCGTCGATCGACGGCGGCTCACCGGGACGCTGCTTCTTGAACAGCTCGATCAGTGCGCCCTCCTCGCTGCGGACCATCTCCGGGTCGGCGTCGAGGGTGAGGCGGATGTAGAGCGAGTTGTCGAAGAGGTTGAGGATCTCCTCGTCGGACGCGTAGCCCATCGCCCGCAGCAGCACCGTCACGGGAAGCTTGCGCTTGCGGTCGATACGGACGTAGACGCGGCCCTTCTTGTCGATCTCGAGCTCCAGCCAGGAGCCACGAGCCGGCATCAGGTTCGCGATGAAGACCTGCTTCTCGCGGTCCTTGGGCTCCATCACGTAGGCGCCCGGCGAACGCACGAGCTGGGTCACCACGACCCGCTCGGTGCCGTTGATGATGAAGGTGCCGCGCTCGGTCATCCACGGGAAATCACCCATGAACACCGACTGCTCGCGGATCTCACCGGTTTCCCGGTTGATGAAGGCGACCGTCACAGTCAGCGGGCGCGCGTAGGTCAGATCCTTCTCGCGGCACTGCTCCAAGCTGGCGACGGGCTCGTCGAAGACAAAGTCGCCGAATTGCACGGCGAGGTTTCCGGTGTAGTCCTCGATCGGCGAGATGTCGTCGATCGTCTCGCGCAGGCCGCCCCCGTCAGGGTCGGTCAGCCACGTAAAGGACTTGCGCTGAATATCAATGAGGTTGGGGACTTCAAGGACCTTGTTCAGACGCGCGAAGCTACGGCGCGTCCGGGGGGCGTGAGTAGTTGCCAAGACGGCGGCTCCTCGGGCGGTCTAGAGGGAGGCACGGATGCGCTCCAGGAGTCGCGACGGCCCCATAGAGCGCGACCAGCAAAGATAGCACACGGCATCGGTGCCCTGTGCACGGGGCATCAGCTCTCACGGACCCCGCCCCAGATCGCCGCGTATGTGGCGCGGCGTCGTCGCATTTGGGCGGCTACGACTATTGGCTGACGGCGGGAGTGTAGGGGGAAATTGGGCGATGGGCAAGACCCGGGCGAGTGCCGGGCGATCGCCGAATCAACCATCTAGGGCGCGAGGACCGGCATCCGCTCGATCCGCAGCCGCTCCATGATCTCGTCGCGCTCGCGCGCCATGGCCGGTCCGGCCAGACCGACCGAATCGAGCCCATCGATTGTCGCGGCCACTTCATAGTCGGCTCCCGCCTCTCGAGCGCTGGCCGGCGAGATGCGCAGCTGCTGGCCGGCTTCGTCGACCCAGCCGAGCCTCGCCAGCGCGATGCCGCAAACGCGCTCCAGCAGCGGGCGGTGCCGGCCGCTGCTCCCGAGCTCCCGCCGAGCGACCTCGAGCGCGCGCTCTGCCTCCCCTGTGAACGCGTAGGCCTCGGCGACGAGGGCTCGCGCAAACCCGGCAAAGACATCGGCCCCGGATCTGTGCAGCTCGGCCGCCGCTTCCTCAAGGGTTCCCACCGCGCCCGGACACGAGCCGCGGCGCACCGCAAGCCGAGTCAGCAGCACGTCGACGAACGCCACTGCCTGTCGCTCGCCGGTCGCGTTCCACACGCGGCGAGCACGCTGCAGATGTCCCTCGGCCTCGTCGAGCCGCCCCTGGTCGGACAGGATCTCTCCGACGTTGCAGTCGCTGAGCGCGCGATCGGCCGGTCGGTCGGCGTGGTCACTGCACGCCCCGGCTCGCTCGTAGAGTGCGACGGCTTCGTCCCAGCGGCCGTCGAAGTAGGCGAACAAGCCGAGGCTGTTCATCACGGCGGCCTCGTGCTCGGGATCGCCAAGCTGCTCACAGAGCTCGAGCGCCCGCCGGGAGTAGATCGCCTCGCCGGGCCGGCCAGATTCGAGCAGCGCCCAATCGAGTGCGCAGTAGGCGTGTGTCAGCGCGCGCGGATCGTCAGCGAGCCCGGACGCGCGGGCGGCGTCGATCGCCCTGCGATACAGCTGCGCGGCATTCGCGTGCGAGAAACGCTCGGTGGCCTGCCGTGCGGCGACCATCGCGTAGCGCTGCGCGCGTGCGTAGTCCCCTGCCAGTGCGAAGTGTTGTGAGAGCACCGCCGGATCGGCGTCCGCCTCGACGCCGAGGTCGCGTTCCAGCCTCAGCCCGGCGGTCATGTGCAGTTGCCGCCTCAGCTTGAACGGAAGGCTCGCGTACGCCGCCTCTTGCACGGCGGGGTGCCTGAACCGCACCCGATCGTCGGCCTCGCGCACGAACACGGTCGACAGCCGGTCCCAGAACCCGTCATCGGCCGAAGCGTTGTCGCTGTCGAGAACGTCCAGAAGGCGTCGCGGCTTGAACGTCATCCTGAGCACCGCCGCGCGCCGGACGACGACGCCGTCTCGTGGATCGAGCGCATCGATCCGTGCCATCGTCGCGGCCCCGACGCCCTCCGGAAGCTCGAGGTGGCCGGCCGCCGCCGCCGCAAGCAGGTCGAGCAGGAACGACGGGCTCCGCCCGGAGCGGTCGGCGGCGAGGTTCAGCACGTGCGGCGGAAGCTGCGCCGCTTCACTGGTGGTCAACGCAAGCGTGAGCGTGTCCTCGCGCGACAAGGCGCCGAGCTCGATCCGCAGGTGGTCGTGGCCTGCGAGGGTCAAGCCGCCGGCGACGTCGCGGCGCGTGACGACGATCACCCAGGCCGACGACTCGAGGTCCCTCGCGACGGCGTCGAGCAACGCCACCGATGGCGCATCCATCAGCTCCACATGTTCGATCTCGACGAGCGTGGGCACGACCAGCGCGGGACCCAGCAACCGCACGACGTTGGTCGGACCGGCGCGGATGTGGCCGACTTCCCGCAGCGTGCGCCGCATCGCCGCCGCCGCGCTGCACGCGCGCTCCGTGTGCTCGTCGTCGTAGAAGAACAGCAGCATCGCGTCGCCGCCGAACTTCACTAGCACCCACCCCGCCCGTAGGCGTCGGCCAGCAGCGCCGTGAAGCAGGCGTTGATCACATCGACGAGCTGCTCGGCCCCTTCTGCCGCGCGAGGCGAGCAAGCAGCGCCCGCGGCACATACGGAGCGAGCGTTCCCGAATCGGACTGGACCTGCAACGACGTGCCCTCGAATCGACAGCCCCGGGGAGGGGCAGGTAATCCAAGTTTAGGAGTGCTGTAAAGGGCGTGCTGACGCGCGCTCCTGATGCCCGTACGGCGAGACTGTTCGCGCAAAACGGGAGGCCCGCCGAAGCGGGCCTCCCATTCTTGCTTGGGACCGCCCCGTCCCCCTTCCTGCGTGCTGCTACGCGAGCTTCACGTCAGCGACCCGCACCTTCTTGTTGAGCGGGATCGCCAGCCTCACGTTCCGGTTCGTGGCGATCGTCGCCGTGAACGAACGGAGCTTCTGGCCCCGCTTGTTCAGCTCGACGACCCGGATCTTGGCCGACTTCCGTGCCGACGCAACCCGGACCACGAGGTACACGTGGCCATGGCTCTTGACGAGCCGAGCGAAGCGCAGCTGTGTGTGCGCCGCCGCCGCAGCCGAGCCCCCTGTGGCCGTCGTGCCGCTGACGGCAGCAACGACCGGCGAGCCGCTTATGGTCACGCCACCGCTTGCCGTACCACCACCGCCACCGGATGCTCCGCCGGGACCCGGCGGGTCATTGGTGTACGTCGCGATCGTGGTGTCACCGCTGCCGATC
>DATJOE010000242.1:0-4624 GCA_035507305.1 Solirubrobacteraceae bacterium | reverse complement strand
CGAGCGCACGGTCGAGCCGCCCCGAGCCGATGAGCCGATCCGTCATCGAGGTCGTGCCGAGGAAGAGGTGCCGGTCACGACGCAGGTCGCGCTCGAACCGATCGAGCTCGTCGAGCATCGCCCCCAGATCGAGACGCGCCTCGGAGCGCACGCCGCCCGGGATGACGACACCGCGCCCGAAGCGCGAGCCCGTGAGACCGGCGCGCATCCGCATCACCTGCTCCTTGAGGATCTGAAAGCGCGCCTGGCCGACCGAGAGGGCCGCTGCTTCGGCCTCCTTGGCGACGACGTCGAGATGGCAGGCTATGCGCTCGAGCTCGGCGTGAAGTGCGCGCCAGACCTGCGCGCGCGGCGGCGCTGAGACTCCGACCGCGCGCTCGATCGCCTCCGCGAACGCGCACCCATAGGCGACGCTCGCGATGCCAGCTACGCGTTCGGCCACGTGCATCGCGTGCTCGGGCGTGAGCCCGACCAGCCGCGCTTCCATTCCGCGCCGCTTGAAGAACAGCCGTGTGTTGATGCGCGGCACGTCCTCGCCGCCGGTCTCGATGAGGAACTGGATCGCCTCGAAGACGCCCGAGCGCACCGGGCCGTACGGCAGCTGAAAGGCGTCCAGGCCGGTGATGACTCCATCGAGCCGGTCGGCGTCCGGCTCGGTGATCGGCGCCTCGGCACGGATGCCGATGGCCTCGACCGCAGACTCCCGCGCGACGAGCTCCTGCTCGGCCCAGAGCGCCGCGGGCCACCAGGCACCAAGCGAGGCGTACACCAAGCGCTGCGAGTCGCCCTGCGGGGCCCGCAGGATCACAAGCTCTCCGCGCAGCGCGAAGACGCCCACGAGCGCCGTCTCGGGTGTGTGTGCCAAAAAGATCGTGATGAACCGCGCCCCGACGTCGCGCAGCATGCGTGCCGAGCGCTCGAACGTCTCGGGCGCAACTCGCAGCCGCAGCTCCCCCGGCGGCCCCGTCTCACGCGTCGCCGCGATACCCGGCGGCAGGAAGTGAGGAAGCTCGCTTGGCTCGAGATCGACGGTGCCCATCACGGCACCTGCAGCCGGTGGCCGGCGTTGCTGAGCAGCGCCTGCAGATCGCCCGGCAGATGCAGCCCGAGCGCGACGCTGACGAAGAGGCAGCCGAGCATGCCCGCCACCATCCACACGCTGCGCTCGCCGACCGCCGCGCCGGCGGCGCTCTCGCCGCCGCCCTCGTCCTTCTCACCTGACTCGACGACGCCGGCCTTCAGGACCATCCGGCCGGCGTGCCACACGATGCCGAAGAACGCGAGGTTGACGAATACGAGCAGCAGCGCGGCGCCAGTGTCGACGAAGCCGCCGCCACGGCCGAGCCCGCCGACGACGATCTGGAACTCGCTGCGAAAGACGCCCGAGAGAGGCAGCCCGCACAGCGCGAGCGCGGCCGCGAGGAACATCGGCCCGGTCCACGGCATCCGCCGGCCCGCATCGCTCACACCGTCGACCTCCTTGGTGTCGTAGCCACGAAGCAGCGAGCCGGAGCCGAGGAAGGCGAGCCCCTTCGCCGAGGCGTGCGTGATCACGTGCAGCAGCGCTCCCGCGATCGCGAGTGGAGCGCCGAAACCAATCCCGACCGCGATCACGCCCATGTGCTCGATCGAGGAGTAGGCGAGCAGCCGTTTGTAGTTGCCCTGGCGCAGCACGAACAGCGCGGCGACCCCTACCGAGAGCAGGCCGAAGACGATCAGCACGCGCTCGGCGAACTGTGCTTCGCCGACCACCACCGCCACCTGGAAGAAGCGCAGGACCGCGTAGAGCGCGCCGGCGAGCAGCGACCCCGAGAGCATCGCAGAGACCGGCGCGGGCGCCTCGCTGTGCGCGTCGGGGAGCCAGGTATGCATCGGGACGAGCCCGACTTTCGTACCGAAGCCGACGAGCGCGAGCACGAACGCGAGATCGACAGCGTCCTTCGAGAGCCCAGAGCCGTGGATGAGAAAGCGCGTGATGCGCGGCACGTAGGCGCCGCCGAAGTCATGGGTTCCGGCGGCGTAGAGGACGATCATGGCCAGGAGCGCGATCCCGAGTCCGCTGGAGGCGATCAGGACGTACTTCCACGAGGCCTCGATCGCGGCGTCGGTCCGGTCGATCGCCACCAGCAGCGCCGAGACGATCGTCGTGAGCTCGACCGCGACCCACAACGTGCCGAAGTCGGCCGCCAGCGGCACGAGCACCATCGTCCAGGCGAAGAGGTTCAGCAGCGCCCAGTAGCGCCTCGCGAACGCATCAAATGCGGGTCGCGCCTCGTCCGCCGCGAGGTATCCAATCGAGAACACCGCGGCCATCGCGTAGAGCAGTCCCGTCGCGAGCAGGAAGACAGCCCCGAGCGAATCGATGCGGATCCAGGCGTGAGCCGTGGTGATCGAATCGCCGTGCGCGACCTTGATCGCGATTGCGATCGTAAGCGCGAAGGTGATCGCGGCGGCGATCATGCTCGCCATTCGCGAAATACGCCAGTCGGCCAGCAGTGAGATCGCGACGGCCGCGAGCGGGACGGCGAGTATCGCGTAGAGCGTCCAGCTCATCCGGTGAGGCGGTTGAGGATGTCGGTGCGCACCGCCGTGCGTTGCACAGCGAGGTACTGGACCAGCACGACGAAGACGACCACGCCGATCAGCACGTCGAAGAGCAACAGCAGGGCGAGGATTATCGGCAGCCCCGGCGCGATCACGAGCGCCGCCACCGACACGGCGTTCTCGAGCACCAGGAAGCCGAGCAGCTGCGATGGCGCATACGGCCGCAGCATCATCAGCAGGAACGCGACGAGCGCGCCGCCGACCGCCACCGGCAGGGCCGAGAGCGGCAGCGCAGCCTCGGCCCCGAATTGGATGCCGTGAAGCACGATGAACGCGAACGCGCACAGCGCGACCGCGATCAGGATTGCGCTCGCGGCGCCCAGCGTCGAGGGCACGCGCGTTTCCGCGTCGAGGTTTCGCAGCAGGAAGCGGATCCCGAGCGGGAACAGCACGGCCTTGACCGCCACGGTGCTCAGCGCCAGCACGTAGAGCGAGCTCGTGCCGCGTCCGGTGGCAGCGGTCGCCACGGCGAGCACGGCGACGAAGACCGAGCCGGCCGAGTACAGGCTGAGCTGCTCCCAGACCTCCTGCGAGCGCAGCATCGCGAACTCGACAAGCAGCACCGCCACCGCCGTGATCGTTGCGGCCGCGCCGAAGACGCTGAGATTGAGATTGCCGAACGATGGCTGGAAGAGGAAGATCACGACCGCGAGCACCGCGAACAGAAAGGACGCCGCCGTGAACTCGGGGATCTTGTAGAGACGGAGCTTCGCGAAGCTCGACTCGATCACGACGACTGCCGCGCCGATCCCGAGCGCCTTCGCAAAGAGCAGCACGATCGCGATCAGCACTTCGTCGAGGCGGCCGGTGCTCGCGAGACCCCACGGGAGGAGCAGAACGTTCGCGAAGATCGTGTAGAGCACGAGCTGCTTGACGTTCGAGCCCCAGCGCAGGAACGCGAGCCCCGGGCCCGAGTGCTCGCTCACCCGCCCCTCCTCGATCTGGCCGAACTCGAGCGTCGAGCCGCGGCCCTCGACCGGGACTCGCCCGGTCTCGGCGAGAATCACCATGAAGAACGCGACGAGGATCAGCAGGTGGCTCGGGCGCACGACCTCGACGGTCGAGGAGCGAAGCGTCGCGCCGAGCACGTACGGGAGATCTGTGTGCGTGATCAGCGCGACGACGAAGATCACGAAGATCACCGTCGGCTCGTTCAGCGCGCCGAAGGAGCGAAGCCGGCTCGACCCGAGCTGCGCGTACGGGCTCGCGCTGTCGACCGCGGCGATCGAGATCGCGAAGCCCGCCATCCCGAGAATCAGCCCGCCCGCGAGGATGTCCCCCATGTACCCGAGCGGCAGCGGGAAGCTGGTTAGCACGGGGATCAGCAGCGGCACCGTCGCGTAGCCGGCCAAGCTGACGTACGGCGCGGCGCGGAAGAACGGCCCCGCCGATCCGGGCAGCACGGTCTCCTTGCGCAGCAGCTTGAGGATGTCGTAGTAGGGCTGAAGGATGCGGGGCCCGCGCCGCTGCTGCGCCAGGGCCTCCGCCTTGGCGATGATCCCGCTCACGAGCGGTGCCAGCGCGAGCAGGCTCAGCACCTGAAGGATCTGGACTGCCCAGTTTGGAAGGGTCGGCACCGCTGTCGATCGCTCCTCTCGCTACTCGCTTGAAGCACTTACGCGAAAGGAGCCATCAGCCCTTGTCAGGGTGGGCGGTCCGGAGTGCGATCGGTTGCCGCCCGATCGCTACTCCTGTCAGGACTCCATCTGAACGGGCCCAAGATAGCGCACGCTCTCGAGCGCATGAACCGCTCCTGTCGCGGTGGGTGGACTCATGCAGACGCCCGCGGGCGCGCTTAGCGCGCGCAGCCGGGGTGATGAGAGCGGCGCGGCGGCTCCACCGGGCGCTTGGCAACACGCTAAGGCGGCGAGCAATTTGGTCCGAAATAGGAAGCGGGTGGGCAGTCGCCCAAGAGGGCCGTAGCCGATGTCAACACGCCAGAGCGCAGCTCCCCTCGAGCACTCAGCTGCTGATCACACGTCAGCATCGACTCAGCCGGCCCAACGGGGCCGCAACCCGT
>DATJOE010000241.1:0-3389 GCA_035507305.1 Solirubrobacteraceae bacterium | reverse complement strand
CTGTCAAGGCCGGGCCGACAGGCCCCGCCGAAGGCGGCCCGAAGGGCGGCCTTGACGGGTTCCGGGCCCGGAGCTACCCACGAGGCACCGGCCAGCAGATTCACTCCTCGCCCTCCAGTTGCATCAGCCGGTCGAGCCTGTGCTCGGTAGAGGGATGCGAGTGCTCGCCGAGCCAGGGGAAGGGGACCGGCAGGTCGTAGAGCAGCGCGTGCTGCTCGAGAAAGCGCGACAGCGCCTCGCCCTGCCCGAGCGAAGCCGCGTAGCGATCTGCCGCGAACTCGCGCCCGCGCCAATAGGCAGACCACGGCAGGCGCATCAGCCAGATGCCGGCCTCTCCGCTTACGAGAAAGCCAAGCGTTCGCAGCGGGAAGTGCAGAGGTCTCCGCGGCGGCGTGGTCAGCCGATACAGCGCCGCGGTGAGCCTCGCATCGGCGCTGTTCATGTGCCCGAGCTCGTGCGCGAGCACGCCCTGCAGGTGCCCACTCTCGATCAGACCCCGCGTGAGCATCAGCGTGTCCGCATAGGCGGCCGCGTTCGGCGCCTGCTCGTCCAGCACGAACCAGCGCTGGGGCGGGCGCAGCTGCGGGTCTGCCTGAGACAGCACCGAGAACGCGTCCTCGAATAGCAGGCGCTCGCGCTCTGAGGGCGTGCGACCGCCGCTTCGCTGCTGCCAGAGCCAGCCGCCGAGCGGCAGCGTGAGCGTCGCCAGCGAGAGCACCAGGGGGCCGTAGCCCACGATCCAGGCGAGCACATGGGCCGAGCTGGTGGGCTGGCCGAAGACCGAGAGCGCAAGCCACAGCAGGGCGTAGGCGACCAAGGCACGCAGCGGCGCGAGGAACGCCTGAATCGCGACGCTCGTCGCGTAGAGCAGAAGCCACGACGGCGCCAACTCGCGGATGTCGATCAGATAGGCGTGGAGTGATGGTTTTCTCGGCATACATCTGCATGTCGTAGTCAGGGGCCGTCTGACTCCCCCTGCAAACGCAGGCGCCAGCCCCGCTCGCTTCGCTCGAAGCGCGTGGCCTTGCCCCGGTACAGGTGGGCCGAGACGTTTGTAACCGGCACGCCGAGCGCCGCGGCGATCTCAGCGGGCAGCGAGTCAGGGTGCTCAGCCAAATAGGCGGCGACCTCGTCCTGCGAGGTCCGCGCCTTCGCGCCGCTCGGCGCCGGCTCCCCGGTCAGAGCGGCGCGCGCGGCAAGCAGGCGCTCGCGTTCGCGAACCAGCGGCTCATAGCCGGAGAGTCCCTGATCGATGCGCTTCAGCTGTGCATCGATCTCTCGCACGACGCCCAGCGCGCCGCGCTGCGCTCCCGCCTTGGGCTTAGCCATGCCTGTCTCCCCTCGCTCGGACTCGCTTGCCATCACAGGATCATCATATACGATGTCAGTCTGATGTCAAGCAGACCACCAACGCGCTCCTGGGGTCCCTCCCACCAGTACCGCTCGCCTCCGCGCAGCAACCGCTGGAAGTGGAAACTTGGCGCGCTCGGGCTCCTCTTCATCGCGGGCGAGCTGTTCACGCACCGCCTGCTCTCACAAGGCGCGAAAGGAGCGGCGAGCTCGACGCTCGCCACGATGGGGCGCGACGCGCTGATCCTCGCGGCGCTCTGGCTCCTGTACCGCGCGCTGCGAAGCGGGCGGCTGAAGCTCCCGGCACCCCACAGGCGCTCGCCGGCGGAGAAGCTCGCCGATCGCTTCGCGGAAGCCGAGGACCCGGGCGAGGCGATCCGCGAGTACGTGCGAGGCAAAGGCGGCGGGGCGTTCCTCGGTCTCGCGCCGGGCGGCAGCTGGGTGACGGCCGACCCCGAGCACGCGGTGATGGTGCTGGGCCCGCCGCGCTCGGGCAAGACCAGCTCGGTCGTGATCCCCGCGATGCTCTCCGCGCCGGGGGCGGCTGTGTCGACGGCGACCAAGCGCGATGTGCTGCAGGCGACCTGGCGAGCGCGCTCTGAGATCGGGCAGGTGTGGCTGTTCGATCCGCTCGGAGAGCACGATCGGCTGCCGCGCGAGATCAGGCGGCTGTCGTGGTCGCCGGTCAGCGCCGCCTCCACGTGGGACGGGGCGCTCTTGATGGCGCGCGCGATGGCCGCTTGCACCTCCCCGGGAGCTGGGACGAGCAACGAGGGACACTGGCGCGAGCGCTCGACGGCGCTGCTCGCGCCGCTGCTGCACGCTGCGAACCTCGCCGAGCTGCCGATCTCAGAGGTGCTGCGCTGGGTCCTGCGCCAAGACCTCGAGCCGGCTGGTCTGACGCTCGAGGATCACGAAGCGATGATCGCCAAGGACGTCCTCGTAGGGATCGCGAAGACCGACGGGCGCGAGCGCTCCTCGATTTTCTCGGCGACCGCAGGCGTGCTCGCTGCCTACAACGCCGATGCGACGCGACGCTCGGCGGCGCGGCCGAACTTCGATCCCGAGCGGTTCGTCGACTCGCGCGACACGATCTACGTGACCGCGCCCTCGCACAAGCAGGCGCTGAGCGCCCCGCTCGTCGTCGGGTTGCTCGAGCAGATTCGTCATGCGACCTACGCGCGTGCCGGCGTCGCAAAGCTGCCAACGCCCGTCTTCCTCTGCCTCGACGAGGTCGCGAACATCGCGCCGATCCACGACCTGCCGGCGCTTGTCTCAGAAGCCGGCGGGCAGGGGCTCCACGTGATGGCGTGCCTGCAGGACCTCAGCCAGGCACGGCAGCGCTGGGGCGATGCCGCGGCCGATGGGTTCCTCTCGCTGTTTCAGACCAAGCTGATCCTCAGTGGGATCGCCGACAGTCGAACGCTCGAGGCGATCTCGCTGGCGCTAGGGGAATACGACCGGCGGCTTGTGTCCTACACGGTAGGGCGCGGTCAGTCCGAGAAACTCTTGCCGCCGCCTGGCCACGGCTCGGAGAGCGTCACGTATCAGACGCAGCGTCAGCGGACGCTGCCGTGCGGGGAGATCTCGCAGCTGCCGAGCGGACATGCCCTGCTGTTGCGAGGGGTTCGGTGGGGGCTGCTGCGGCTCGCCTCACGGTGTCAGGTCGCCCTGGGGCCATGACGGCGCGAACCGATGGTTTGGTGTCCACGCGAAATTAACTCGCGCCAGCGAATGGCAGGGCCTCGCCCCGCCGTGCACTATTCGAGCAGGCGTGTGGGTTTCGTTGGCTACGTCGTGAGCAGTCCTCATCTGTGCCCCTACATTCATCGCCTCGAACCTCTCCAAGTTACTCGCATGCCGCATAGATACTTGACAGGTCTACGTCGATAGTACGCGTGAGCAAGACGCTAGCGGACGTCAGCAGCGTTCCGTGATAACGCTCAAATCTCGCTCGGCCGGCACCTTGAGGACACACGCCTAAGCCAAGCCCGCCGAACTGCCCCCGCGCACCGACTCAAGGCGCGCCAACAATTGTT
>DATJOE010000240.1:0-3327 GCA_035507305.1 Solirubrobacteraceae bacterium | reverse complement strand
ATCGGCCACGCCCGCGGCGTCCCGCCGGGGACCTGAGCGCCACAGCGCGTGTGCGCTAGGGGCCAGCGCCGGTCTCGGGAGCCCCGCCGCCGTTGCCCGAGCCCGGCTGCGAGGAACCGCCGGGCGGAGTGCCGCTGGCACCTGGCGGCGCTTGCGGCCCTTCCGCGCCGTTGCCCGTGCCCGCACCTTCATCCCCACCAGCCTGGTTGCGGCCGTAGTAGTAGGCCCCCACGACCGCGCCCACCACGGCGATCCCGATCAGGAGCCACGCCCACCAGGGCAGCCCTCCCGATTCTTCGGAGCTGGATGCGTTGCTTGCCGCCGCAGGCGCCGGGGCGGGAGCGGAGGCGCTCGTGGACGCCGTGCCCTGCACCGTGTGCGTGACCGTCTTCGTGATCGTCTTGGCCGCCTGCGTAACGGTCTTGCCCGACTGCGTGACCGTCTTGGTGATCGTCTTCGCCGGCTCCGTGACGGTCTTTACCGACTGCGTGGTGGTCGTGGACGATGTGGCTTCCTGGGCGGAGGCTTGAGCGCTCAGCGCCAGCACCGGCCCGGAGATCAGCACCAGGGTCGATGCGAGGACTCGTGCGCGCGTATGTGGGTACATGGCAGGATCGCTTTCTGTTGCTCACGGCCATCGCGCCTGCAACGGCCTTCCGATTGTTGGTCCGGGCGCTTGTTCGTTGCGGTGGAGTGCCGGCGCACGGCCCGGGCCCGCCTCGGCTCGGCGGAGTCGCCCGCTAGGCCTTCTCCGGTCCGCCACTCCCCCGGGCGCGATAGCGCGCGCCCAACCGCCGAACCTCGGATTGCAGGCGCTCCGGATCGCTCGTCGGCCGATCAGCGATGCCCGTGGTGCTTGCCAATCCTGGCGAGCCGGGGCGGCTGCGTAGCGAGTCGAGCTCCCGCTGCTTGCGGCGAAGCTCGCGCCTGCTTGTCGCCAGATCGAGGGCGAGCGCGCGCATTGCCTGGGACACCCGTGCCAGCTTCAGCAGCAGGGCGTCGTTCTCCCGACGTAGGTCGGCAAGCAACTGATCCGGATGCCTGACCCCGGACTCCTTCTCTTCCGCGGCACGCGGCGACCCCGCGCGCTTTCGGGCGCTCTGACCGCGCCGTGCAGCAGCGGCGCGCACGACGTCCGCTGTCTGAGGGCGCGGTGCCGGGGTGCCAACGCTGATCACATCGCAGCTTGCGCTCATCACGAGACCTCCTCGAGCCGTTCGGCGACGATGATCCGGCTGGCCGCCTCGATCAGCGCGAGGTGCGAGAAGGCCTGCGGGAAGTTGCCGAGGTGGTGCCCGGTGCTCGTGTCGTACTCCTCGGCGTAGAGGCCGAGCGGCGAGGCGATGCTGAGCAGCTTTTCCATCAGGTCGCGCGCGCGCTGGTACTCGCCGATGACCGCGAGCGCGGAGACGAGCCAGAAGGAGCAAATCAGGAAGCTCCCCTCCTTCCCTGACATCCCGTCGTCGGTTTCGTCCGTGCGGTAGCGCAGGACGAAGCCGTCTTCGGTGAGGTCTTCAGCGATCGCGAGCACGGTTGCCTGCAGGCGCTCGTCATCGCCCGGCAGGAAGCCGAAGATCGCGGCGAGCAGATTCGAGGCGTCGAGCGCGTCCGTTTCGTAGTGCTGGCGCAGGACGCCGTCGCTCGTGACCCCGCGCCTGAGGATGTCGTCGCGGATCTCATCTGCGGTGGCCCCCCACTCCTGCTCCAACTTGTCGTCCCCGCGGATCGCCGCGAGCTTGGCCGCGCGGTCCATCGCCACCCAGCACATGAGCTTCGAGGAGACGTAGTGGCGCGGCGCGCCACGGGCCTCCCAGATGCCCTGGTCGGGCTCGCGCCAGACCTCGGTGGCGCATTTCGCCTGCGCCTGCACGATCGGCCACAGGCGCCGCGGCAGGCGCTGGCTGCGACGCGTGTGCAGCAGGATCGAGTCGAGCGCCGCCCCGTAGACGTCGTTCTGGCGTTGGTCGAAGGCTCCGTTGCCGATCCTGACGGGGTGCGCCCCGGCGTAGCCCGAGAGCTCGTCACGGATCGACTCGGTGAGGTCGCGACGCCCGTCGATCCCGTACATGATCTGGAGCGCGCCGTCCTCGTTGCACTCGAGGTCGGCGATGAACTGCATGAACTCCTGGGCCTCCCAGTCGAGGTTCAGGTAGTGCAGCGCCTGCAGCGTGAACGTCGAGTCGCGAAGCCACGTGTAGCGGTAATCCCAGTTGCGCTCGCCGCCGGGCGTCTCCGGCAGCGATGTCGTCAGCGCCGCGCAAGTGGCGCCCGTCGGTATGAACGTGAGCCCCTTGATCGCTAGCGCCGAGCGGTTGATCGCGCCGCGCCAGCGGTGATCGGGAAGGCGCGCCCCCTTCAGCCACGAGCGCCAGTAGCGGCTCGTCGCCTCGATGTCCGCGTTCGCCTCCTGCACGCTCTTCGGCGCTTCGAGCTCCTCCGCCCACGAGAGCGCGCAGTAGGCGGTCTCCCCCTCCTTGAGCACGTGGCGCGCCCGCACCCAGTCGCCCTCGACGCCGACTGCCATGTCGCTCTGCAGGCGGATCGTGAGCTCGCCCGCGCTCGCATCGGCGCGGTGCCCCTCTTCGCCCACCGACCATTGCGCGGGCGCGCGCCCGTAGTCGAAGACCGGTTCGCAGGTCAGCTCGAGCTCGACCTCCCCCTCCACGCAGACCGCCGTGCGGACGAGCTGGTGATAGGCGTCGGAATCGGCGGGCGGTCGCGTGTGCGGCGTCACGAGGTCCTGATGGCGGCGTGGCCCGATCGTCAGCGCGTCGAGCATCCGCACCCAGCCAGTCGGCGTGTTCCAGACGGTGATGAGCACGTTCGTGCCCGGCTGGTATGAGCGCTGCTCGGGCACGTCGACGCCAAAGGGCGCGAAGCGGAAGCAGCCTGCCTGGCGGTCAAGGAGCGTGCCGAAGACGCTCGGGGAGTCAAAGCGCGGCACGCACAGCCAATCGACCGAGCCGTCCGGCGCGATCAGCGCGCCGGTGTGGCAGTTCGAGATGAAGGCGTAGTCCGCGATCGGCGGGAAGGGGGAGCGGACGGCGGCGCTCCGCGGCTTCTGCGCCGGACGCCCTGCGTTTTTCGGCGTTAGGGACGGAGACTTGGGCTTGGCCGCGCTACGCCCGTTGCCGTCGGGGCTCTCGTGTGGGCGTGAACCGATTCGGGCGGAGGAGGACTTGGCTTTGGTTGCGGTAGGCACGTTGCCTTCCTTTCTCTCGATTGGGACTCACACGTTCCCGGGTTGGGGCGATGCCGACCCGTAGAGCCGTTGCTCGACGGCTTCGTGAAGCGGCGGCTGAGCGACCCGAGTGGGCCGATCCGGTA
>DATJOE010000239.1:0-9178 GCA_035507305.1 Solirubrobacteraceae bacterium | reverse complement strand
TGTTCACAAACAACATCCGCGCGATGTCCAGCTCCGCCGCGCGCGTCTTGAACACGTAGGCGAACAGTTCCTTCTCCGCGCTGGCTTCCAGCTCGATCTCACCCACCTGCAGCGCCCCGTGCTTGACCGGCGAAGGCAGGTCCTCCACGATCGCGTCCAGCAGGCGCGAGGTGCCGAGGTTGCGCGTCGCCACCCCGCAGACCACGGGGAAGATCTTGCCGTGGTTCGTGCCCTCCTTGAGCGCGTCGACGATCTCTTGGTGGGAGATCTCCCCACCCTCCAGGTAGCGCTCCATCAGGGCGTCCGATACTTCACAGACCTCATCCATCAGCTTCTCGCGGTACTCCTGTGCGCGCTCGGCCTCGCTCTCGGGGATCGGGATCTCGCTCCAGCCCGCGCGCTCAGCCGAGTCCTGGCGAAACGCCTTCATGTCGACCAGGTCGATCACGCCCTGCACGTCTTGCTCGGAGCCGATCGGAATCTCGGTTGCCACCGCATGCGGACCGAACGAGCGCTTGATCTGCTCAAGTGTGCGGAAGAAATCGGCGCGCTCGCGGTCGAGCATGTTCACAAACAACATCCGCGCGATGTCCAGCTCCGCCGCGCGCGTCCACAGACGACCCGTCGTGACCTCCACGCCCATCACAGCGTTCACGACGAAAACCGCCGACTCGCAGACGCGCAACGCGCCCAGCGCGTCGGCAACGAAGCTCGGCTCGCCCGGCGTGTCGAGCAGGTTGATCTTGCGCCCTTGCCACTCGAACGAGCTGAGCGACGCCGAGATCGACATCTGGCGCGACTGCTCGTCGGGATCGGCGTCCGACACCGTGCTTTCATCGGGGACCGAACCCAGCCGGCCGGTGACCCCGGCCTCGAACAGCAGCGCCTCGTGCAGCGAGGTCTTGCCGGCCCCGCGATGGCCGACCAAGGCGACGTTGCGAATCCGATCCGCCGGCGGGCGGTCTCCATTTCCTCGCATGCGATCTCCTCTGTAGCTGTGCATCCACCATACCGCCGCACGGTGAGACGCGCCAGAGTCCGCAGCGGAGCGCCGAGCGCGGCAGCGACACCCGACTCTCAGCTCACCGCGAGCAGCTCCCACTCCTCGGGCACGCCCTTCAAGCTGTGCATGCCGCGACTGACAAACGCGTAGTCCGAACCTGCGACCAGATCCTTCACGGTCCGCGAGGCCAGCAGCTCCCCGGCGTCCGCCTGCGCCGCGACGCGGGCGGCGATGTGAACCCCGATGCCGGCGACATCGTCGTTCCTGAGCTCTATTTCGCCCGTGTGTACACCGGCACGGATCGCAATCCCGGCGTCTGCGAGCGAGGCGCGCAACGTGTCCGCGCAGCGCAATCCTCGAATCGGGGCGTCGAACGTCGCGAGCACGCCGTCTCCCGTCGTCTTCACCAAGCGCCCGCCGCAGTCCGCGATCGTCCCGTAAGAGATCGTGTCGTGACGATCGAGCAGCTCGCGCCAGGCTCCGTCTCCGAGTGCCGCCGCACGCCGGGTGGAGTCGACGATGTCGGTGAACAGGACCGTCGCCAGCACCCGGTCGTGCCTCTCGGGACTCGTGTGGCGACCTGTCAGGAACTCCTCCAGCAGCTTCAGCTCAGACTCAGTATCGCCGTGCTGAGGAAGGTGAAAATCCCCTTGGGACTCAAACAATCGCGCACCCCTGATGCGTTCGGCTAGTTCGCGTCCGCAAGAGACGGGAATAAGACGATCGTCGGTGCGATGGATGATCAGCGTTGGGCAGTGGATCGAGTCGAGCACGGGGCGCACGTCGATATCGCGTATCCAGTGCCACGCCGCCGTCAGCCCCGCCGGCGTCGTGGTCATGCGCTCGAAGCGGTTCGTCCAGCGTAGGTACTCCGCGTCGCCGATCTTCTTCGGCGCGATCGCCGCAACCGTCAGCGTCCGCGGCGTCCCCCAGTGCTCGGCCCAGTGGGGAACGAAGGCGTCGCCCCTGGCCTGCTCCATTCGCGCGAAGGTCCCGTGCAGCGCGAGGGCGCTGACACGCTCCGGATAGGTAGCCGCGAACAGTACGGCTGTCGTCCCGCCCTCAGATACACCTCCTAGGGCGACCTGCTCGACCCCGACGGCATCGAGCACCGCCACGAGGTCTCCGAGTCGATCGTCGAAGGTCGGCACCCCCGCCTCGCGATCGGACATCCCCTGGCCACGCTTGTCGTAGTGAATAACCCGCGCGAATGACCCCAGTCGCTCGAGCCAGCGACGCGCCTCCGCTTCCTCCCAGATCAGCTCGATGTTCGAGATGATCCCGGGCAGCCCAACGAACGTGGCCTCCCCTTCGCCGAATACCTGGTAGGCGATGTGCACGTCTCCGTTGCGCGCGTAGCGCGTCTCGGGTACGGATCGCAGGGAATCGGGCATCGGGCCTGCACACCATAAGGGCCCGCGTCGCCGCCTCGCAAATTCGTCTCAGGGAAATGAGTCCGGGAAACGACCCGCGGCTTGCGGTCAGAACCAACGCGCGCGACGAGAGGAGCCGAACTGCTCCTTCTCCGCCACCAAGGCCGCAGAAGGCGCCCGGAAGGCGCCCGTCGGCTGCGGACCCGAGAGAAAGTCCACGTCCACGCGTCCAACGCGCCCTGAACCGAACTCGATGTAGCAGGAGCCCTGGCCTTGATAGCCGTCCGCGTCGCCCTCACCGCGCGCCTGAGCGATCAACTGTTCGGCCACGACGCGCGCCGCCCCCTCCGCGAACACGCCCGCTTTCGGCACGCCGACCTGCGCGCAATCGCCGACCGCGTACACACCCTCGTACCGAGTCTTCAGCGTGCGCGAGTCGACGGGGACGTAGGCCTCGCCGTCGGTCAGGCCGCTTTGCACGACCACCTCGGGCGCGCAGTGCTTCGGCACGCCAAGGAACAGATCAAAGGGGAGCTTCGTGCCGTCATCCAGCGTGACCTCCTCTGCGTCAAGCGAGGCGATCCGCCGCCCCGGCAGGAACTTGATCTCCCGCTCAGCGAACGCAGCTTCCAGCGCGCGCGAGGTCTCCGGCGAGGGCGGCACCGGGGTCGAGAGTGGGATCGTGAACGTGATCTCGCAGTCTTCTCGCACCCCCAGCCCCGTCAGGTGGTCGTGCAAGAGCAGCGCGGTCTCACTCGGCGCGGGCGGGCACTTGAACGGCGCCCCACACACGCCGATCACCGCGTGGCCGTCCCGGAAGCTTGGCAGCAGCTCCGCGAGCCGTTCCGCACCCGCGACGGAATAGAACTCGTTCCCGTGCTTGGCTAGGCCCGGCGTCGCGTCAAGGTCGTAGTCCGCGCCCAGCGCGATCACCAGCGCGTCGGCCTCGTGCGTCCCCGCATCCGTCCTCACGCGGCGTGCCTGCGGGTCGATCGCCGTGATCCTCTCCTTCAGCAGTCGCACGCCCGGTTTCGCCAGCGCGGCGTACGGCAGCTTCACCGCATCTGCGTTCGTGCGCCCGAACATCACGTCGAGCTTGGAGTAGCCGAAGACGAACGAGTCCCCCTTGTCGACCAACGTCACCTCGGCGTCCTCGCCCAGCGCCTCCGACAGCATCGTCGAAAGCTCCAGCCCACCAAACCCCGCCCCCAAGATCAACACCCGCATGCCGCGATCCTACGGGACCGCACACGCCCGCGATGTGCGAAACCTCACACCCCCAGGCCGGCGCCGGCCGGCCCAGCACGATCAGTCGTCGAAGCTCTCCTCCTGCATCCGCGAGCGCAGGCGCAGAACCGCCTTCGTGTGCATCTGCGAGACGCGCGACTCCGTCACGCCCAGCACCTCGCCGATCTCGCGCAAGGTCAAGTTCTCGTAGTAGTAGAGAGCGATCACGAGCTTCTCGCGCTCCGGCAGCTTCGCGATCGAGTCAGCGATCCGGTCCTTCAGGTCGCCAACGTCCAGCGAGCGCGCCGGGTCCGGAGCGTTCGGATCCTCGATCGTGTCCATCAGCGAGACCTGGTCGCCGCTTGAATCAGACACGCTCCACAGCTCATCCAGCGCGACCATCGAGGAGTGCGAGATCGCCAGCAGCGATTCGTTCAGTTCGTCGACCGTGATCCCGAGCTCGTCCGCGATCTCCTGGTCCGTAGGCGCCCGCTGCAGCGTGTTCTCGAGCTTCGCATTCGCCCGCTCGACTTCGCGCGCCCGCGCCCGCACGCTACGCGGCACCCAATCCATCGAGCGCAGCTCGTCGATGATCGCGCCCTTGATCCGCATGATCGCGTAGGTCTCGAACTTGATGTCCCTCGACAAGTCGAAACGCTCGATCGCGCTGATCAAGCCCACGAGGCCATAGGAGATCAAGTCCGCCTCCTCGACGTGCGGTGGCAAGCCCGCAGCCGTACGGCCCGCTACGTACTTGACCAGCGGCGAGTACGCCACGACCAGCCGCTCGCGCGCCTGACTATCGCCGTCTGACTTATAACGGCGCCACATTTCACGCAGCTCGATCGGTTTGACATTTGTCTCCAGGGCGATTTTCCCCTTGTATCAGGCCCGAGGGTGGCTGCGCGCGTAGGCGCTCTTCAGTCGCGCGGACTCTACCCGAGTGTAAATCTGGGTGCTCGACACAGACGCATGTCCGAGCATCTCTTGGATCGCGCGCAGATCCGCGCCTCCGTCCAGCAGGTGCGTCGCGAAGCTGTGGCGTAGCGCGTGCGGCGAGACCGCGCCTCCCGCACGCTCCGCCACCGCCCCCGCACGCGCGCTCCACATCCTTAGGCGCCGACGCACGTCGCTCGTGCCCAGCGCGCGGCCCGTCTTTGAGAGGAAGAGCACCTGCGAAGGCATCGAGGGGTTCGTCAGCGCCGTCCGCGCCTTCCCCCGGTAGGCCTCCATCGCTTTCATCGCCGGCTCGCCCATCGGCACGAAGCGCGTCTTGCGCCCCTTTCCCTCTACCCGCAGCTGCTCGCCGTCCCAGTCCACGTCCACCTCGCGCAACGTCACCAGCTCCTCCGCGCGCAGGCCGCACGCGTACGCAAGCTCGAACATCGCGCGGTCACGCAGCTCAAGCGGCGTGCCCGCCGGGATCGCGTCCAGCAGGCCCGCCGCTTCGGGGGCGCTCAGCACGCGCGGTAGATGAGTCGGGCGACGCGGCGTGCCCACCAGGTCCGCCGGGTTCTCAGCGATCTTGCCGTGCTCGCGCTGGCTTGCGAACAGCGCGCGGACCGCCGCCAGCTTGCGCGCGCTCGTGCTCGGCGCCGCCCCCAGCTTCGAGAGGCGCGCCACGTAGCGGCGCACTCCCTTCGGATCCACCTCCGCAGGGCCGACGCCCTGCGCGATCGCCCACTCCGCGAACTGCTCCAGGTCGACCGTGTACGCGCGGCGCGTGCGAGCCGCTGCGTCGCGGCGTACGAGGTCCTCGATCAGCAGCTCGATCGCCTCGCGCCATTCCTCATCAATCTGCGTCGCGTCCATGACTTCGCTTACTTCGCCGCCGCCCTCCCTGCGCCTTCCTGGAGCGGTTTGCCCCAATTACCCAGCCGACACGCGCTACATTCACGCACGTGAGAGGAATGCTGCCCGCGTACCCCTGGGTCATCTCCCGGGAGCGCGTCTAGATGCTTGCCCCCGGCACGCGCAAGACCTGGCGCGACGTCGACTGGCGCTCCCATCAGCGCTGGATCGAGATCGACGGCACGCCCATCAACACGATCGAGCTCGGCCCCGAGGAAGACCGTGGCCAAAACCCACTCGTCTTCGTCCATGGGCTCTCCGGCTCTTGGCCCAACTGGCTGGAGCAATTGCCCGTGTTCGCCGCGACCCACCGCGTCATCACGCTCGATCTCCCCGGCTTCGGGCACTCGCCCATGCCACGCGAGGAGATCTCGATCTCCGGCTACGCCCGGATGCTCGACCGGCTGCTCGACGAGCTCGGCGTCGACGCCGCCAGCGTCGTCGGCAACTCGATGGGCGGCTTCATCTCCGCCGAGCTCGCGATCGCCTTCCCGCAGCGCGTCGAGCGGCTCGTGCTCGTCTCTGCCGCCGGGCTTTCCACTTACAACCACCGCGGCTCCGCAACCGCGCTGCCCGCCCTGCGCCACGCCGAGCGCTCGCTGATGGCCGCCGCCGCCTGGACCGCCGCCAAGTCCGACATCGTCGCGCGTCGCGCGCGTCTACGCGAGGCCACGCTCAACGTCGTCGTGCGCCATCCCTCGAAGCTTGACCCCGCCCTCGCGGCCGAGCAGCTGCGTGGTGCGGGCAAGCCTGGCTTCTTGCAGGGCTTCGAAGCCGTCTTCCACTACGACATCCGCGAGCGCCTGCCCGAGATCGCCTGCCCCACGTTGATCGTCTGGGGTGAGCAGGACCGCTTGATCAGCGTGCGTGACGCCGATGTCTTCGCCGAGCTGATCCCCAACTCGCGCAAGGTCGTCTTCGGCGACACCGGGCACATGGCCATGCTCGAGCGCCCCGAGGCGTTCAACGCGCTGCTCGAAGAATTTCTCGGCGAGTAGCCGAGTCAGATCGTCTGAACTCGTCCTACTTCGCGTATCCTCGGGCAGCCCGGGTCGCCGACACGATGCCGCACCCGCTCGACGGCGGGGATCCATGGATCTACCCGAAACTCGATACGCCCGCAGCGGCGATCTCAACATCGCCTATCAGGTGCTGGGCGAAGGTCCCTTCGATCTCGTGTTCGTGCCCGGATTCATCTCGCACCTCGACCTGCAATGGGGGCACCCGGGCGCCGACCGATTCTTCAGGCGACTCGCCTCATTCAGCCGCCTGATCCTGTTCGACAAGCGTGGCGCCGGTCTGTCTGATCCCGTTGCGGGACCCGTCCCCCTGGAGGAACGCATGGACGACCTGCGCGCGGTGATGGATGCAGCGCACAGCGAGCGCGCTGCGGTCATCGGCTTCTCTGAAGGCGGCGCGCTCTCGATCCTGTTTTCCGCGAGCTACCCCGAGCGAGTCTCCGCACTGGTGCTGTGCGGAATGTTCTCCTACGGGGACCTGGACGCTGCGCAGAACCCCGCCGGCAAACACTGGCTGCAGGCGGCCGCCGAGATGGACGAGGCGATCCGCGAGTGGGGCTCCGGCAAGGCCCTGAGCCTGCTTGCACCCAGCGCCGAAGGAGTCCTGCTGCGCCAGGGGATGGCTAGCTTCGAACGGGCCGCCGCGAGCCCGCGGATGGCGCGGGCCTTCTATGAGATGAACCTGAAAACCGACGTCCGAGAGATCCTCGGCACAGTCTGCGTGCCCACGCTCGTCGTCCACCGCGAGCATGAAGCCATCCCGGCCGAGCAAGCTCGCTACGCGGCCTCGCACATACCCCGCGCGAGATTGGTGACGCTGCCGGGCTCCGACCACATTCCCTACTTCGGCGACGTCGATCGCTATGCGGGAGAGATCGAGGAATTTCTCAGAAGCCCCATCGCCGAGCAGGTTCCCGAACGCGTCCTGACGACCGTCCTCTTCACCGACATCGTCGGATCGACCGAGCGCGCGTCGCAGCTCGGCGACCGCCGCTGGCGTGAGGAGCTGCAGGAGCACTATCGCCTGGTGCGCGACCTGCTCGAGCGGTTCCGCGGACGCGAGGTCTCCACCACCGGCGACGGCTTCCTCGCTGCCTTCGACGGACCCGCTCGAGCGATCCGCTGCGGGCAGGCGCTCGTCGATCGGCTCGCACGCTCAGACATCCCGATCCGCGCCGGCATCCACACTGGCGAGTGCGAGGCGATCGGCGAGGACCTCGCCGGCATCGCCGTACACATCGGCGCCCGCATCGCCGCGCTGGGGACAGCCGGCGAGCTGCTGGTCTCCAGCACCGTCAAGGACCTCGTCGTAGGGTCAGGGCTCGTCTTCGAGCCCTACGGGGAGCACGCGTTGAAGGGCGTGCCCGACGCCTGGAGGATCTACCGTGTGCTTGGCGATGAGGACACCGACCGCGCCGCACGCACGCGTGTTGCCGACGATCGCAAGCTGACCTTGTTCGACCGAACGCTGGTGGCGGTATCCAAGAGTAACCCCAGGCTCGCGCGCCCGTTTCTCAGGCGCGGGACGACGTAGCGCGCAGCGCGCAACCTGCGTCAGGCAGTAGCTCTCCTACAGGGCGACGGCGCCTTCGGCGGCGCTGCCAACCAGCTTCGCGTACTTGCGAATCGCCACATCGATGTGTTCGTCCGCGCGCGGCGGTCGCTCATACGCCGCGACCCGCGTCGCGATCTGCTCGTCGGAGAGCGCCACGTCAAGGCGCCCCGCATCCACATCGATCGTGATCTCCTGGCCCGTCTCGAGCGCCGCGATCGGGCCACCTCGGACCGCCTCCGGCGCCACGTGGGCCACCATGAAGCCGTGCGTCGCGCCCGAGAAGCGCCCGTCGGTGATCAGCGCCACCTCCTCGCCCAGTCCCTCACCCACGATCGCTGCCGTCACCGCCAGCATCTCGCGCATCCCCGGGCCACCCGCGGGACCCTCTGCACGGATCACCACCACGTCGCCGGACTGGATCTCGTGCGCGAGCACGGCCTTCATCGCCGCCTCCTCGCCGTCGAACACACGCGCCGGACCCGTGTGTTTGCGCCGCTCGTGCCCCGAGAGCTTTACGACGCAGCCGTCAGGGGCGACGTTCCCGCGCAAGATCGCGAAGCCGCCCGTCGGTTTGATCGGCCGATCCAGCTGCATCACCACCGGTTGGCCCTCGGTCTCCTCGGCCTCCGCCGCATGCTCGCCAATCGTGCGGCCCGTAACCGTAATCGCGCCCTCGTTCAGTATCCCCGCGTCCGCGAGGCGCTTCAGCACCAGCGGCACGCCACCCGCCTCGTACAGGTCCGTCGCCGCGTAGCGCCCGCCCGGCTGTAGGTCGCACAGCAGCGGCGTGCGCTCGGAGACATCCTCGAACTCGTCGATCGTCAGCGGCACCCCCATTTCGCGCGCCACCGCCAGCAGGTGCAGCACCACGTTCGTCGAGCCCCCGCTCGTCGCCGCCGCCGCGATCGCGTTCTGCAGCGCCGGCTTCGTGATCACGTCGCTCGGACGCTGGCCGCGGCGCAGCACGTCCATCACTAGTTCGCCGCACTGTTTCGCTACCTCGAGCTTCTTGCCGTCCTCCGCGGGCACCATCGCCGAGCCCGCGGGCGAGACTCCTAGCGCCTCAAACGCCATCGCCATCGTGTTCGCCGTGAACTGACCTCCGCAGGCACCCGCTCCGGGGGACGCGGCCTCCTCCAGCTCGTGCAGC
>DATJOE010000238.1:0-24195 GCA_035507305.1 Solirubrobacteraceae bacterium | reverse complement strand
AAGTGGCCCGTTGAAGACCCTCCGCGAAGCCACGCTCGCTCGCGCGCGTACATTCATAGCGCTGCCCTACGATGAGAACGTCGCGGAGCGACTTGGCGGTCTGCTCGCGACCGCTCGATCAGCTAAACGTCGCGCAGGCGCGATGGACGCAATCATTGCCGCGACTGCAGTTGCTCACGATCTGTCGGTCTGGACTCAGGATGAGGACTTCGACTTGCTCGCCGAGCTGCTGCCTTCGCTTCGTGTTCATCGAAGCTGACCCATGTCTCGACGCCGCGAGTCCTCGCGAGAGTTCAGCCATCGCTCAGTCAAGCGGGCTTAACGGAGGGGGAGGGATTCGAACCCTCGTCAGAGGTTTAGACCCCTGAAACGGTTTTCGAGACCGCCGCATTCAACCAGCTCTGCCACCCCTCCACGACCTCTTGCGGAGGACAGGCGCGTGATGTTAGACGAGTAAGGCTCCGCCGCTAACGGCGGCGCGCGGCAAAGAAGTCGCTCAGCAACTGGCCACACTCGGGGGCGAGCAACCCTGCCAGCACTTCCGGGCGGTGGTTCAGCCGCTCGTCGCCAAGCACATCGAGCACGCTGCCGCAGGCCCCGGCCTTCGGATCGGTCGCGCCGAACACGACGCGTGGGAGGCGCGCGAGCACAATTGCCCCCGCGCACATCGCGCAGGGCTCGAGCGTGACGTACATCGTCGCTTGAAGCACTCGCCAGCTGCCGAGCGCGCGTGCCGCCTCACGCAGAGCGAGGATCTCGGCGTGAGCGGTCGGGTCCTGGCGCAGCTCGCGCTCGTTGTGCGCCCCGGCCAGCAGCTCGCCGTCGTGGACGACCACGGCGCCGATCGGCACATCCTCGTGCGCGCTCGCAAGCTCGGCCTCGCGCAGAGCGAGCCGCATGAAGTACTCCTCGTCGGGCAGCGGGGATTCGCTCATCAAGCTGGGCCTCTGCGGGTCGTGGGCGGCGCCTGCCGCGCCTGCCCGCATCATCATTATCGAAGAGAAGCCGATGAGTAGAAGGATGCTCCGACTATCCGATCCCACCGCCGGGGGTGGGCGAAGGCTCGCGATCGCCTGCGCGATCGCGCTGCTGACGCTGCTCGTGGGCCGCGCAAGCACCGCCGCCGGCGCCGCCACCGCTCCCGGCGCCGCCACCGCTCCCGGCGCCGGGAGCGAGTACATACCGGACCGCGTACTCGTGAAGTACGTGCGCACGAGCCCGACCCACGCTCGGGCGGTCGCCGCGCATGTCGGGCACGGTGCCCCATCCGCGACGACGGCCTCGCGCACCCGCCTCGTGCGCCTGGCGCCCGGCGTCAGCGTCCAAGCCGCGCTACGCGCGCTGCGCAAACGCCCGGACGTCGCGTGGGCCGTGCCCGACTACCGCGCGCACATCAGCGACGCGATCCCGGGGCTGATCCCGAACGACCCCGGTAACGGGGCGGCGCCCGGCGACTGGCAGCAGCTGCAATGGAACTTCTCGGGTCCGTTCGGCGTCAACGCCCCGCAGGCCTGGTCGAACGTCGCGGCCGACGGGGCGCCCGGTGGCCGGGGCGTGGTCATCGCAGTACTAGACACCGGGGTGGCCTATGCGACTCACGGGCGCTTCCCCCGCTCGCCCGACTTCTCCCGCTTCGGCTTCACGGGGGGCTATGACTTCATCGCGCACAACCGCTTCCCCAACGATCGCAACGGCCACGGCACGTTCGTGGCGGGAACGATCGCCGAGGCAACCGACAACCACTACGGGCTCACGGGGCTGGCGTTCGGCGCTCGGATCATGCCCGTGCGCGTGCTCGACAGCGAGGGTGAAGGCGAAGCCTCGACGATCGCCGAAGGCGTCCGCTACGCGGTCAAGCACGGCGCGCAGGTGATCAATCTGAGCCTCGAGTTCTCCAGCAACGTCACCGCCTCGGACATCCCCGAGTTGATCGAAGCGCTTCGTTACGCGCGCCGCCGCGGCGTGCTCGTGGTCGCAGCCGCCGGCAACGAGGCGCACACCGCGATTGCCTATCCAGCGCGCGCCCCGGATGTTGTCGCGGTGGGGGCAACGACCGAACACGGCTGCCTGGCCGACTACTCCAACGACGGCTCGGGTTTGACGCTCGTCGCACCGGGCGGAGGCGCTGACGCGAACCTCCCCGGCGACCCGAACTGCCACCCCGAAAGCCCCGCGGGGCGCGACGTCTTCCAGGTCACCTTCACGGGCTCCTCGCCGCGGCACTTCGGTATGCCCGGCGGCTACGAAGGGACTTCGATGGCCGCGCCGCACGTTGCCGCGACTGCGGCGCTCGTGATCGCGAGCGGCGTGCTCGGCCGCCGGCCCTCGCCCGCGCGAATCATCGCGAGGCTCCGCGCGACCGCGCGCAAGCTCGGCGGCGGCGGGGATGAAGCCCTTTACGGGGCTGGACTGATCGACGCCGCCGCGGCAACCGCCCCCGGAGGACCCGACGCCACGGGCTGAGCCGGCCGGCGAGCGCTGCGACTTCGCGATCGTCGGCGGGGGCATCCTCGGCCTGGCGGTCGCCCGCGAGCTAGCCCTGCGCCGGCCCCGCGCCCGGGTCTGCGTGCTGGAGCGAGAGACCACGCTCGCCGCGCACCAGAGTGGACATAGCTCAGGCGTGATCCACGCCGGTATCTACTACGCGCCCGGCTCGCTGAAGGCGCAGCTCTGCACGAGCGGCGCGCGCGAGCTATATGCCTACTGCGAAACGCGGGGAATTCCCCACGAACGCTCTGGCAAGCTCGTCCTCGCCACCCACGAGCACGAGCTGCCACGTCTGCGCGAGCTTCAGCGCCGAAGCGCGGCGAACGGGGTTCCGGGGCTGCGCTGGCTGGACACCGCGTCGAAGATCGAGGCGATTGAGCCTCACGCGCGTGGACTGGCCGCTTTGCATTCGCCAAATACCGGGGTCGTCGACTTCGCGGCGGTCACCCGCGCCTACGCCGAGGACCTGCGCGCAGCGGGTGGCGAGATCGCCTGCGGATGCGAGGTCCGCACGGTGCGGCGACGCGGGCGCTCGCTCTCGCTCGACCACTCCCGGGGAAGCACCGAGGCCGGGCACGCGATCTTCTGCGCGGGGGCCTGGGCCGACCGCCTCGCGGCGCGCGCAGGCGCGAGCACCGATCCGCGGATCGTGCCTTTTCGCGGCGCCTACCTGCAGCTGAAGTCAGCGCGACGTTCGCTCGTGCGCTCGCTGATCTACCCAACACCCGACCCCGCGCTGCCGTTCCTGGGCGTGCACTTGACGCGCCATCTTGATGGCGAAGTCACGATCGGACCCACGGCTCTGATCGTGGGCGCGCGCGACGCCTACGCGCTGCGCACGATCCGGCCCGGCGACCTGCGGGACACGCTCGCCTGGCCCGGCACCTGGCGCCTGGTGCGTAATCAGTGGCGCGCGGCTTGGGGCGAGCTGCGACGAGCGACCTCGCGCAGAGCACTACTCGACGCGGCGGCGCGGATGGTCCCGGAGCTGGGGCCTGACGACGTCGAGCTTGGCCCCGCGGGCGTGCGCGCCCAAGCGCTTGCCCGCGACGGGCGGCTGATCGACGATTTCGTCTTCGCGAGCGACCAGCAAACGCTGCACGTGCGCAACGCGCCCTCGCCTGGGGCGACCGCCTCTCTGGCGATCGCCTCCTACGTGTGCGACGAGGCCGAGCGGGCCTTCTCGCTCGGTCGTTGACGGCGGACGGCGCTCCCGCCCTTACGGCGTGCGGCGCTCCCAGCCCGGGCGCCTAGGTCGTGCGGATGATCAGTACCGAGCAGGGAGCGTGGTGGGAGACCTTGTTCGGCACCGAGCCCAGCAGGAAGCGCTTGGCCCCGGTCATCCCCTTGTTGCCGACCACGATTAGGTCGGCCTCCTGCTCCTCGGCGACGTCGAGGATCGCGTCCGCCGGGTCGCCCTGACGCGCGTATACCTCGACCGGCACTCCAGCATCGCGCGCGAGCGATGCCGCGCTCTCGAGCGTGGCATCGACGTCCTCGCGAGGGTTGATCGCCCATTGCAAGTCCTCGGGCGCCTGGCGGCGTTCCTCGGCTAGGCGCCCCTGAGAGACCGGGGCGTATGCGCTGACGAGCTCGACCTTTGCGCCCACCGCCGCGGCCAGGTCAACTGCTTGGCGCACAGCCTGGGTCGCCGTGTCCGAGCCATCCGTTCCCACCACGATCGAGTTGAACATGCTCCTCCTCCGGCGGTCGAGCGAACAACGGGACCGGGGTGGCCCCGACGAGCGCGGATCATACCGGCGTGCGCGAGTATCAAGCGAGCTTCGTGATCGCCACGATCATCCCAATCACGACGAATACGACGATCGCGACCTGCATCCAGATCCACGTTGGCGACATGCTCCAGGAAGCGTAGCCGGGCGCAACCGGCTCGGGCCTCCGGGGCACCTCCTAAGCTTCGGCGAATGCTTGCGCGATCGCGAACCTCTCTGTATGCACTGATCCTCGCGGCCGTCGTGCTGTTCGCGCTCCCGGGGACAGGCCAAGCGCGCCATGCCCCGCGCAGCCGCAAAGCGCCCGTGAAGCAGGCGGTCGCAGGCCCGCTCGGAGGCATCAACCTCTCCGGACCCAATGGCAGTGCCACCCCGGGACAAGCCAACCGCGAAGTTGCCGAAGCGCTGAGCCTGCACGCAAAGGTGATCCGGATCGAGCTGCCGTGGGCGGCGTTGCAACCGAACGGACCCGGTTCGCTCGACAATGGAGCGCTTGCCTACGCCGACCAGTTGATCGATGCAGCTGCGGCGCACCACTTGGCGGTCATCGCACTCGTCGACGTCACGCCGTGCTGGGCGAGCTCGGCGCCTGCGAATCTGCTCGCTGAATGTCGCAGCGACGGGTCTAGCGCCGCGAATAGCTGGCCGCCCGCCAGGCCCTCGGACTTCGGCGCTATGGTCGGGCAACTCGCCACGCGCTACGGCACCAAGCTGACGGCGATCGAAGTCTGGAACGAGCCCGACCAGGCCAACGAAAAGTACTTCGCCGGCCCAAACAAGCCTCAGCGCTACGCGGAAGTACTGCGCGCTGGCTACACGGCGATCAAGCAGGTTGACCCGCGCATCAAGGTGCTCGCAGGATCTCTCGTCGGCTCAGACGGCGCATTCCTGCGCAGGCTCTATGCCGCGGGCATCAAGGGCTATTACGACGGCCTGGCCGTTCACTTCTACACGCTGACACTCGCTGGCCTGCGCGAATTTCGAGCGGTGCAGGTAGCCAATGGCGACCGCAGTCCACTGTGGCTCGACGAGTTTGGCTGGCCGAGTTGCTACCCAGGCAAACAGGTCCAGGAAGAAATCCCATGCGTCACGCCTGCGGTACAGGCGCAGAACATCACCAACCTCTATCGGGCCCTGAGTCGCACCAGCTACGTGGCGACCGACACGCTCTACAAGCTGCGCGACTCATCCGACAGCGACGCGGGCTTGCTCACGCAAAGCGGCGCGCGCAAGCCGGCGTACGGCGCGCTGGCCAGCGTACTGCTCTCCCCACTGAGAGCCCCGGCGAAGGTCACGCTCGCCTTGCGCAGCGTGGGCGGGGCAGTCGTCGCGAGCGGCTCGGGTCCCGTTGGTGACTACATGCGCCTAGAAGCCTCTCGCGACGCCCTGCGTTATCGAGCGAAGTTCACCCTCGACCGCTCTAACCGCTACAGCCTCTCGCTCCCGGCGGCGCTCGGCACACACGGAGTGCACGTGCGCGTCTTCCAGGAATGGATGGGCTCACGAAGCGCCGCGCAGCGGAGTATCTAGCTACTCCGCGCTGCGCATCAGCGCGACAACCGTCAACGCGACGATCTTCAGGTCCAGACCAAGCGACCAGTTTGCGATGTAGTAGTTGTCCCACTCGACGCGTTCGGCGAGCGAGGTCTGCCCGCGCAGGCCGTGCACCTGCGCCCAGCCGGTGATGCCCGACTTCACGCGGTGACGGTCGTCATAGCGGACGATGTCCTGGTTGAACAGCTCTACGAACTCGGGGCGCTCCGGGCGCGGCCCGATGATGCTCATCTCGCCCTTCAGCACGTTTAGCAACTGCGGCAGCTCGTCGAGAGAAGTGCGCCGCAGGAAGCGCCCGACGGCCGTACGGCGATCGTCGCCCTCGACGCCGCCCGGCGCCGTATCGCCTCCGAGCAGGTGCTCGAGCGGGCCCGTTTCCTCCTCGCCCGCGGGACCACCCTTCTCGATACGCATTGAGCGGAACTTGTAGAGGTCGAACGGCTTGCCGTCGCGCCCCACGCGGCGCTGGCTGAACAGCACGGGGCCGCTCGAGCTGAGCCGCACGGCGAGCGCGGAGACGATCAGGATCGGCGAGAACAGCAGGAGGAACACGATTGCAAGCAGACGGTCTAGCGCGTGCTTGATCGCGAACTGGAAGCCGCGGGGGTCGACCATCGTGAACGACATCAGCGGTAGTCCGCCGACGGTGTCATAGCCGACTCGATTGTTGATCGTGTCGAACATCCGCGGCACTACCGACACCTCGATCCCGAGCTCCTGGCAGCGCTGAATCAGGCGGCTGACTCTCTCGTCGGTGACCGAAGAGAAAGCGACGATCAAGTTGCGCACCCCCGTGCGCGCGACAGTCCCGTCGAGGTCTTCGACGGTCCCGAGCACCGGCAGATCGCGACCTCCGACCTCCGCGATCGAGCGCGGGTCCTCGTCGAGGAAGCCGACCGGCGCAAGCCCATACTCAGGGTGGGCCTCCAAACGCCGCGCGACCTGCGCGCCGACGACGCCTGCGCCCATGATCAGCACCGGCTTGCCGACGAGCCGCCGCGAGCGCGCCCAGCGCTGCAGTAGCGAGAGCCCGACGCGGCCGAGACCGACGCCCGCGAGCGCGAGCAACCACACGCGTACGAGATCATCCTGCGGCGGAGCTTTCCCGTTCGCAAACAGCCCGAACACGATTACCGCCATCGCGCCGACCGAGACCGCGCTCAGCACGGGAACCACGCCGTCGAGGATCAGCGCGCGCAGGCGCGTGCGATACAGACCGCGCAGGGAAAACAGCAGCACGACGACGAACGGAAAGGCCAGCAGCGGCGCCTGCAGCGAGCTGGGATCGAACGTGGGCTTTGCGCCCAGCGCGATCAGCACCGCGGCGCAAAGGAAGACGAAGTCGACCCCGGGACGCAACACACGCCAGCCGCGGTCCTCAAGCGCCCACTGCAACGGCCCACGGAAGCTGCTGCGCGACAGCGCGCGCGGGTGCGGTGCGGCGCGCGAGAGCTCACCCTGGAGCGGGAGCGTCGTCGAGGTCTGCTGAGTGATTGGGGTGTGCGACATCTCAGTTGGGACTACGAGCTGTTAGGCCCTGTGGATTACTACTCGGGTCGAAAGCGCCATCCCTTTAGCCCACACTCCGCTGCACGTCGCTGGGCGGCGTGCTCGAACGCGCAAGCCGGCCCGTGAGCAGTCCAGCGAGCACCAGCAGCGCGAAGCCGATAGCGATCAACGCTAGATCAGATCCCGACAGGCCAAGCGTCCCGCCTGAGACGCCCTCCGGGATCCGTTCGGAGGCTGGATAGAGGCTCGCGGTCGTCTGCACGGTCCGCGGCGCCGCGTGCGACCCGCCAGTCCCACTGCCCGCGCGATCATTGCGCCCAGACCCACCGGGACCTCCCGCGTTCTGCGAGCTCGTGCCGCCCACGTCGTGCGAGCTCGTGCCGGCCCCAGACCCCGGGTTGCCGCCCGAGCCCCCGCCCGCCGCCACCTGGCCTCGTGTCTGTGACGCCGGCGGTTCACTGGCGAGCGAGCTGCTCGATTCGCCGGTACCGGCCGACGAACCGCCGCCCCCGTGAGACGAGCCGCCCCCGGAACCGCCTCCGCGGCCGTGGACGACCGCTGACCCGAGAATCGCCTGGCTGCCCTGGCCCGGGCCGCCGTAGCCACTCAGCAACGAGCTGGCCGGCGCAGACGCAGGCAGTGCGGCCGAAAAGGTCGCACAGAGCGCTGCGATGAAGATGACCTTGCGATGCGATTTCATGCTTCCTTGCCCTGCCTCCGCGCGGGCGGGGCGGCCCGTGCGAACGCTTCTCGCGACGCTTTCGCGAGCTGCTGGTCGAGTCTCTGCCGAGCGGCGCCAACAGCCCGCGACCACGAGAGCTGATGAACCTGCCGTCGGTTCGTAAAAGTACCTGAGTCCGCGGACGCTGTCGAGCGATCAAGTGCGAGATTGCCAAATATAACGGGGCCAATCATGCGAATTGATGAGATTTGCCGAGGATCGAGCGGTTCAGCACTTCGACGTCGATGCGACGGCCTTCGCGCACGATCGCGAGGACTTCGGAGATGAGTTCATTGCGGCGACTCAGCCGATGTGCGCGCTCGATCAGAAGCAGCGCCTCACGGCGCTCGCCGCGTGCCGAAGCGATCGCCCCGCGCTCGAGCGTCGCGTACGTATCGTTCGAGTTGCGCTCGAGCGCCAGCGCGAACTCACGGTCGGCACGCGACAGGTCCCCGAAGCGGAGCGCGATGCTGCCGGCGAGCACGTAAGGCTCGTCGCTCAGCGGATTCAGATTCGCTGCCCGATCGAGTGCCGAGTAGGCCTGTCGCGGCGCGGTCGGCCAGATCTGCGCCGCGCGCTCGACCTGCAGCTGACTGAACCACGGCAGCACAAACGAGACCGCGGCCACAAGAGCCAGTGCGATACCGCTGACTAGGCCCGCGCGAGCGGGCGTCAGCGGACCGCGCCGTTGCGCTTCGTGCCGTCGCGGCGAGCCGCTGGCCAGCGTAGTGCTCCCGGACTCCTCGGCCTGAGCCGCGTCCGGGGCGCGAGACGCGGACGCGTCCGCGGCGCGAGGCGGCGCGGAGCCCGCGATGCCGGGCACGGGAGCGAGCCGCACAGCACGCGGCGTCAGGCTGCACGCGAGTCCGAGCAGGGCGAATGCCGGTGCGCCGAGGCCCGCGAACTCCCAGAACCAGTCGAACGACCCATGCACAAGCCAGTACGCGAAGCCACCCAGCGCTGCCGCAGCCACTGCAGCGGCGAGCGGATCGTCGCGTCGAACGCGTACCGCGAGCGCCGCGCGCCCGCCGCACAGCAGCGCGGCGACGAGCCCGACCAGCGCGATCAGCGCGCCGATCACCCCGCCCTGCACGAGCGCACGCAGCTCCACGCTATGTGGGTAGTGAGGACTCTCGCCGGTGCGCGCGTGGGCGAGATACTGCTGCTGGAAGTTGTCCGCGCCGATCCCAAGCAGCGGGTGCGCCGCGAATTCGTCAAGCCCGACCCTGTAGAAGTCGTAGCGGCCGCTGCCGAAGCCGCCAACCAGGCGGTTGACGTGTGAGTTGTTCGCCGAGTAGCCGCCCTTGAACGTGTGCCACGCATTTTCGACGCGCGCCACGGGGTCACCCGCCGCGACCAGCCCACCGAGGATTACGCCGACCAAGATGACAAGCGCGACCGCCGCGACGACGCGATGAAAACGAACGCTTGCGGAGGCGGAGAGGGGCGCTCGTCGCTCCAGCGCCGCGCACGCGGTGACGATCGCGCCCACCGCGACCGTCGCGAGCAAGCTAGCGAGAGCTGCGGTGTGCAGCGCCGACTTGACGTCGCCGCCGTCGAGCAGCCTGTCGCCGACATGAAGGATCGCCGGCGCCGTCAGGCCGATCCCCCCCGCGACGGGGATTAGCACGAGGAACGTGCGCACGCGGCCAGGCAGCAATGCGAACACGAGGATCAGCATGAGCGCGGTGGCGTACAGCGCGCCTCGGCTCTGGCTGAGCAGCGCGACGTCGCCCATCAGCACGGCTCCTCCGGCCAGCAGCCCTCGCAGCGGCGCGACGAGCTGCGGCGAGCGCGCCAGCAGCACCGCGGGCCACATCGCCATGCACCAGCAGGCCGCCGCGGCGTTTTCGTAACCAGCGGGGTACTTCAGCCGGTCTTCGCCGAAGAAGCCGGCGGGTGCTGCGGAGCCGCTCACGTGCAGGAGCACGTAGGCCGCGAGGCCGATCATCGCGACGATCCAGACGCACAGCAGCAACGAGGCGGCGCGCCCCCCCAGCGGCCATAGCGAGAACAGCGCGAGCACGAGCAGATAGAGCAGCGTCCGGTTGGCTCCTTCCCAGGCGTCCGCCGGCACCTGTGCCCAGAGGATCGACAAGTAGCTGAGCGCGGCGTAGGCCGCCAGGCAGGCGAGCGCGACCCGCAGCGCCCGGGGTAGCTCGCGAACATGCACGGGCGCGCTCCACAGCGCGATCGCGAGCAGCGCGAGCAACACGAGACCGCCGGGCGCCCAGTGCGTGACCGGATAGCCGCCTTCGCTGCTCGACCAGATCACGAACAGCGCGATCGCCAACAGCGCCGGCAGCACGACCGGCGTTCTACGCAGGATGTCGATCAGCGGAACGCGATGCAACACAGCGATCACCTACCAGCTAGTCGGCCGAACACGCGCGCGGCGTGAGGGCTGGGATGCGAGCCCCGGCCACCGCCTCACGCGTCCGCACTTGCCTGTGCGCGCGGAAATGCCATCAGACGTAGTGCCTGCAGGTGCTCGCGCGCGAACACGAGCAGCACAGCGAGGTACACGGCGGCCCCGACGGGGACCCCGACGAGCAGCACCGACCAGGGAACGACGATCGCGCGATCGATCGCGAACAGCACCACCGCCATCACACTCGCCGCCACAACGGGCGCCAGCAGCGGCCGGAGCGAGGCCAGGAACGGCATCTTCAGCTGGCGCGAGACGACCGCGGCCTGCAGCGGCGCGGCCGTCGCCTGCAAGGCGGTCGTCGCGATCGCCACCGCGAGGATGCCCTTGCTCGTGAAGATCGCGAGCAGGCCGATCAACACGAACACGGCGGGCACAGCGAACGCGACCATCCGCCAGGCGCGACGCGTCACCTTCAGGACGGTGCCTGGCGGAATCGCGAGCGTCGCGAACAGCGTGTACGCGGCGATCACGCGGCTAACCGGGATCGAGCCGGTCCACTGATGGCCAAACGCGACGAGCACGATCGGGCGTGCGAGCACGACGAGACCTACCGCGATCGGAACCGTCAGCATCGTCAGGTACCGCAGCGAGGCGAGGTACGCCTCGCGCAGGCGGGTGCGGTCGATCGCCGAGTAGGCGGGGAACAGTACGTCCGCGGCCACGTGCGCGACGTTGAGGATCGCGAGTTCGGGGATGCGAAAGCCGATCGAATACAGCCCCAGCGAGGCGGCACCGAGCACGCGTCCCACAAACAGGTAGTCGGTGTTGTAGAAGACGACGGCGCTGACGTCGACGATTGTCAGCACGCTGCCGAACCCGAGTAGGTCGCGCAGATGGGCGTGCGCCAGGCGCAGGCGCGGGCGGAATGAGACACGCAGCCACAGCACGGTCGAGCTGACCGCCGTGCCCGCGACGAAGGCGAGCACCAGACTCCACGCCCCAAAGCCCGCGAGCGCAAGCGCGATGCCAGAGATGCCGCGGACGGTGACCTCGCAGATTTCGCTCATCGTCCGCACGCGGTAGTTCAGGTGCTTGCGCGCGAGCGCGTAGTGGGTCGCGCCGAGCGCGCGCAGCGGAAAGCTAAGCCCCAGCACCGGCACGAGCCCAGTGAGCTGCGGCTCGTGGAAGAAGCTGGCCATTAGCGGCGCGAGTCCGGAGATCAGCACGAGCAGCACCAAGCCGATCAGAACCGTCCAGGAGAACACCGTCTGCGCCCGCTCGGCCTCCTCCTCCGGCCGGGCGACGATCAGCGCCTGGCCCAGCCCCATGTCCTTGATCGCTTCGAGAAAGCTCGTGAAGATCAGCGCGAGCGCGACCACGCCGAAGTCCTTTGGCGTCAGCAGTCGCGCGAGGATCGCGGTGGAGACGAGCACCAGCACGCGGCCGCCACCGTAGGCGCCGTAGGCCCACGCCATGCCGCGTAGCGTTCGAGTGCCGACCCCGGCGGTGGGCTCAGCTTCAGCGGAGCCGGGCCGGTCCTGCATACGGCATGATGCTAGCCCATGCCGTCCACGCCACTGCGACGCTCGGCGGATGTCTGCCCGCCGTCGCGCCGCCGATGAGCCGCTCGCGCAAAGAGCTGGTCGCCGCAGCCCTGAGCAGTCGCGCGTCGGCCGGCGTGGCCCGGCGACTGCCGCGCTGGCGTGGCGTCGTCGTGCTCAACTACCACCGCATCGGGGACCCCGCGGGGCAGCCCTGGGACCGGACACTGTGGAACGCTGACGAGGAGCTGTTCGACGCGCAGCTCGCGACGCTCGCGCGCGAGGCCGAAGTAGTCACGCCTGCCGAGGTGCTCGCTATGCCCCGAGAGCGGCGCGCGGGCCGGCGCGTGCTGCTGACGTTCGACGACGGCTATCGCGACAACTACGAGCTCGCATTCCCGCTGCTGCGCCGCCACAACCTCCCCGCGACCTTTTTCATCACCACCGGCTTCCTCGACGCCGACGGGCCAGCGTGGTGGGACGAGATCGCGTGGATGGTGCGCAACGCCACCGTGCACACGCTCGGCCCGGGGCCGTGGGCGAGCGCGCCGCTGCCGCTCGGCGCCGAGGAGGACGCCACGATCGCGGCCGTCGTCGCGCATTACAAGACGCTCGACACGACGCACACCGCCGCGTACCTGGAACATGTCGCCGAGGCGACCGGAGCCGGGCGCTGCCCGCGCGGCGAGGCTTCGCAACTTTGGATGACGTGGGAGATGCTGCGCGAGATGCACGCCGCGGGTATGTCGATCGGCGGTCACACGGTCACCCACCCGATCCTCGCCCGGCTGCCGGCCGCCGGACAGAACCAGGAGATCGCTGGCTGCCGCGCGCGGCTGCGCGAGCAGCTCGGCACCTCGATGGAGTGGTTCGCCTACCCGGTGGGATCGACCGACACCTTCACCGCGACGACGAAGCAGGCACTGCGCGAGCACGGCGTCCAACTCGCGTTCAGCTTTCACGGCGGCTACGGGCACGTGCGCCGGTGGGATCCGCTCGATGTGCCGCGTGTACACGTGAGCCCTCGCCACGGCGCTGAGCTGCTGCGTGCGACGCTGTGGCTGCCGCAGCTGTTCGCGCGCGACTAACTCCACTCGCTCCCCCTCGCTTCCGCCCGCCCCGCTCGCTTCGCCGCTGACTCCGGGCCTCGCACCCGGACGCGCCGCAGCCAGACCGAAGCGACGCGCCGGTCTGCGATGCTGGCCGCGTGTCGCCACGGCAGCCCGCGTCCTCGACCAGGCCTATCCGTGTACGGACGCGACGCGACTACACCGTCAGGTACACCGTCGATCTGGGGCAGCGCAACGCGACGTTCATCGAACGTCCGTTCTCTCCGCTGCGTCGGGTCTTCCGCTGGGCGGATGCGTTCGCGCTGTTGCCCGAACCTGATTACGACCTGGTGCATGCGCTGAACGCCGTGCCGCTGACGCGCCGGCCCAGCGTAATCTCCTTCGAGGACTACCTGCCGCGCGTACCCGAGGACCGTTACGTCGGCTGGCTCGAGCGCGCTCTGCAGCGCCGGCTGCTCGACGACCGCTACTTCGCGCTGCTCGCCTTGTCGAGATACGCGATGCGCCAGTTCCGACGGCAAAACCGCGAGTTCGCCGGCCTGCCGCAACTCGAGGCGAAGCTGAAACTGCGCTATCCCGCGATCGCGCTACGTCGCGAGGAGCCAAAGCCCTCGCTCGGCGCGACGCTGCGGCTCCTGTTCGTCGGACGGGATTTCATGCAGAAGGGGGCGCCGGCGCTGCTGCGCGCGCACGAGCTGCTGCAGCGCGGTGGCGTGCCCGTGCAGACGACCGTCGTGTCCTCGCTGCGCTGGCGCGAGGCGAACGCCTACGCCCATCCACCCGATCCCGAGCTCGCCGAGCGCACTAAGGCGCAGCTCGCGCAGGACGGCATCACGCACCATTTCGAGACGCCGCACGCCGAGGTGATGCGCCTGATGGAGGAGGCCGACTTCCTCGCGTTCCCCACGCTGCACGACACGTTCGGCTACGTCGCGCTCGAGGCGCTCGCGTGCGGCACGCCGGTGTTGGCGAGCGCGACGAACGCGCTCCCCGAGGTGGTCGAGGACGGCCGCAACGGCTTCTTGCTCCCGCTCGAGCTCGACGGCGAGCTCGGCCGCTGGGCGTGGACCTATCGCACCGACGAGCCCGGGTTCGTCGGCGCGTACGAAGAGACGATGCGCGGGCTCGGCGACGCGATGGCCGCGCGGCTCGCGGAGCTGTGGGAGTCGCGTGAGCGCTACCCCGCGTTGAGCGCGGGCGCGCTTGAGATGGTGCGCGAGCGGTTTGACCTCGCGAGCGCGCGCGCCGAGCTGGAAGTGCTCTACGAGAGCGCGCGCGGCCCGCGCCCAGCGAGCACGTCGTCATAGACGAGTCGCAGGCGTGCGACCCAGCGCTCGGCGGTGAACTCGTGCATGAAGCGCTCCCTGGCCCGAGCGCCGAGCTCGGCGCGCAGCGCCGCGTCGCCGAGCAGCAAAGCGAGGTGCTGCGTCAACTCCGCAGCCGTAGGCGGCGCAGCGAGCAGCACACCCGTCCGCCCATCGGCGACGATCTCCGGGATGCCGCCGACCGCGCTGGCGATCACGGGCACGCCCGCGGCAGCGGCCTCGAGCAGCGCCGTCGGGAATGCGTCCATGCGCGTTGGATGCAGCAGTACGTCGGTCGCCGCCAGCGCTGCCATCACGTCGGAACGATGGCCCGCGAGTATCGCCGCGTCGCCGAGCGGGCGCGCGAGCCGCTCGACCTCCTCGCGCGAGGGTCCGTCGCCGAGGATCAGCAGCCGCAGTTCGGGGAAGCGCGGCAGTAGCTCGCGCACCGCTTCGATCGCGAGCTCGTGTCCCTTGCCGGGGCGCAGTACCGTGACCGTGCTGAGCACAAGCTCCCCCGGCGCGATGCCAAGCTCGGCGCGCAGCCGCGCGCCCTCCGCGGGCTCGGCCGCGCGCGCGATCCCGTTATGCACCGTGACGACGTGGTCTGGGCGGTCCCAGCCGGTCGCGAGGTACGCGTCGCGCGCCGCGTCGGACACCGCGATCACGCGAGCGCAGGCGTGGCGGCGCGCGAGCGCGGCTAGGCGCTGGCGCGCACGCCCGCGCGCGCCCTCGCTCGATGCCCGTCCTGTCGGCTGACTCGCGACGAGATGGATCGTCGAGACTGCGGGCAGCGAGAGCGAACGAGCCGCGAGCGAGCCAAGGATGTCCGCCATCCCGAGGTGCGTATGCACGACGTCGGGCGCGACCAGCGCGAGATGGCGGCGCAGGCGCGGGACCGCGCCGACTTCGAGCAGCCGGCCGACGGGCACGAGCTCGGGCTCAACGCCGAGCTCGCGCAGCGGCCCCGCCGCCGGACTACCGTCGACCTCGATCATGTAGCCCACCGACAGCTCGATGCCGGACGAGCATGCCCCAGCGGCGAGATCGGCGAGCAGCATCTCCGCGCCCCCCCAGGTCAGCGAGTCGATCAGCGTATGCACTCGCAGCGGCGGCGGGGCGGCTGGCACGGGCGACGAATGGTAGACGGGCCGCAGGCTAAGCTCTCACTCTCCGCCTGCGGTCCCCGCCACGCCCGACTCGAACATGCGCCTCGCAGTCATCGAACCGCTGCCGCTCGGCGGCCTCCTGCACTACTCAACGCAGCTCGCCGACGCACTCGCGGAGCGCGGCAACGACGTCGACCTGATCGTCGCACGAGAGAACGAGCTCACGCGGATGAGCGGGCCGGCGCGGCGCCTGGAGCTGCTCCCACCCGACGCGCCACCCCCGCCGCCCGAACCGTCGCTGACACAGCGCCGGCTACGCCGAGCGCGGACCGCCGCGCGGATGACCGAGACGTGGCTGCGGATCGCGCAGGCCGTGCGCGCCCCCGGACACGAAGCGATCCTGCTCGGCGGCAGCTTCGACATGGCGCTGACCGCGGCTGGCGGTCTGCTCGCCACGCGCGCTACGCGCGGGGTGCCAATCGCGCACGTGTGCCACAACGTGCGGCCGTTCAACCGCTGGGGCGGCGCGAACCTTTACGTGGAGTCGCGCCCGACACTCGCGCTCCTGCGCCGCCTGTACCCGAGCTTTGACGTGGTGTTCGTGCACGGCGAGCACAGCCTGCGTGAGTACGAGCAGACGTGGCCACGGCCGAAGCGCCTCGCGACGATCCCGCACGGCGACGAGCGCCTGTTCGGCAGCGAGCCCCCAGCGCCGTCGGAGGAGCGACGGATCCTGTTCTTCGGCGCCTGGCGCAAGATGAAGGGCCTGCCGCTACTGATGGAGGCCTTCGACGCGCTAGCCGCACGCGATCCCAGCGTGCGCCTGACGATCGCGGGTCCGCCCGTCGAGGACGAGGGCGAGTCCGAGCGCGTGCTCGCATGGGCGAGCGAGCGCCGTGAGCGCGTCGAGGTTCTCGCCGGGTACGTCCCGATCGAGGACGTGCCCGCGCTGTTCGCGCAGGCGCGTGTGGTCGTGCTCCCGTACCTGACGGTCAACCAGAGCGGCGTCGTGCACTTGGCGATGACGATGGCGCGAGCGGTCGTCGCGACGGCCGTCGGCGATCTGCCGGAGGTAGTCGAGGACGGGCACACGGGCCTGCTCGTGCCCCCGGGGGACGTCGACGCGCTCGTCGACGCGCTCGCGCACGTGCTCGGCGACTCGGCACTCGCCGCTCGCCTGGGCGAGGCTGGACACGCGCGCCTGAGCGAGCGCGCGGGCTGGCCCGAGGTCGCCGAGCGCGTTGAGCACGAGCTCCGCGCCGCCGGCGGTTAGGGCCGTACTCGTGGGCTGAGCGTCCGGCGAGCCCGGGGGATCCGGGGTTCATCTATGTGGTTGCGGTAGCAATCGTATCTACACCTTGGGGGCGCAACTCTGCCTGCGAGCGAGTGGTGCTCCCGCGCGAGCAGCACGCGTATATACGTTCGCTATCAATCAATCAAAAATAGAATCCCGTCAGCCTCTCTAGTTGGCACGTCAGCTAGTCAGCGAGGCGCCCCGTCACTCGCGCCGCCCGCCGTCGCCCGCGAACAGCTCGAGCATCGCCGCGCCCGAGCCGGCGATGTCGAACTCGGCTTCGATCAAGCTCCGACCGTTGCGGGCGCGTGCGATCGCGGCATCGGGATCGGCGAGCAGCCTGCGGAACGCGTCCGCCAGCGCCTCCGGGTCCCCCGGCTCCACGAGCAAACCCGTCTCGCCGTCACGCACCAGCTCGGGGATCCCCGACAGCCGCGAGGCGATAACGGGCAGCCCGGCGGCAAGCGCCTCCATCAGCGCGACGGGAATACCGTCCATCTGGCCGTTGGACGCGACGACGCTCGCGAGCACGAACACCTCAGCTTCGTCGAGCAGCTCGGCGACCTCGCGTTCGGATCGCGTTCCCCAGAAGCGCACGCGCTCTGTGATCCCGAGCCTGGCCGCCTGCGCGCGCAGCGGCTGCTCCAGCGGGCCGCTGCCGACGAGGTCGAGCTGCACGCGCTCCAAGCCCTCGCGCGCGAGCGCGTCGAGCAGGATGGCGTGGCCCTTGAGCTCGTTCAGCGTGGCGACGCAGATCGCACGAACCGGCCCGTTTGTAGACGGGGCACGGGGCCTGAACGAGTATGCCGCGGGGTCGACGCCGCAGTGCACAACGTGGGCGGGCGTCGCGCGGTCGGCCCCGAAGCGCGTGAGCAGCTCACGATTGAACTGCGAGATCACCGACACCGCCTGCGCGTCATGCACGAGCCGCGCGAGGTTGAGCTGGTCGATGAAGATGTCGTGGGCGTGGGCCGTGAAGCTGTAGGGGACGTCGAGCAGCCGGCCCGCAAACCAGGCCGCGAGCGCGGGGTAGGTCGCGAAGTGGGCGTGGATGTGGTCGACCCCGTCGCGCCTCATCGTGCGCGCGTGCGCTGCGGCGATCGCAGATGTGACGAGCGACCGAGCCAGGCGCCCGGGGCTCCGCCAATACCCGGCGACCGTCGCCCACAACGAGCTCGTCGTCCGCACTGGGCGGCGGACGAGCCACCAGAGCAGGCCCGCAACAGCTCCACGCGCCGTGACGCGATGCGTGCGCTCGACCCAACGCTCGGCCTCTGGATGGACGAACTCGTGCTTGGGCGGGAACAGCGCGAACAGCTCGACGTCGCCCTCGCCTTGTCGCTCCACGGCGATCATCTCGCGCAGCACGAACGTCTCGGACGGGTCCGGGAAGCGAGAGACGACGTAGGCGACCCGCATCGGTGCGCGCAGCCTAGCCGAGCGGTCGCGCGCCACCGCCGAGCCGGCGCGCACGACGAGCGGCCTCCTGCAGGCGCAGGCGCAGCCCGGGCCGCTCGAGCTCAGCCCACACGAGCTGCTCAGAGTCGCCCGCGAGTTCACGCTTATACCGCGCAGCTGGCGCAAGGAAGTCGTACTCGCTCAGGCCATGCTCGCGACATGCCTGCATAAAAAGCGCGTGTGCGACGAGCCCGACGCGGACACGGTTGTCGTCGTTGCGAAGCAGGCCCGATTGGTAGAAGAGCAGCCGCTTACCGTCGATCAGCCCGTACAGGCACGCGATCGTCCTCGCCTCTTGGCGCACGCAGAACAGCGCCGCTCGCCTCATCGGCACGAGTTGGCGGACGAGGTCACGGTGAAAGGCGCTGAAGCGGTCGCTCGCGAACGCACCAGACTGCCCTTGCTCATGCCAGTGGGCCTGGTGCAGCTCGATGAGCTGCTCGAGCATCGCGCCCGCGACAGGCGCGGTCTGTGCCCACTCCGTCTCCAGCGGTCCGAGCCGCTTCAGCGACTGACGCACGCGTCGTCGCGTGCCGGACGGCAGCGATGCAAACGCGTCCTCATCGCCGTGCGCATCCTTATCGCTGCCCGCGCCTTGAGCGAGGTTCGCCACGGGGCACTCATCGACGCGAATCTTCGCGTCGGGCCTTTCCCCGAGCAGCGCATCGGCGTCGCTCGGGACCATCCCGTCGAATCGCATGCGCTGCCACCTGCCGTCGGCTTCGAGCTCATCGAGCAAGGCAGCGGCGAAGGCGGCGCGGTCGTCTGGATGCACGAGCAGCCGGTTCCGCTCGACGAACACTGAGGAGCCGTGCGGCTCCCCCGCGGTGCCGAGCACAATCGTGGGAGGGCGCAGGCGGCGCAGGCGCGGCTCGGCGACCAGTGCGATGCCGCGCACACCGCGCTCGTCCTCGCCGACGACGAAGCGGTGCGCGACGACGTCGCCGTAGTGCTCGAGCCAAGTTCCGGTCCACTCCCACGAGCACATCAGGCCGGGGTCATCGAGCTGCTGCTGCAGCGCGATCCAAGCCGCGCGTGCGGCAGGGCGCTCTGCGGCCGTCAGCATGCGCGTTCTCATCGCGCGCTCGGCCGGCACGCGCTCGTGCGCGAGTCGAGATGCCTCATCGTGCGCGAATGATGCCCTGACGGATGCGACTTCGGCGGTCCGAGCACCGAGGAGCCGGGACGCGGCGGCGTTCACGGCGCGATCAGGAGGCGCTCGGCGGGGCGAGCACGCGCAGGTACTTCGACCATTCGACGCCGCTGGCCATGTTGAACACGTAGTTGCCTTCCCACGTCGGCAGGCCGTTTTCCTTGGCGAAGCCCACGAGCGGGTCGGAATCTCCTAGTGCGGTGTAGGACGTGCTGGATTCGAACATGAACCCAAAACCCGATCCGCCGGTGTCGCCGACGTAGCCGCCGTATTCCGCGAGCGCAGTAAGGATTGTCTTCTTCCAGCTCGGCACGGGCAGGGCTTCGATCTGCGCGCTGGACATCGCTAGCGTGAAGCGAGCGCCGAGCGGGGGCACGCTTGAGTTCGAGGAGCCGCAACTCGTGCCGCCATGGTTAGCGGGGTATACGTAGCTCGAGCCATAGCTGGTGGCCGTCGCGCCGTAGCCGAAGCTCGTGCCCTTCGCGGCGCACTTCAGCACGATGAACAGAGCGTGGTCGATGTGGCCCGCCGCGAGTTCGGGGGCACGGATCATGCCCGCGAGGTTGCCGAAGCCCGCGGCGGTTCCGCCGCTACCGGCACCGTTGCCGTCGATGCGCGTGCGACCGCCCAAAGAGAAGTTGAGCGTGCCGCCGCCGGGCGGCAGCGGCCGCGCCTGCCACAGGTCGTACTCCCAGCCGTCGGGTGTGACGATTGTCATGTGGCCGTCGCCGCCGCCCGCGGGGCGCGCGTATTCGGGCACCGGTATACGCATGCCTTCGAGTTCGTTTCTACCCCCTCCTTCGATCGCGTGTAGCGTGTAGAGCGGGTCGCTCGGCTGGGCGAAGAACGTCGGGTGCCCCCAGTCGTTCGCCGTTTCCGCAGTGCCCGCGACGAGGTTCCCGGGCAGGCCGTTGGAGAGCGCGGCACTGACCATCGCGGCAGAGTTCGCGACCACGGGGTCACCTTCGACGCTCTGGTTGAAGGGGGAGGATGCTGCGTAGGGCCGCCAGTCGGCGCCGGGCAGCGCGCCACCGCCGAAGCCTTCCCAGCCGAGGCCAGTGCGCCCGGCAGACAGCCCCCCCTGAGACCCACCTTGGGGCGAGCTCGGGACGGGGCTGCTGGGCGTGGATGTGCTCGGCGTTTCGTGCTCGCTCGCGGGAGGTCTCGGCGTGGTCGGCGTCGGGTAGCGGCCGGCGGCTCCCGGGTGCCTTCCGCGGCCGCCCGAGCGTCGACGCGGATGCGCGGCGGGGCGGTTCTTGCAGTGTGTTTTCGCGGCGCGGCGGTTGCGCACGGAGCGGGCGCGTGCTTGCTTGGCTTTGTGGCATACGACGCGCGTCTCTCGCGCGACGGCGCGACCCGAAGGTTGCGCGGCCTGAGCGGCCGTGGCCATCGCCGATCCCGCGACGGCCGCCGTCAAGGCAACCGTGGCGAGGGCCGCTCTCCAGGAGAAGGTCTCAAAGCGCCTCACGCGGGTCTTGATCGTGTGAGGGGCGCTCAGCGCTTAGCGGCGCGCGGACGGGCTGGACGGTTGTCCGAGCGGATGCTGCGGCCAGCGGATGCTGCGGCCGACTACCGAGCGACGGCGCCGACTAGTAAGCGGCCGCGGGCAGCGGCGAGGACGCGTACTCGAGTGCCGGCTCGAGCGGGACCGCATGCCGTTCGGCGGCCTCGCGCGCAGCCAGCTTGGCGAGCACGGGGCCAAGCGCAAGCAATATCCACAGCTGGCCGGCTTCCAGGTTCGAGAGGAAGAACGAGGCCGTCAGCATGCCGATCAGAGCCAGCATCGAGGTTCGCGCCGCGGCCACCATGGTGGGATCGCCGAGCGCTTCGAACCTGCGCACGGCGTACCAGCCGCGCGCGAGCGAGGCAAAGATGAGGCTGATGAACAGCGCCAGCGCGATGATTCCGGCCTCGGCCCACAGCTGCAGATACAGGTTGTGCACGACGATGTGCTTCTCGACGATCAGGTGCACGTATTCGAGCCCGCCCGGCACAAGCACGTAGTGCGGTGAGACTTGCGGGAACTGTGCCAGCCCGACGCCGAAGATCGGATGATCCTGGGCGACACGCCACGCGACTTTCCAGATGTCGAGCCGGCCGCTTCCGTGATTTGACTCCTGCACGCGCGCCAGCGCGCCCGGATCGCTTATGAAGTAAGCCACGACGCCGACGAGGGCGACGCCGATCAGGGCGAGGATCATCCCGCGGCGCCCCTTCCAGATGACGAGCGCGACGCCCGCGCACACGACCGAGGCGATCAGCCCGCCGCGCGACTGCGTCGCCGCGATACCGACGGCGATTATGAGCGCGGCGATGGCGAGCAGCGCCCGCCGTCCGAACCCGCGGCGCGCGGCGAGGCCGCCGGCGAGCATCAGCGCGGGGACGAGCACGGCGGCGAGATAGTTGGGGTCGCCCGCGCCGCCCTGGAAGCGCCCTTCGAGGTCGTTTACTTCGCTGCCGGCCGCCCCGGCGCTGAGGCCGAGCCCGCCTTTCGAGCTGCCCCACAGCACGGTCAACGCCGCGCCCGCGACAAACGCAGCTGTCAGCCAGCGCAGGTCGCGCCGATCGTTGACGGCGGCGAACACGAGTATGAAGCCGAGCCCGTCGTACAGGAGTTCCTTGACATTCCGTTCGGCGAAGCTCGCGGCCGGCGCCCATGCGAGGCTGACAAGCAGCCACGCGATGAACAGCAGGGCGAGCGTGACGACGAGCTGGTTGCCCGCGAACGTCTCGCGCACGCTCGAGCGCCGCCCGAGCAGCAGACCGATCCAGCAGATCGCGGCGAACAGCAGGATGCGGTTGGTCACCGGTTCAAGCGCCGAGGTGCGCGAGAAGAACAGCAGCAGCACCCACGCGGCGACGGCGAGCGGCAGGCGCAGCAGCGCGAGCGGCACGAAGCACAGCGCGAGCACCATCGCGACGCCGATCTGCGTGTTGATCGCGAGGGCAGACACGCACACCGCGACGAGGGCGAGACCCCCGAGTGTGACGGGGAGCGAGCCGGTCCAGCCGCTCAGCGGCCCGGGCGCGCGGCGTAGCGAGGGCGATCGGGCTGCCACGCCGGCCCTTTCAGTCGTGTGAGTGGGACCCGTGGCCGGCCCGGTCGCCGGCCGTCTGCTCGGCCGCGGGACGCGCTCGCCCGCCACGCTGCGCGTCGTCCGGCTGCTCGCTCGCGCGCGAGCGACGCTCGCCGCCGTTAGAGCGGCGGCTGCGATCGGCGCCCTCGCGCCGAGGACGGCGCGACGCGCTCGCGCGTTCTTCGTCGTCGAGCTCGAACTCGAACTCGTCGTCGTCCTCATCGCCGGGTCGCGAAGTCGAGCCGACGCCGTACACGGCGTACGCGTCGCTGATCGTCTGGTCACCGATCAGCACGAGCCCGCTCGGCGTGTGGTCCATGCGGTCGAGCAGTTCACGCGTGTGCTGCAGCTCGACGCGGTCGGTGTTGCCCGGACGTGCGACGAGCACGATGTCATCGACGTTCATCGCCGCGCGCAGACCGTCGCTGATCTGCCCTAGCGGCGGCGTGTCGACGATCACGTAGTCGGCGAGCTCACGCGCTCGGCGCAGCAGCGCGGGCAGTCGCCGCACGACCGCTTCCACGAGCGGCGTCGTCTCGCCGCCGGACTCGGAGCTCACGACCCGCAGGCCGGAGGCCGTGGGGACCTCCTTGAGCAGATCGTCAAGCTGCGCTTCGGAGCGGAACAGTTCCATGAAATCCGAGCGCACACCGAGGCGGCGGCCGACGTCGGGGCGGCGCAGGTCAAAGTCGAACAGGATCACGCGGAAGCCCGCCGCAGCGAGCACGAACGCGAAGTTGACCGCTGCTGAGGTCTTCCCATCGCCAGGCGATGCGCTCGTGAACATGATCGCGCGGCCGCCGCTCTCACGCGTCTGCGGCAGCTGCGGCTGCAGCGTTCGGAATGCCTCGCGTACCCCGGCAGGCAGCAGCTCGGGCGAGGCGATCTTGCGCGCGCTGCGGGGCAGCAGGGGCACGCGCGCGAGCACGGGCAGCGGGTAGAGCGAGAGGATCTCGTCCTCGTCGCGCGCGCGGCGGTTGACGTAGTCGGTGATGACCGCCATGCCGACGCCGATGATCAGACCGACGAGCAGCGCGAGCACGATGAACACAGACTTCGACGTCCCGCTCGGCGAGGTAGGCGGCGTCGGCGTCTGCAGCAGCGAGAAGTTCGGATCGTGCCCCGCGGCGACGGTGTTGAGCGCAGCGAGCTGGCTGCCGATCTGCGAGGACTCCGCGGCTTCGGCGGGTGTGAGCGAGCGAGCGCGGGCGCGCAGCTGTTCGATCTGCAGCCTCGCTTCGTTGCCGAGGACCTTGGCGTGCTGCGCGAGCGCGGCGCGCGCGTATGCACTGGCGAGCGCGGCCGCTTGCGTGGCATTGCTCGTCTTCGCGGTCACGGACAGCACGTTGCTTTCGCCTCGCGGTTGGATGCTCACATCCGAGGCGACCTTCCCCCTCGTCCAGCCGCCGCCAAGACGGCTGGCCGTCAGCGCGGCGACGTGCGATTCGAAGATCGACGTCGCCGTCTGCATCGTGCGCGAGGGGTCGGCCGAGGAGGAGGTGACGATCGCCGGCAGCCCGGTGTACGGGGATTCTTCGGGGACCGGCGTGACGAGCACCTGCGCCGTCGCTTCGTACGTCGGCGAGCGGCTGTTCTGCCAGAAGATCGCGAGCGCAAGGGCCGCTATTACGATGATCGCGACGTGGAACGGATGGGCCCGAACGGCGCGTACGTATGGAACATGAGCCCCCTCGTCGCGAGAGGGCGTGGAAGAGAAGGCGTAGGACAAGGAGATCTCCGTGGGATGCCCGTAGATTGAGATCTTAGTCGGCAGTCGTGCGTCTGTTCATTAGGCCCAACCTCGATCGTGCAGA
>DATJOE010000237.1:0-3172 GCA_035507305.1 Solirubrobacteraceae bacterium | reverse complement strand
GCGAGAGCACCTTGCATATATCGACCTCGACGCGGCGCTAGATTAGGCAGCTGCGTGAGCGCTCTGGCCGGATATCCCAGCATCGACGGGGCGCCGCGCGAGCGGCTGATCGCTGAGTTGCGCACACATGCACTCGTGATCGGTGAAGTCACGCTCACGAGCGGCGCGGTGGCGCAGTACTACGTCGACGCCAAGCGTGCGATTCTGCGCCCCGAGGGCTTTACAGCACTGGGCATTTTGCTCGCAGGGCTAATCGCCGACTGGCGAGCCACCGCGGTGGGCGGCATGACGATGGGGGCTGACCCTGTCGCCTGCGCTGCACTCGCAGGTGGGGCCAAGGCAAAGGCGTTCTTCGTGCGCAAGGAGACCAAGGACCACGGGCTTCAGCGGCGCATCGAGGGACCCCTGCTTGAACGGGGTGATCGCTGCGTGGTCGTCGAGGACGTCGTCACGACCGGTGGCTCCACGCTTGCGGCGATCGCGGCGCTACACGATGCCGGACACGAGATCTGCGGCGTGGTCAGCGTGCTTGATCGGCTCGCGGGCGGCGGCGCGGCGATCGAGCGGGAGGCCCGAGCACCCTACGTGGCGCTCACCACAATCGACGACGTTTATCCCGAACGGCCAGATCGTCTGGCAGCCGAAGCGCGCGACTGACGATGTCGGCGGCTGCGCAAGAGCAGACGACGGTCCGCCCAGCAACGCCCGAGGACGCCGGGCTACTGCTTGAGCTGTTCGGTGCGCTGGCCGACTACGAGCAGCTGCGCCACGAGCTGCGCGCGACCGAGGAGCAAATCGTGCAGGCGCTGTTCGGCGAGCCACCCGCCGCCGAGGCGCTGATCGCGCAGCGCGGCTCACGGCCCGTGGGCTACGCGCTGTTCTTTCCCACCTTCTCGAGCTTCTGGGCCACGCGCGGTATCTGGCTGGAGGACCTGTTCGTGCTGCCCGCTGAGCGCGGTGCCGGGGTCGGTCGCGCGCTGCTCGCCGCCGTCGCCTCACGCGTGCCCGACGACGAGGGGCGCTTGGAGTGGGCCGCCCTGGACTGGAACGAGCTGGCGTTGGGCTTCTACCGTGGGATAGGTGCTCGACTCATGGACGAATGGACGTCGCTTCGCCTCGACGGCGAGGCGCTTGCGCGACTCGCGGCGGAGTCCCACGACCGATAGCCAGATGGAGGGCCCGATCGGCTCGCGCTCGCGGCGCCGGCTGATCCTCGCGATCTGCTGCATGAGCTTGTTGATCGTGGGGCTCGACGTGACAATCGTCAACGTTGCGCTGCCCTCGATCGGGCGCGAGCTGCACACGTCAGTCTCTGGCCTGCAGTGGACGGTCGACGCCTACACGCTCGTGCTCGCGAGCCTGCTGATGCTGTCGGGCTCGACCGCCGACCGGCTTGGCCGCCGACGGATCTTCTCGCTTGGGCTCGTCTTGTTCACGCTCGGTTCGCTGTTGTGCAGCGTCGCCTCATCGCTTGGCGCACTGATCGCGTTCAGGATGCTGCAGGCGGTTGGGGGTTCGATGCTCAACCCCGTCGCGATGTCGATCATCCGCAACGTGTTCGAGGACCCGCGCGAGCGGGCACACGCGATCGGCGTGTGGGGCGCGACGGTCGGCATCAGCATGGCGCTCGGCCCGGTGCTCGGCGGCGCGCTCGTGGAGTCGATCGGCTGGCGCGCAATCTTCTGGGTGAATGTTCCCGTCGGCCTCGCCGCGCTGGCACTCACGCTGCGCTTTGTGCCCGAGTCGCGCGCGCCGCGCCCACGCCGCCTGGACGCAGTCGGGCAGCTACTCGTGATCGCCCTATTCGGCTCGCTGACCTACGCGATCATCGAGGGGCCCAAGGCGGGATGGCTCTCGACGCAGAACGTCGCGCTGTACGTCGTCGTGCTCGTGGCGCTCGTCGTGCTCGTCCCCTATGAGCGCCGACGTCGCGAACCGTTGCTCGAACTGCGCTTCTTTCGTAGCGTGCCGTTCTCGAGCGCGAGCGCCATCGCGCTGTGCGCGTTCGCGGCGCTCGGCGGCTTTCTCTTCCTGAACACGCTCTACCTACAGGAGGTACGCGGGCTCTCTGCTTTGCAGGCGGGCCTCTGCACGCTGCCGATCGCCGCGATGACCGTCGTCTTCGCGCCGCTCTCCGGGCGGATCGTGGGACACCGCGGCCCACGCATTGGGTTGCTCGTGGGCGGCGTGGGAATCGCGCTCGGCGCGGGGCTCTTGACCGACCTCGGCGCACACACCTCGATTGCCTCGCTCGTGCCTGCCTATATCGTCTTCGGAATCGGCTTCGGGATGGTCAACCCGCCGATCACAAACACCGCCGTGGCGGGGATGCCGGCCGCCCAAGCGGGGGTCGCCGCGGCGGTTGCCTCGACCTCGCGCGTGCTCGGGCAGACGCTCGGCGTGGCGATCGCAGGCGCGATCGCGGCCGGCGGTGCGGCCGCGATAGGACCCGGATTCGTGCAGGCCAGCCACGCCGCGTGGTGGGTCGTCACGGCGTGCGGCGTGGCCGTACTCGGGCTCGGGCTGGCGAGCACCGGCAAGCGCGCGCAAGCAAGCGCGCAACTGGTGGCCGCCGAGCTTGAGGGCGGCCCGGCCTGAGCGGCGATAGGTCTCGCTCGTGCTCGCGGGTAGCCTTAGCCGATCGCCCCACGCTTGCGTGGATCGCTCATGCCCTCGTAGTCCAATGGATAAGACGACCGCCTCCTAAGCGGTAAATCCAGGTTCGACTCCTGGCGGGGGCATCCCGCGATGCGGACTGCTTCGCCGGCATCTGCACCGGCCAAGCCGTGCGTCGCCTAACTCAGCGAGCCCGCACCGAATCTGGCTTGCCTGCCCCGGTCCAGCTGCGTTCCAGCTCGGCCGAAAGCTCCCCGACCAGCTCTCCCAGCGGCGCCAGCTCGGCCTCACCGAGCGCGCTTACGGGCTCGACCCCCCGTATCGAGCCCGTCAGGAAAGCCTCGCCGGACTCGATCACCCGCTGCACGGTCAGCGGCTCCTCGCGGACCTGGATCCCGAGCGCGCGAGCGGTCTCGATCGCTTTCGCGCGGGCCACTCCCGGCAGGATGCGCCCGTCGGCCGCGGGCGTGACGAGCGTGCCGTCCTCGACGGCGAAAACGTTAGCCCGCGAGGCCTCGAGCACCTCCTGGCCTTCGTCGAGCACGAGCGGCAGGCA